>NZ_CP038469.1:2722783-3025315 GCF_004684345.1 Citrobacter tructae
CGGCGCACCGCATGTGCGCTGATGGCATACGGTTCGATCAGTGCCGCAGCCTGCGGGTCAATGCCCTGCGCATCCAGCAGGTTCGTCGCCGGTACGGACAGGTATTCACTGAAGCCACCATCCTGGTGCACACCAATTACCGAAATCTTCTCACAGCAGTTAGTGCGCCCGCTCTTACACGCCGGACACTGCTGACACGCCATGTAAGGAATAACCGCAACTTGCTGACCTGTTTTCAAATCTTGTATATTTTTACCTAGCTCGACAATTTCGCCACATATTTCATGACCTAACACTCGCGGATAGCTGAAAAAAGGTTGATTGCCGCCCCAGGCATGAATATCGGTGCCACAAATCCCGACGGATTTTATTTTTATTAATGCCTCACCCTCACCCGGAATAGGTATATTACGTTCTTTCCAGACTAATTTTTTAGGTTCCTGGCAAATTAGCGTATTCATCGTAGACATGATTCTGCTCTCCTGTTTTCTGTTGCCTCAGATATCGATGAAAATAAAAATGCCAGCGCAAGTAGAAACATAATCTGTGAAATCCACCTCATAAAAATGTTTTAAATCGGGTTTTAATGGACAAAAAAGGAGACGCCATGAGCCGTTCACAGAACCTACGCCATAATGTGATCAACCAGATAATTGATGACATGGCGCGGGGTCATATTCCTTCTCCTCTCCCTTCGCAAAGCGCGCTGGCAGAGATGTACAACATCAGTCGCACCACCGTACGCCACATGTTGAGCCATTTAGGCGAATGCGGTGTGTTAACGCAGGTGGGCAGCCACTACGTGATCGTGCGTAAACCCGATCATGACGACGGTTTTGACTGCACCACGGCCTCAATGACCGAGCAAAATCGCATTTTTGAGCAGGCCTTTTTCACCATGATTAACCAGCGTCAACTGCGTGCTGGCGAGAGTTTCTCCGAGTTGCAGCTTGCCAGAGCGGCGGGCGTCAGCCCTGTCGTTGTGCGGGAATATCTTTTAAAATTCGAACGTTACAATCTGATTAAAAATGAAAAGCGCGGTCAGTGGAGCATGAAGCAGTTTGATCAAGCCTACGCCGAGCAGTTGTTTGAACTGCGAGAAATGCTGGAAACGCATTCCCTGCAGCATTTCCTGAACCTGCCCGACGATGACCCGCGCTGGCTGCAGGCCAAAACGCTGCTTGAGCGCCACCGGATGCTGCGCGACAGCATTGGCAGTAGCTTTCGTATGTTCTCGCAATTAGACCGAGAGTTCCACGCTCTGCTGCTCTCCGCCGCTGATAATATATTTTTTAATCAATCACTTGAGATTATTTCTGTGATTTTCCATTTCCACTATCAGTGGGATGAAAGCGACCTCAAGCAGCGCAACATCATTGCCATTGATGAACATATGACTATTCTCAGCGCACTGATCTGCCGCAGCGATCTGGATGCCACCCTGGCGCTGTGTAACCATTTGAATTCAGCCAAACAATCGATGATTCGCTCTATTAACCAAACCAGTGACAGCACGCATTAAGAACGGATAAAAAACAGTAAACCACTACCGGGAGCACGATTTTATAAAAATAAAAACGCCAGAAAAAAACCTCTTGCCTATGCTCACGCTAAGTCGACTGCATTAAAAACTTTTGTGAGCGGTGATGAATAAATTGATTTATCACTGGTATTTTTTCAATACAGCATGGCCTGGCGCTGTGTAAAAATAAATTATTGAGGTTCAGGAGTCCGGCGTGGAAAAAAATAATATTACCCTCGACCCGAGTTCTTCGTTTGGCACCTCGCCATCTGCGGATATTAATGTTCCGCCAGACGGCATGGTTCAACGCAGCAGTCGAATAAAACGCATTCAGACCACAGCAATGATTTTATTATTTTTTGCTGCAGTCATTAATTATCTCGACCGCAGTTCACTGTCGGTAGCAAACCTAACGATTCGTGAAGAACTGGGACTCAGTGCCACACAAATCGGTATCCTGCTGTCTGTGTTCTCTCTCGCTTACGGCATTGCACAGCTGCCCTGTGGCCCGCTGCTGGATCGTAAAGGCCCGCGTATTATGCTGGGGCTGGGCATGTTTTTCTGGTCGCTGTTTCAGGCGATGTCCGGCATGGTACACACCTTCACTCAGTTTGTGCTGGTACGTATCGGGATGGGGATTGGTGAAGCGCCAATGAACCCGTGCGGCGTGAAGGTAATCAACGACTGGTTTAACATCAAAGAGCGTGGCCGCCCGATGGGATTATTCAACGCCGCCTCGACCATCGGTGTCGCCATTAGCCCGCCAATTTTGGCTGCCATGATGCTGGTGATGGGCTGGCGCTGGATGTTTATTACCATTGGTGTGCTGGGTATTTTCCTCGCCATCGGCTGGTACATGCTGTATCGCAACCGCGAGCAGATTGAACTGAGCGCTACTGAACAGGCGTACCTGAACGCCGGTAGCGTCAATGCCCGCCGCGATCCGCTGAGTTTTGCCGAATGGCGCAGCCTGTTCCGCAACCGTACCATGTGGGGCATGATGCTGGGCTTTAGCGGCATCAACTACACCGCATGGTTGTATCTGGCCTGGCTGCCGGGTTACCTGCAAACTTCCTATAATCTGGATTTAAAAAGCACCGGATTAATGGCGGCGATCCCGTTCCTGTTTGGCGCAGCCGGAATGTTGATTAACGGTTTTGTCACCGACTGGCTGGTGAAAGGCGGCATGGCGCCGATTAAGAGTCGTAAGATTTGTATTATTGCCGGGATGTTCTGTTCTGCTGCATTCACCTTCGTGGTCCCGCAGGCGACAACGTCGATGGCCGCAGTGTTACTTATCGGGATGGCGCTGTTCTGCATCCACTTCGCCGGAACGTCCTGCTGGGGTCTGATTCACGTTGCGGTGGCGTCGCGCATGACCGCCTCCGTGGGCAGTATCCAGAACTTTGCCAGCTTTATCTGTGCGTCGTTTGCACCGATTGTCACCGGATTTATTGTTGATACCACTAACTCTTTCCGTCTGGCGCTGATTATCTGCGGCTGCGTGACGATGGTCGGGGCGTTCGCTTATATCTTCCTGGTCCGCCAGCCAATCAGCGATCCGCGCCAGGAGTAATCCCTTGTAGCCCGATGGCAGCAACGCCAGACCGGGCTACAATACTCTTCCCCAGTAAGCCGGATAAGCGGCAGTAAACTGCGCCATCCGGCATCACAGGTTTAAAACGTTTCCCAGTTCTCACCAGCATCCGTCACCGCAGCTTTACGCGGTTGGGCTGTAGTCGATACCGGTTTTGCTGCAGCAACGTCGCGCGCACGCTTTTGATCGTGCTGAATACGGAACACCGCAACGGCCTGGGTCAGACGGCTGGCCTGTTCTTCCAGCGCCGCAGCGGCGGCAGCGGACTCTTCCACCAGCGAGGCGTTCTGTTGCGTCACGCGATCCATCTCCGCAACAGCCAGACCAACCTGATCAATGCCACGACTCTGCTCGTCAGATGCTGAAGCTATTTCGCCCATGATATCGGTCACGCGGGTCACCGCATTGACGATCTCATCCATGGTTTCACCAGCGCTTTCGACCAGCGTTGAACCGACATCCACGCGGCTGACCGAGTCTTCAATCAGGCTCTTGATCTCGCGCGCGGCCTGCGCACTGCGCTGGGCCAGGTTACGCACTTCACCGGCAACCACCGCAAAACCACGACCCTGTTCACCCGCGCGTGCCGCTTCTACCGCTGCGTTGAGTGCCAGAATATTGGTCTGGAAAGCAATGCCGTCGATAACGCTAATAATATCGGCAATTTTCTGCGAACTAGAGGCGATGTCACGCATGGTTTGCACCACGTTATCCACCACTTTGCCGCCTTTCTGCGCCGTTTCAGAAGCACTTAGCGCCAGATGGCTGGCCTGGCGCGCATTTTCGGCGTTCTGCTTCACGGTTGCCGTCAGTTCTTCCATGCTGGCAGCGGTTTCCTCGAGAGAAGCCGCCTGCTGCTCGGTACGCGAAGAGAGATCGTTATTGCCCATCGCGATCTCGCTGGCACCGCTGTAAATCGCATTGGCACCGTTACGCACATCACCTACGGTGCTCATCAGCTCACCTTGCATGTGACGCAGGCTTTCGGCCAGTTGCCCAATCTCGTTGGAACCTTCCACGTCGATACGCTTCACCAGGTCACCGCTGGCAATATGGCGAATGCTGTCGATCAGACGATTCATCGGAGAGATAAGGGTAAGTTTGATGCCAAACCAAACCGCGACAATTGCCGCCAGCACGGTGAGCAGCACAATCACCAGTACCCACATCGCCTGGCTGTAAGAGCTGTTGTTATCGGCAACTGCGATGTCATACAGGCGATCGTTCTGCTGCATATAGCTGATATATGCTTTCTCAAAACCATCCTGATAACTTTGCGTAGGTTGATCAAAGAACGCGTTGATCTTCCCGTCACCCAGCAACTGGATCAGTTCCGCCAGCGCGCCGTGGTAGATGTCATAGGTGCGGTTGATCTCCTGAAACGCGGCTTCGCTTTGACGCGGATCGCGCGGCAGCGATTCATAAACTGCCCAGTTCTTTTCCGTCAGTTTCAGCGCTGTGCTCGCCACTTGCATCAGTTCCGCCACGGTCGCACCGCTGCCAATATTGCTCTGATCCATCATGTAGCGAATACCCGCCCGGTTAAGGGTATTACGCGTTTGCAGCAATTCAACCCAGGTCCCATTAAGAGCAGACTGCTGCTGGCGAATGGTTTGCAGAACGGTAAAATTCTCTTTGTCATTCTTCAGTGAGTTAAAGAACAACCCGCCCGAGGCAAGTTGTAAAAGGCCAAACAGCGCCAATACCAGCAGTAAGCTGGTAACAATCTTCATTCGTTTTAACATGTTTTCTCTTTCCGCTAGACAGATGTCAGAATTTTCGGCCTGAAAAGAGAAAACTTTACGAAATTCGTGCTAACTGAATCGATCTCAGCATCGACGAATTGTCGTTCCCCGCCACCCGACAGAGATCAAAACGGGATTATTAGTGATCTAAATCACATAATAATCCCCACTTACCGGCCCCCGAAACCACTTGCTGACACTAGGGACCGCTTAAGCTGACATACAACCACTCACTTATTTACCTTACTTTACGCGCGTAATTGTCTGGCAAGATCCTCTGCAGCATAGCAGTCAATTTATCTCCTCAAACACAAGATCAAACCCAAGCGGCTTCGGCCAATTATTAATCTAATACCAGGTTTTACTATGGATACGAAAAAGATATTCAAGCACATACCTTGGGTGATTCTCGGAATCATCGGTGCTTTCTGCCTCTCGGTAGTGGCCTTACGTCGGGGTGAACACATCAGCGCCCTGTGGATCGTGGTCGCCTCTGTCTCCGTTTATCTGGTGGCCTATCGTTACTACAGTCTGTACATCGCCCAGAAAGTGATGAAACTTGACCCCACGCGTGCCACGCCGGCGGTCATCAACAACGACGGTTTGAACTACGTACCGACCAACCGTAACGTATTGTTCGGTCACCACTTTGCCGCTATCGCTGGTGCTGGTCCGCTGGTTGGGCCGGTACTGGCCGCACAGATGGGCTACCTGCCCGGTACGCTGTGGCTGCTGGCGGGCGTGGTGCTGGCCGGTGCGGTGCAGGACTTCATGGTGCTGTTTATCTCTTCTCGCCGTAACGGCGCGTCTCTCGGTGAGATGATCAAAGAAGAGATGGGCCCGGTACCGGGAACCATTGCGCTGTTCGGCTGCTTCTTAATCATGATCATCATCCTGGCGGTGCTGGCGTTGATCGTGGTGAAAGCGCTGGCGGAAAGCCCGTGGGGTGTATTCACAGTCTGCTCAACCGTACCAATCGCGCTGTTCATGGGTATCTACATGCGCTTCCTGCGCCCAGGACGCGTGGGCGAAGTGTCAGTGATTGGTATCGTGCTGCTGGTTGCCTCCATCTACTTCGGCGGCGTGATTGCTCACGACCCGTACTGGGGCCCGGCGCTGACCTTTAAAGACACCACCATTACCTTTACGCTTATCGGCTACGCATTTATCTCCGCGCTGCTGCCGGTATGGCTGATCCTCGCCCCGCGCGACTATCTGGCCACCTTCCTGAAAATCGGCGTTATCGTCGGTCTGGCGGTAGGTATCGTTATCCTTAACCCAGAGCTGAAAATGCCGGCGATGACCCAGTACATTGACGGTACCGGCCCGCTGTGGAAAGGTGCGCTGTTCCCGTTCCTGTTCATCACCATCGCCTGTGGTGCGGTGTCTGGCTTCCACGCGCTGATCGCCTCCGGTACTACACCGAAGCTGCTGGCCTGTGAAACCGACGCGCGTTTCATTGGTTATGGCGCGATGCTGATGGAATCCTTCGTGGCGATTATGGCGCTGGTTGCCGCTTCCATCATCGAGCCAGGTCTGTACTTCGCAATGAACACCCCGCCTGCGGGCCTTGGCATCACCATGCCGAACCTGCATGAAATGGGTGGCGAGAACGGGCCGCTGATTATGGCGCAGCTGAAAGACGTTACCGCACACGCAGCGGCAACCGTCAGCTCTTGGGGCTTCGTGATTTCGCCTGAGCAGATCCTGCAAACCGCGAAAGACATCGGCGAGCCGTCCGTTCTGAACCGCGCAGGTGGCGCACCAACGCTGGCTGTCGGTATTGCTCACGTGTTCCACAAAGTACTGCCGATGGCTGACATGGGCTTCTGGTACCACTTCGGTATTCTGTTTGAAGCGCTGTTCATCCTGACCGCACTGGATGCAGGTACCCGTTCTGGCCGCTTTATGCTGCAAGATTTACTGGGTAACTTCGTTCCGTTCCTGAAGAAAACTGACTCCCTGGTTGCCGGTATTGTTGGTACTGCGGGCTGTGTAGGCCTGTGGGGCTACCTGCTGTATCAGGGCGTGGTTGACCCATTGGGCGGCGTTAAGAGCCTGTGGCCGCTGTTCGGTATCTCTAACCAGATGCTGGCCGCCGTGGCGCTGGTTCTGGGCACCGTGGTACTGGTTAAAATGCAGCGTACCAAATACATCTGGGTAACCGTGGTTCCGGCAGTATGGCTGCTTATCTGCACCACCTGGGCGCTGGGTCTGAAACTGTTCAGCACCAACCCGCAGATGGAAGGCTTCTTCTTTATGGCAAGTCAGTACAAAGAGAAGATTGCTAACGGCGGTGAACTGACAGCACAGCAAATCGCCAACATGAACCATATCGTCATCAACAACTACACCAACGCAGGCCTGAGTATTCTGTTCCTGGTGGTGGTGTACAGCATCATTTTCTACGGGTTCCGTACCTGGCAGAAAGCCCGCGCCATCAACGGTCGCTCTGATAAAGAGACACCGTATGTACCGGTGCCGGAAGGCGGCGTGAAGACCTCTTCACACCACTAAGATGTATTCAGCCCCGCTCCGGCGGGGCTTTTCGCTTATCAGGATTGTTTATGTTTGGTACTTTAGGTCAGGCAAAAAAATACCTCGGTCAGGCAGCGAAGATGTTGATTGGTATTCCGGACTACGACAACTACGTCGAGCACATGAAGACCAACCATCCCGATAAGCCGTACATGACCTACGAAGAATTCTTCCGCGAGCGCCAGGAAGCCCGCTACGGTAGCGGCGGAAGCAGTTGCTGTTAGAAGGAGAAATGAATGACCCCGATTGCAGTCACCCTACTCACCGGTTTTCTCGGCGCGGGTAAAACTACCCTGCTGCGCCATATTCTCAACGAGCAGCACGGTTACAAAATTGCCGTCATCGAAAACGAATTCGGCGAAGTCTCGGTGGACGATCAACTGATTGGCGACCGCGCCACGCAGATCAAAACCCTGACCAACGGCTGTATCTGCTGCACCCGTTCGAGCGAGCTGGAAGACGCACTGTTAGACCTGCTCGATAACCTCGACAAAGGCGCCATCAATTTTGACCGTCTGGTGATTGAGTGCACCGGCATGGCCGATCCCGGCCCGATTATTCAGACCTTTTTCTCCCATGAAGTGATTTGCGAACGCTACCTGCTGGACGGCGTGATTGCGTTGGTTGATGCGGTACATGCCGACGAACAAATGAATCAGTTCACCATCGCTCAGTCGCAGGTGGGCTACGCCGACCGCATTCTGCTGACTAAAACTGACGTCGCTGGCAACAGTGAAAAATTGCGCGAGCGCCTGGCGCGCATCAATGCCCGCGCCCCGGTATATACCGTGACTCACGGCGATATAGACCTCGCGCAACTGTTCGACACCAATGGTTTTATGCTGGAAGAGAACATCGTCAGTGCCAAACCGCGCTTCCACTTTATCGCCGACAAGCAAAACGATATCTCCTCGATCGTCGTCGAGCTGGATTACCCGGTAAACATCAGCGACGTGTCGCGAGTGATGGAAAATCTGCTGCTGGAATCCGCCGAGAAGCTGCTGCGCTACAAAGGCATGCTGTGGATTGACGGCGAACCAAACCGCCTGCTGTTCCAGGGCGTGCAACGCCTATACAGCGCCGACTGGGACCGCCCGTGGGGCGACGAACAACCGCACAGCACACTGGTGTTTATCGGGATTAATTTACCGGAAGACGAGATCAGAGCAGCGTTTGCGGGATTGAAGAAGTAACGCCCTGCTGATTTGCCCGGTGACGCTACCACTTACCGGGCCTGGTAATTCCGCTTCCCATAGGCCGGAAAGGCGCAGCCGCCATCCGTCACTCACTCCCCACTCACTCCGTAATCACAAACCGCGTCGCGGCAAAGCAGTTCAAAACCCGGTGCACCAGAAATACCATCGTCAGCGTTGCCACCAGCGCGACGGTGACGGAGGTGATGCGGTACAGATCGCTGAATACCAGGTCCTGATCCGGGTGCAGGTTCTGGCCAAACATAATGCCGATGGTGGTGATACTGGCAAAGCCCACGCCTGCGCCGACTTTTTCCATTACGTGCAGGCGGGCGCTGAACGCCAGCCCGAGGCCAATCAGCGGCATCATCAACACCATATGGTTGCTGAAATCATAGATAAGCAGCTGCACCAGCAGAATATACAGGCAGGCCAGCACCACGCCGACCACGCGCCAGAGAGAACTGATCACCGCGCCGCGGTAGTGCATCGGAAACAGGATCAAAATGCCCGCCATCAGCGCCGACAGCGAATCACTCAAATCACAGATCTGGAAGATCACAAAAATCATCGTCGCCACCGTACCGGAAAGCAGCGACTCATGGCGGACCCGGGCGGCATCTTTCTCAATGCGCGGCGGCGGCTGGCGGGGTTCTACGTCCGGGATCAGATAATTCAGCAGCGCGCTCAGCGCCACCGCCATTACGCAGGCCTCCATATTGGAGAACATCAGCGTATGCCAGTTGGTGGTGGGATAGCTCATAAAGTTGAGCATCGTGCTCTGGCACACCACGCCCATCGAACCGAGCAGAAACAGCGGCCCTTTGCTCATAAAACGAAAACGCATCACGTACAGGCCGAACACCACCAGCGTCATAATCAGCGGCCACTGCGACAGATAACCGACGATCAGCACCATTTCAACACAGTTCACCGCTGCGCTGAACACGAACTGTTTTGCCACATGGCGGTTGAACACCGGCACCAGCGACAGCAGCATCAGCGGATAAACCACAAAAAACACGCCGTACTGCACGTTGTAGAAGGTCGATATACTCAGCGCGATTGTCCCGGCAACGGAAATACGCAGGGTCTGGCGAAAATCATTGGCGGTGTAGACAATATTCCCGTGCGGTGTAAAGACGTGGGCCAGAGTGTTAATAGACATAATGAAGCCAGCTAACGAGGTGGATCTGCGCCCCCGCAAAGGTGCGGGCGAACATCCCCTCGCTGTTATACAGCTGTACCGTGGCGCGTGCCCCGGTCGGTAACGGCGTGTCGAGCGGTTGGTTCAGCGCTACGTGAATGCGCATACGCTGGGCATCGCGCACCCAACGGGTGGACTGTTCCGGTTGCGACAGCTGGCCGTTGACCTGTTCCTGGCCCGCCAGAATACCGGCATCACTGCTGGTGACACGGGCAGAGAAAACCTTGCCCGGCATAGCGTCGAAAACCACGGCGGCATCGGTATCCACGCGAGTGTGGCGCAGGCTTTTCTCGCGAAAATCAGCCACGATATCGGTCTGATTGCTGACCAGCGCCAGCAGCGGCGTGGCGGCGGTCGCGTAAAGTCCGGGGCTAAGCTGAAGGTTGCTCACCGTGCCGTTGGTCTCTGCATACACTTTGCTCCAGCCGAGGTTCAGTTGCGCCTCTTCCAGCGCGTTACGGTATTTTTGCAGCGTCACGTTACGCTTGTCATCGCGCTCACCGCGCTGAATCAGCAGGTTCTGAATACTGGCATTGAGCGCCGCCACCGACTGCTCGCTGGTCTGCCAGGCGGTACGCACCTTGTCGAGATCGGATTGCGACACGTTCTGCATGGCACTCAGGCGCTGATAGCGATCAAGGGTGGTCTTATCGTTATGGGCGTTGAATTGCGCGGTGCGCAGGTTGGCGCGCGCAGAGGAGATCTGCGCATCCAGCTGTTGGTTGCTCAGCCTCGCCTGCTCAAGGGCGATTTGCGCGGCCTCGACCTTATTGAAAAACGGCGTCGGATCCAGTTCGTACAGCAAATCGCCCTTCTTCACCTGGCTATTATTGTGTACATGCACCTGCGAGACGTATCCGGATACGCGTGAGGAAACGGGCGTTACCACGCGCATCACCGTGGAGTCCGGCGTCAGCGGGATCCAGATATCGGCAACGATAAACCAAGCAAATACTACCAGGAAAGCGGCAATACTCACCCTTACCCAACGGGCAAATTTTTGTTCTGGGGTCATCATAGTTTTTTAGTGTTGATTGTCTTCTTCGCGGATTGTCCGCAAATTGCAGGCGAGTTGATTTAAGGTCGCGCTGAAAGAGGCAAGCTCCGCTTCAGGAATGGTGCAGGTGACGCGATGTTGGTATGTCTCAATCACCCGGTTAAGTTCTTCAAGCCTTAAGCGGCCTTGCTCGGTCAGCGTTAGCAGGCGGATGCGTTTGTCATAAGGCGATGTGGAACGCAGCAGATACCCCTGCTTTTCCAGCTGCGAGAGGGTGCGCATCAGCGGCGGCAGTTCAATGCCCTGCATTTGTGCCAGTTCACTGACCGAAACGTTGTCTCCCAGTTGATACAACTGCATCAGTACCGTCCAGCTTGACTGCGTCAGGCCAGTATCAGTGATGGCAGCATCAATAATAGCCCGCCACTGGCGCACCACCATTGCCATGCGCATCCCCATCGGTCGGCGGGCAAACAATTCATCTTCAGTCATCTTATTTTCCCCTCATCGCTGAAAAGAAAATAATACTTATCATGGTAAGTATCAAGAAACGAACTAACCAGAAGCATGAATTGATAAATATCGTGAATATAAAAAAGGCCAGGGCGATAACCACCGGCCTTTGTCATCGAAAGAAAAATTATTCCACCTGATCGCGTCGCAGCCCGACATCCCGCAGCCGCTCGTCGCTCATCTGCTGCAATATACGCCGCGTTTGCGCCCGCAGATGCCAGCGTTTTATCGCCTGCCAGATCTGCAGCAAACCAATAAACGGCTGTTTTGCTTTATTCTCGTGAAATTCCATACTTTGCCTCCCCGCCTTGCCAGAGGCTTTATCTTCGCGGATTTACCGCCAGACAATACAGATTCAAAAAGTACTTTTATTTAACATACAGATTGATTAAAACAGTATCTGCATACGGTTTTTTCCATCGTTCTGTATTGGTTTATCCATCTGTATGGCAACAATGAGGGATACAGCATGACGCGTTACCAACATCTGGCCACACTACTGGCCGAACGCATTGAGCAGGGGCTGTATCGCCATGGTGAAAAACTGCCGTCGGTGCGCAGCCTGAGCCAGGAACACGGGGTGAGTATCAGTACCGTACAGCAGGCGTATCAGATGCTGGAACAGCGGCAGCTGATCACCCCGCAGCCACGTTCCGGTTACTTTGTCGCGCCGCAAAAAGCGCAGCCGCCCGTACCACTGATGTCGCGCCCGGTCCAGCGTCCGGTAGAGATAACCCAGTGGGATCAGGTGCTGGACATGTTGGCAGGTCATGCAGACAAATCGATAATTCCTTTCAGTAGCGGCGTCCCCGATATCAATCAACCCAGCCTGAAACCACTCTGGCGCGAATTAAGCCGCGTAGTGCAGCACAATTTAGGAGCGGTGCTGGGCTACGACGAACTGGCTGGATGCCGCGAACTGCGTAATCAGATTGCCCGTCTGATGCTGGACGGCGGCTCGGTAGTAGCTGCGGATGATATCGTAATCACCAGCGGCAGCCAGAGCGGAATGTCGCTGGCGCTACTGACGGTCTGCCAGCCAGGAGATATCGTCGCCGTAGAATCGCCCGCCTACTACGGTACGATGCAGCTACTGCGCGGTTTAGGGATTAAGGTTATTGAGATCCCAACCGATCCGGATACCGGCATCAGTGTTGAGGCGTTGGAACTGGCGCTGGATCAGTGGCCCATTAAAGGCGTGATCCTGGTCCCCAACTGCAATAATCCCCTCGGATTTATTATGCCGGATGCACGTAAGCGGGCGGTCCTCGCCCTCGCTCAGCGCCACGATATTGTTATTTTTGAAGACGATGTGTATGGCGAGCTGGCAACAGAATACCCGCGCCCGCGCACCATCCACTCCTGGGATATCGACGGTCGGGTACTGTTGTGCAGTTCGTTTACCAAATCCGTAGCGCCGGGCCTGCGCGTGGGTTGGGTTGTTCCTGGCCGCTACCATGACAAACTTCTGCATAAAAAATACGCCGTTATCGGCACCAACGTTCCTGCCACGCAGTTGGCAGCGGCAACCTTTGTGCGCGAGGGCCACTATCATCGCCATGTCCGGCGTATGCGTCAGATTTACCAGCGAAATATGGAAATCTACACTTGCTGGGTACGCGAATACTTCCCCTGCGGGATCTGCGTCACCCGACCAAAAGGCGGTTTTATGCTTTGGGTCGAACTGCCATTGCAGGTCGATATGGTCTGCGTAGCTAAACAACTCTGTCGGCTGAAAATACAGGTCGCACCGGGATCGCTGTTCTCCGCATCCGGAAAATATCGCAACTGTGTGCGCATCAACTGCGCGCTGCCACCCAACGAGAAACATCGAGAAGTGATGCAAAAACTCGGGGACGCGGTAAAAGTGGCGATGGAGTAAATCGGCGTATTGAGTGGATTGTTTAGCATTACCTCAATACACATTCCCGCTTTTTCATCTTGCTACCTGTGCTATAACAAACCATCACTTTCAGCAAGGACACGATGTGATGCACACCCGGGATATTCCACAATCGTTCTGGCGTGATGAACAACTCCCATGGCTGGAGCTGCGCAGCACTTGGCGGAGTCAGCAGGCCTATAAGCGTCATCACCACTCTCAGCTCTCGATTGGGGCGATTCTTGAGGGTGAAACGTGCTGCTTGTGCGATGGCAAGGATTACCACCTGAAAGTGGGCGATCTCATCGTGATCCCACCACTGGCACCTCACAGCTGCAACCCCGCTAACGAGCAGTTTCGTAGCTACCACATGCTCTATCTTGATGCCCAGTGGTGTCTTGCCCATCTGCCTGCGCTGAGCAGCAATCAGCAGCTTTGCTCGCACGATCCCGTTATTCGCGATCCGCAATTATTCCTGCGCTATGTGAACCTCGTGGCGCTTATGCAGCAACGGCAAACGACGCAGATAACTGATGCCACACAAGCATTGCTGCGCGCGTTGCCCTTGCAGTCGGTAAGACAAAAAAACATGAGCACCGCCAGTCAGTATCTGCGTGAACAGTTGCAGACCAACCTGCTGGCTCCGCCCTCGCTGGAAGATCTGGCGCAAGAGTGCCGCATGCGTAAAGAAACGCTGATCCGTACCTTTAAACAGGACACCGGACTCACGCCGGCAAGTTACCTGAACATCATGCGGATTGATTATGCCCGCAGGCGGCTTCGTGCCGGGGATGAGATTGCCGATGTCGGCTACCAGAGTGGGTTTGCCGATCAGAGCCATTTCCACCGCACCTTTGTCCGCTACACCGCAGCCACACCGCGTCAGTACGCGTTGGGACGATCAATATCAGACAATAAATAGCGTTATGTCAGGCGTAGGGTGATCGCAGGTTCATTCTCTGAGGTCGCTATGTCACTGCTTTCTTTACTTTTTTCGTCTGCTTTTCCCGCGTTGGCACTGGCGCATTTTGTTGCACTGCTTAGCCCCGGGCCGGACTTCTTTTTACTGGTCGGTTACGCCGTACGCTACCGAATGCGCGGCAGCGCCGGGCTGTGCGTGGGTATCGCCATCGGCAATGGGCTGTATATTCTGCTGGCTATTATCGGTTGGGGGATCCTGCGCCAGCTTCCCCTGCTGTTCACAGTCATTGAGCTGCTGGGTGCACTCTATCTATTGTGGATTGGCAGCCTGCTGATCCGCAGTCGCCCGCAAACCCTGACCAGAGCAGACGCCCAGTCCACTTGTCCAGCATTTGGCAAACAGCTATTACTGGGGTTAGGTTCGTCACTACTCAACCCTAAAAATGCGCTGTTTTATCTGGCGCTGATGACCGCCCTGCTCGGCCCGTCGGTGACATTGCTGCAACAAGCCGTGAGCGGGATCTGGATGTCCAGCGTGGTGCTATTCTGGGATCTGCTGATTGTGATGTTCATCGGTTTACCGCAGATCCAACAGCGGCTTACCAAAGGGATCCTTTGGATCGAGCGTATCGCCGGTGGCGTGCTGATCGTCTTCGGCATTGCGATCGCGCTGCGGTTTATGCAGAGCCTTACTCTTTGTTAAGCGTGGTGATTTTCTACAAATAAAGAGGATAAACTCGTTTAATTAATATCCAGTCCGCATTACACTGCGGATGACTATTATCCGTTCAACTTATTATTCCCGAGGTGCGATGTGCTGATGATTACCTGTAATCGTTACGTTTTCTGACCTGAGTCTGAGAACGTTTCTCCTGTTTGCGCCTCGCGCAGGCAGCGTTTTTGATTACATGAAATTCAGTACATTTGCAGTCTGCTTTTTTTCTGTCATCGGTCTGACGTCTCAAAGACGGTATTGAATTTCGCTATTCCCGTTGAGGGTTTTCTCCCGACAAGGAGCTGTTTTATGCAACGGATTTTCGCGTTTTTCTCCCAACGCGCCACGACGCTATTTTTCCCCATCGCGCTGATTCTGTACGATTTCGCCGCCTATCTGTCGACGGACTTGATCCAGCCCGGCATCATCAATGTCGTGCGCGATTTCAACGCCGATGTAAGCCTGGCACCGGCTGCGGTCAGCCTTTATCTGGCAGGCGGGATGGCGTTGCAATGGTTGTTAGGCCCGCTTTCCGACCGGATTGGCCGCCGACCAGTGCTGATCGCAGGGGCGTTAATCTTTACACTCGCCTGCGCGGCTACGTTGTTCACCACTTCGATGACACAATTTCTGGTTGCGCGTTTCGTTCAGGGCACCAGCATCTGCTTTATCGCCACTGTGGGCTATGTCACGGTACAGGAGGCATTTGGTCAGACAAAAGCCATCAAGCTGATGGCGATTATCACCTCCATTGTGCTGGTTGCCCCGGTGATCGGCCCGCTCTCCGGGGCGGCGCTGATGCACTTTGTCCACTGGAAGATTCTGTTTGCCATTATTGCCGCCATGGGGCTTATCGCCTTTGTTGGCCTGCTGCTGGCAATGCCGGAAACCGTCCAGCGCAGCGCGGTGCCATTCAGCGCGCGCAGCGTACTGCGTGATTTTCGCGACGTTTTCCGCAACCGGGTTTTCCTGTTTGGCGCAGCCACGCTGTCGTTAAGCTATATCCCGATGATGAGTTGGGTAGCGGTCTCACCGGTGATCCTGATTGATGCTGGCGGCATGACCACATCGCAGTTTGCCTGGGCGCAGGCTCCGGTGTTTGGCGCAGTGATCGTCGCCAATATGGTGGTCGTGCGTTTTGTGAAGGATCCAACGAAGCCACGCTTTATCTGGCGCGCTGCCCCCATTCAACTGAGCGGACTGGCGGTACTGATTGGCGGTAATTTACTGTGGCCGCATGTGTGGCTGTGGTCGGTGCTGGGGACCAGCCTGTATGCGTTTGGCATCGGGATGATCTTCCCGACGCTATTCCGTTTTACGTTGTTTTCTAACAACTTGCCGAAAGGTACGGTCTCCGCGTCGCTAAACATGGTGATCCTGACAGTAATGGCGGTTTCGGTCGAAGTCGGACGCTGGCTGTGGTTTAACGGCGGCAGGCTTTCGTTTCACCTGCTGGCGGTCGTGGCGGGTATTGCCGTGGTGTTCACGCTGGCCGGATTATTGAAGCGAGTGCGTCAGCATGAGGCAACAGCGTTAGCCACCGAGAACTAAATCTGCCGGATGCAGTGCAAACACTGCATCCGGCATTTATCACTGTACGTTACGCGATGCGTGCAAATCCCGCTTCCAGATCGGCAATCAGGTCGCCAATATCCTCAAGGCCAATATGCACTCTGACCAGCGTGCCGCTGAAATCGACATCCCCGGCCGGGCGAATACTGTTCAGCTCTTCCGGCTGGTTAGCCAGAATGAGCGACTCGAATCCGCCCCACGAATAGGCCATGTGGAATAGCGAGAAGTTATCGAGGAAATCCGCCATCTGCTCGTCAGTCAGTCGCTTTTTCAGAACAAACGAGAACAGGCCCGAGCTGCCGGCAAAGTCACGCTGAAAATATTCGTGTCCCGGACACTCCGGTAATGCCGGATGGTTCACCCGCGCCACTTCCGGCCTTGCCGACAGCCAGCGGGCAATATGGATGCTGCTTTCCTGATGCTGTTTAAGACGCACCGCCAGTGTACGCAGCCCACGGCTGCCGTTATAAGCCGTGTCGGCATCTAGCGTTTGCCCCATCAGATAGGAGTTCTCACGAAGGCGATCCCAACAACGGGCGTTGGAAACCGCCGTCCCCAACATACCATCGGAATGCCCAATGGTGTATTTCGTGCCTGCCTGAATAGAAATATCCACGCCAAAGTCCAGCGCTTTAAACAGCACGCCTGCCGCCCAGGTGTTGTCGATCATGATGACGATCTCTGGGTTCACCGCGCGGATCACCTTCACCATTCCCGGCACGTCCTGCACTTCCATGGTGATTGAACTGGGAGATTCCAGGAACACCACTTTCGTCTCAGGGCGCAGAAGATCGACAATACCCGCGCCAATCAGCGGATCGTAATAGGTAGTTTCAACGTTGAATTTACTCAGGATCTTATTACAAAAATCCTGAGTTGGTTCATAGGCCGCTCCAGTCATCAGGATATGATCGCCGCTTTGGACAAACGCCAGAATCGCATTGGTGACCGCTGCTGCACCGCACGGGTACAGCGCGCAGCCCACACCGCCTTCCAACTCACTCATGGCCTTCTGAAAAGCAAAGTGCGTGTAAGTGCCGCGACGACCGTAAAACAGTTCGCCATTTGCACGATTGGCGGTGGCAAATTTCTTGTCCTTCACGGTATCAAACACCAACGAAGAGGCCCGTTGGATAACCGGATTCACCGCGCCCTGGGTGTAACGTTTGTCGCGACCCGCAACCACCAATTGTGTCTCAAGCTTCATTGCGTCTTTCATAACATCTCCTGTTTCTTAATCTATACAACGGCGGCAGTAGAATTCAGTTCAGCGTTGGTCTGCTTTTTTCCAGCGAACCGTTCGACAATCTGTGCCGCATTCAAATCGTGAATTACGTTAATCAGCGTGGCTGGCGCATCGGTAATCGTGCCCAACACCACCAGCATCGGAATGGCTTCCATCGGCAGGCCGAGCGTCGTCACGATAAAGATCTCACCGAGGAACGCCCCACCCGGTACACCGCCGACGATAATGGCGGAGAGCACCGCAATCAGCATCGTCAGGAAGAATGTCTCGGTGGTGAACTCCATGCCGAGCACGGAATAGATAAAGACGATTTTCAGCGCGGCAATCATCGCCACGCCGCCTTTGTTCAGGTTAACCAACAGCGGAATGGACACATCAACGATTTCTGGGTTAATCCCCATCGCCTTACCGGCGCGCAGGGTTACAGGTAGCGTCCCCAGTGAAGAACAGGTCCCCAACGCGGTGGCTGAAGGTTCAATCGCATTACGCCAGAACGCCCTGACCGCCGGAACACCACCGCCAATATACGAATAGAGAATGGATCCGAAAACAAAGTAGACCAGCGTGGCGACCATAAACAGGCCGATGGCGCGGGCAAAAGTTAACAGCAGAGCTGAATCCTGGCTGGCCATGGTGGCGGCGAAATAGCAGCCAAGGCCAACCGGCGCCACTTTCATAATGATTGAGACAATCTTCATGATCACGGTATTGGCATCTTCCAACAGTGATGCAATGCGTTTACCCGCCTGATCCGATTGCCCAATCGCCACACCAGCAATAATCGCCATCACGATCAGGGCCAGAATATTGGACTTAGAGAACAGCCCGATAAAGTCACTGGTAGTGATCATGCTGACAAAATCCATCTTACCGCTGCCCGCCTGCACGGACTGCGAGAGATCGATAGTGACGCCCTGCGCCGGGTTATACCATAGCGCCAGTGCCACAATCCCGGCGGCAGGAATAAAGGCCATCGCGATCGAAACAATGAAGATAATCGCCATAATGCGGCCCAACCTTTTCAGGTCGGTCATACTGGCGATGGAAGACATAACGCTGATCCCCACCAGCGGCACAATGATCATGAATAACAGGTTTAGAAAAATCTGACCTATTGGCTGGAGTGTACTAGCAAACGATGGGGCATAAATACCTAATAAGCCGCCAATCACCAGAGCAAATAATAAAATAATCGACGATCTGTAGGGTTCGAGTCGTGACCACATAATCGGTACCTTTTAATTTTAAATAATATTAAATGAGATTAAATTCACAATTTGATGAGTTTTCGCGGTGCCTCCTTATATTTTGTGACGTAACTCACTTAAGTTGTTATTTTTTCATTTTGCTAGCGAGTTGTTTCCTGTGATTCAATAGTTGCATGTTTAAAACGCGAATGTAACGGCCTATTCGTACCGTTTTTGCAAATCACTTGTGAATCAAAGGAAACTATGAGCACGCCGATTTCACTCAAGCACCTGGAGTTTTTCGTCAAAATCGTCGACTGCGGAGGGTTATCGGAAGCCGCAGCGCAGCTCAACGTCTCGCCTTCAGCGGTCAGCAAAAGCCTAGCGGCAATGGAAGATACGCTAGGGACGACATTAATTAAACGCACCACCCGCAGTATTACCCTGACCGATGCCGGGCAATATTTATTTAACCGTGCCAATAAGTTACTAGCAGAATTTGATGAAACTCTGAATACCACATCAGGTTATTACCACAGCCCGCAGGGCGAATTACGCATTACCTGTTCCATTGCTTTTGGTTATTCGCGGCTGGTAAACCTGGTGGATAAATATCGCGCTCAGTTTCCTGATGTGAATTTGTACATTGATCTCAACGATAACTTCGTCAATCTAAACGAAACGGACTTCGACATCGCCCTGCGTATCTCCACCGCACCGCCACAGAACTATGCAATGCGCAAGCTGGTGCCCATCCGCTGGGCTTACTGCGCGTCGCCCGGCTACCTCGCTAAAAAAGGCATGCCCCAGCGTCGCAGCGACCTGGTGAATCATGATTGCCTGGTTTACCCCGGCCTTACGCCAATGTTGAAAGTGGCAGATGAGCAGGATCGTCTGCACCAGTTGAAACTGCATATGCCGATCCAGGCCAACAGCAGCCTGGTACTATTGAAGTCGGTGTTAGAAGATCAGGGGGTGGCATATTTACCCACCTATCTGATTGGCGATCATATTCAAAAAGAGGAGATAACGCCGCTGATGCTCGACGGCACCATCACCTGTGAAACTCACGCCCTGTATGCGCTGTATTTTCCCAGCAAGTACAGCAATCCGAAGGTGCGATCGTTTATCGATTTTCTGGTCGCAGAACTCGGTCCCTTGCCCGCGTGGGATAACTGGATCCCCGGATAAACGCTTCTCGCCTAAAAATGGGAGACGCGCCACAATTTTTGCGCGATCCCCCCGTCTGGCTCTATCCTTAAGTCTATGAATAAAATTGCTGAACTCAAACGCGCCAAGCGACTGGCGCTCTCTCTGCTGCTGATCGCTGCCGCTACGTTCGTCATCACGCTGTTTTTGCCGCCCAGCTTCTGGGTACTCGGGATCAAAGCGATTGCCGAAGCGGCGATGGTCGGCGCGCTGGCGGACTGGTTTGCCGTGGTCGCGCTTTTTCGCCGGGTGCCGATCCCCTTTATCTCGCGCCATACGGCGATTATCCCGCGTAATAAAGACAGAATCGGCGAAAATCTTGGTCAGTTTGTGCAGGAGAAATTCCTCGATACCCAATCCCTGGTGGCACTGATCCGTCGTCATGAACCGGCGCTGCTGATCGGGAACTGGTTCTGCCAGCCGGAGAATGCTCAGCGCATCGGCCAGCATCTGCTGCAAATCATGAGCGGCTTTCTGGAACTGACCGACGATGCCCGCATCCAGCGGCTGATCAAACGCGCGGTGCACAAGGCCATCGATAAAGTTGATCTCTCCGGCTCCAGCGCGTTAATGCTGGAAAGCATGACCAAAAATAATCGCCACCAGGTATTGCTCGACACGCTAATTACGCAACTGATCGCCCTGTTGCAGCGCGACAGCTCGCGGGCGTTTATTGCCCAGCAGATCGTGCGCTGGCTGGAGACAGAGCACCCACTCAAAGCGAAGATCCTGCCGACTGAATGGCTGGGTGAACATAGCGCCGAGCTGGTCTCTGATGCGGTCAACTCCTTGTTGGATGACATCAGCCATGATCGGGCACATCAGATCCGCCACGCCTTCGATCGCGCCACGTTGAACTTGATCGACAAACTCAAACACGATCCGGAGATGGCCGTGCGCGCGGAAAGTCTCAAAAGTTACCTGAAAGAGGACGAAGCCTTTAACCGTTACCTCGGCGAACTGTGGGCAGACCTGCGCCAGTGGGTGAAAACCGACATTAACGCCGACGATTCCCGCGTGAAACAACGCATCGCCAGCGCCGGGCAGTGGTTTGGCGAAACGTTGGTTGCCGACGGTGCCCTGCGCGCTTCGCTGAATGAGCATCTGGAGCAGGCCGCGCAAAAGGTCGCGCCGGAGTTCGCCGCTTTCCTGACGCGCCACATCAGCGACACGGTGAAAAGCTGGGATGCACGGGATATGTCACAGCAAATTGAGCTCAACATCGGCAAAGATTTGCAGTTTATTCGCGTCAACGGCACGCTGGTTGGTGGTTCAATCGGGCTGGTGTTATATCTGTTGTCGCAAATTCCGTCCCTGCTGACGCTGTCGAATTTTTAAGGAGAAAAATGACTGAAATCACCTTGTCCCCAGCGGAGCGCGATCGTCTGCGCAATGAACTGGAAACCTATTGTAGCGACCACTTTGATCTCGATCTTGAGCAGTTCGATGCCGAGTTCTTTATTGATTTTATTATCGAAAAACTGGGGCCTGCGTTTTACAACGCGGGTATTGAAGAAGCGATCCGCACCCATATCGCCTGGAGTGAACGTATCCAGGAAGAGATGGATTTGAAGAAAATCCTCTGATGGCAAATCTTTGATTATTTAACTTTTCATTATCATTTGCATATGTAATATAACAAATATCAACATAACAGCATGAAGTGAGTGTTCGCATGCCTCAGGGAAGTCCTGGTTCAAATCATCATTCCATCCGCGTGGCGCTGTTTGGCCTGCTGGTCTTAACGCTGGGCATGGGGATTGGGCGCTTTCTGTATACCCCAATGCTGCCGGTACTGCTGTCGGAAGGTCAATTTACGTTTGACCAGCTTTCGTGGATTGCCAGCGCCAACTACGCCGGGTATCTGGCGGGCAGCCTGCTCTTTTCCTTCGGCCTGTTCCACCAGCCCTCACTCCTACGCCCGATGCTGCTAACCTCTGCGATCGCGACAACCGGGCTTATCCTGGCGATGGCGCTCTTTATCCATCCCATGTTAGTAATGCTGATCCGTTTTCTGGCGGGCGTCGCCAGCGCCGGAATGATGATCTTTGGTTCGATGGTTGTTCTGCACCACACCCGTCACCCGTTTGTGATTGCAGCCCTGTTCTCCGGCGTGGGTGCCGGTATTTTTCTCGGCAATGAATATGTCATCGCCGGTTTACACCATGCGCTGTCATCGCACACGCTATGGCTGGGCGCCAGCGCCATCTCTGGCCTGCTGTTCCTGTTGCTGGCCATGCTGCTCCCTTCTCGCGACCGCGCTCTGCCCGCCGCACCGCTGGCACAAACCGCACATCAGCCCATGTCATGGTGGCTGCTGACGCTGCTTTACGGGCTGGCCGGTTTTGGCTACATCATTGTCGCCACCTACCTGCCGCTGATGGCGAAGAGCGCCGGATCGCCACTGCTGACCGCGCACCTGTGGTCGCTGGTTGGCGTGGCGATTATTCCGGGATGTTTCGGCTGGTTATGGGCGGCCAAACGCTGGGGAGTCCTGCAATGCCTGACGGCCAATCTGCTGATCCAGAGCGCCTGCGTGGTGTTAACGCTCGCCAGCAACTCGTTGTTCCTGCTGGTTCTCAGCAGTATCGGTTTTGGCGCGACGTTTATGGGGACCACCTCGCTGGTGATGCCACTCGCTCGCCAGCTCAGCGTACCGCGAAATATTAATTTACTGGGTTTGGTCACACTGACTTACGGTATCGGGCAAATTCTCGGGCCGCTATTGACCAGCCTGCTGGGAAGCGGCGCAGCTGCCATCGTCAACGCCACGCTGTGTGGCGCGGCGGCACTGCTTTTCGCCGCACTGATTAGTGCCGCACAATTATACAAACAACGATTCATCACCGCCAAAAGAATATAATCTTAAACAGCAAAAATATATCCGGGAAAATACCTGTCACGGCTTAAAACATAATCCGTGAGTGAATAACGTTGTCAGGTTGAATACGTACATTGAAAAATGATTATAACTATCGACTGCACGTAAAAAAGGCGTCTGACTAAAGACGCCTTTTTCATAATATAACAAAAAGTTAGAACTGGTAGGTCAGCCCAGCAACCACTTCGTTGTCACCGTCTTTACCATTGAGCAGGTTAAACTTGTAACCTACATCCGCCACGATGTTTTTGTTGAAGTAGTAATCGGTACCCAGCGCCACGTACTCGGTCAGGTCAGTATTGTCGTTATCACGTGTGTGGACGTAAGCCACATTCGGACGCAGACCAAAATCAAACACATACGCCGCCATGGCTTCAAAGTGCTGTGCTTTATTCGCATCCTGGATCAGGTTGTGGGATTCACCGTACAGGGTCGCAACATAAATAGCGTTGGCGTCATACTTCAGTCCCGCCCCCCAGAATTCTGCGTTTTCACCGTCCCAACCGCTTTGTTTTTGCTTCGCTGTCACTGAGCTGTTTGTATAGGCAGCAATGGCAGACACGCCAGAATCCGCGATGTTGTCATAGCCCAGAGAGAAGCCGTAGCCATTGCCGTGCTGTTTCGCCGGGTCAGAGTTGGTGTCATCCTGGCCCTGATATTGCGCACCAACGTTCAAACCATCAACGGCACCAAACAAATTTTTGGTGCGAAGTGTTGCGACGCCAGAAGTGCGTGTAGTAAGGAAGCGGTCAGTACTTTCATAGGAGTCGCCGCCGAACTCTGAGAGAGTATCAGTGTAAGCTCCCACGTCGTAAGCGATACCATAGTTACGACCGTAATCAAAACTGATGTCATGACCATAATCCAGACCAGCAAACGCCAGACGTGTATTAACGCCATTCTGAGAACCTTCTGCTTTAGAGGCATCAAACTGACTTTCAAATTGGCCATAACCGGTCAGTTGATCGTTGATTTGTGTCTCACCACGAAAACCCAGGCGCGCATAGGTACCGTCGGCGTCGGTGCCGTCAGTCCAGGAATGAACCGCTTTGACTTTGCCGTACAGATCCAGTTTATTGCCATCTTTGTTATAAATTTCCGCTGCATGAACGGACGTTACCCCTAATGCCATCACGGTTAATGCCACTGCTGTCTTTTTCATTTTTTTACTCACTTTTAATTGTGAATTTTGCTATCAACTTTGTTATGCAGGCAGAATACCAGCATAAAAAAGTCCCCTATAAATTAAGGGGCAATACCAATAACACACCAAAAAATACCGATGGAGGTAATAATGAAGTGGCAAGACATATTTCATTTTTGGGTTTTAAATAAAACCCAGACAGAGAGTAATTACTCGAGACTTTCACTCTCATTAACAGAGCGGTGTAACATTAATGCTTCAGCAATAATATCTTGTTTACTTTTTCGTGTTTCAAATGCCAACGTTCGTACATATTCCCACAAAGCGGTATCGACACGGGCGCTTAAAAGAACCATATCTTTCGATCGGCTCCCTCTGGGTTTTCGAATATCTGGATAATCTCGGGAAGGCATTTTCAACTCCTGAACGCAATCGCACGCTTATGGCGATGAAATATGCAGTCAGTGTAAAAACATGTCAACGGCAAAATACAGCAACAATAGTAATGAAACTGTTAATAACAGAGATTAAAAATGGAACATTATTTCAAGTGAAAGACAACATTATTATAGAATAATGTGTAAGCTTAGCGTTACGCATACTCATTCTTACTCATTTGATTAAAAAGTTCGGCATGAAAGAGGATAGTGACAGCGTGCCATCAAAACATCATCCAAGCCAATAAGTTACACACCGTTATTAATGTTTACTTTTACGCGAAACGCCTGTTTTTATGCGGTGTTAAGCAAAAATACGTCGTCCTTTCCCCCACGGAAATCACTTCGATTCTCACTTGAAATTAACCTTTTTTGTCTAAAAATAAGCACGAAAAGGTAAAGATAAGGTAAATAACACATTTTTTCGCATGCAAAAATAAGTCGCTTTTAATTGATGTTAATCAATTTCCACCCTACTGCCACGCAAAAAAAGATCGTTAACAAAGGTGGTGGAAACCCATTTTTACGCTGAATTCTGAGCATGAAAAGGGTCGTTGGACCAGCAAGAAAGGCGATACGCGGACCAAGATGGCCCGCGTGACAGGGGTGTGGAAATCAGGCGTTAACCTTATCTAACGGCCAGGACTCAAACAGATAGCCATCAAAGTCGAGGTCATCGACATTCGAAAACTCCAGCAGACGCTGTTTGACGTTTTCCAGATGCTGCCACATCGCCAGCTTGGCCGCACGGGCGTCCTTTTTGATTAAGGCCGCCAGGATCTGTTTATGGTCGCTCATCCATTCTTTGCGGTAATGGGTATCGTCCAGATGACTGTGAAGTTGGATCCACATCGGGTTATTCTCACGCCACTGCCATGACTGGCGAAATAGCTCCACCAGCATGCTGTTATGCGTGGCCTCGGCAATCGCGAGGTGGAACTGCATATCACCGCTTTCTGAGCCGTTCGGTTCGCTGGAGGCCAGTTCCCGCTCTTCCAGCAGCAGCGCCTGCCGCATTTTAACGATGTCTTCGCGCGTGGCCTGCAGGGCGGCAAACTCAGCGATGTTGCTTTCCAGCAGTTGACGCGCCTGTAACAATTCAAACGGTCCCGCATCATTGCAATGGTTAGCATCCGTACTGTCGATAGTCTGCGCATCGGCATTGTCGAGCACGTAGATCCCGGCACCACGGCGCACATCCACCAGCCCTTTAATTTCCAGCATAATTAACGCCTCGCGTACCACCGTACGGGTGACATTAAGCATCTCGGCAATTTCGCGCTCCGGCGGCAAACGCTCACCGGCCAGGTACGGCGTCTGGACAATCAGATCGCGGATCATAGCACCCACTTCCTGATAAGGTCTTTGCTGAGAAGTGTTCGATTTCATAGTGTTATGTCCGTTAGATGCGTGTAATCAGATACGCTGAATAGGTATCGAACTATAGCAGTTGCGGCAAGCCAAAAACAGAAAACGGGTCAACCAAATAAACATTTTGATTGACCCGTCATGGTTCGGGGGGGTTATGCGTCGGCGCTTAACGCTGCAACGCACTCACGCGCGCCCTGCTCGCACAACTGTTGATACGTGGCGATGACCACCGCTACAAAGTCTCTGTTTTCCGCTAAGTCATGACCAAAAATACCGCTCAGCCCCAGCAGTGCCTTCACGCGTTCAGCGCCCTGATACTGCTGATTGATACGCTGAAATTCGGCCAGCAGCGGGTCAACAACATCAATCACCTGCCCCTGCTCATCCACGCCGTGTGTGTAGCGCATCCAGCCCGCCACACCCAGCGCCAGGTGACGCCAGTCACTACCGTTTTGCAGATGCAAACGCACCGGATCCAGCAGACGCTGTGGTAACTTCTGGCTGCCATCCATCGCAATCTGCCAGGTCCGGTGGCGCAAGGACGGATTACTGAAACGCTCGATCAGCAGCGTCGCATAAGCGTTGAGATCGGTGCCTTCCGGCATCGCGAGCGTCGGTGCCTGTTCCTGCATCATCAGCGCAAACGCCGCCTGGCGATACGCCGGGTTGGTCATGGTATCGGCGATGGTTTCATAGCCGCCAAGATAGCCCAGATACGCGAGGAAAGAGTGGCTACCGTTGAGCATACGCAGTTTCATCATTTCAAACGGCACCACATCGGCCACAAACTGCGCGCCAACTTTATCCCAGTCAGGACGACCGTTAACAAAGTTGTCTTCAATCACCCACTGACGGAACGGCTCACAGGCGATGGCACACGGATCGTACACGCCCAACTGGTCGGCAATCTCCTGTAAGGTTTCTGACGTCGCCGCCGGAACAATGCGATCCACCATGGTGCACGGGAAAGTGGCATGGGTTTCAATCCACTGCGCCAGTTGTGGGTCGCGCGCCTGCGCCAGTCCCAGTACCGCGACTTTCGCCACATGACCATTTTCACGGACGTTATCGCAGGACATCACGGTAAAGGCCGTCAACCCCTGCTCACGACGCAGATGCAGCGCCTGCACGATGTAGCCAATCGCCGATTTCGGCATCTCCGGATTCGCCAGATCGTGTTGAATCAGCGGGTTATTGAGATCTAACTGACCGCTGGCAGCGTCAGTGCAGTAGCCTTTTTCCGTGACCGTCAGCGAGACAATCGCCGTCTGCGGGCGCGCCATAGCGCGTAAAATGCCGTCACAGCCGTCAAGCTCCGGATGCAGCGCTTCTTTCATTGAGCCAATCACTTTCAGCACGGTGTTATCCGCGCCTTTTTCCGCCACGGTATACAGCAGTTGCTGTTTTTTCAGATTCTCAATCAACACGCGGTCGTTACCCGGCATCAGGTTAACTTCACAGATGCCCCAGTCACTGTCGGTGGTTTCCAGCAGATGATGAGTGTATAGCGCCTGGTGCGCGCGGTGAAAAGCCCCACATCCCAGGTGAACAATGCGGGATTGTAGGCGAGAATGCTCCCAAGCTGGGCGCGCAACCGGCAGGTTGCTATTGGCAATTGTCGTTGTCATCGTGAACTCCGAAAAGAAAAAAGCCGGCCAGAGAGGTGACCGGCAAATCTGATTTAGCGGCTAAAGAAAGCGCGCTGGATAGCCATCTCAACGCCGCGCACTTCCGCCAGCCCTTTCAGGCGACCAATCGCGGAGTAACCTGGGTTGGTTTTCTTTTTCAGGTCGTCAAGCATCTGGTGACCGTGGTCCGGGCGCATCGGGATCAAATCCTCTTTGCCTTCGGCTTTACGGCGCTGCTCTTCTTCGACAATCGCTTTCACCACTTCATACATATCGACGTCGCCGTTAAGATGCGCCGCTTCATGGAAGGTTTTCGGATTGTCTTCACGCAGCGTGGAGCGCAGATGGGTGAAGTAAATACGCGGGCCAAACTGTTTGATCATATCGACCAGGTCGTTGTCCGCACGCACACCATAAGAGCCAGTGCACATGGTGAAGCCATTGGCCATGCTGTTGACCGTATCGACCATCCACTGCATATCTTCCACGGTGGAAACAATGCGCGGCAGGCCGAGGATCGGGCGCGGTGGATCGTCCGGGTGTACCGCCATACGCACGCCCACTTCTTCGGCCACCGGAATAATCGCTTTCAAAAAGACAGCAAAATTCTCGCGCAGTGCGGCCTTATCAATATCTTTGTAGCGCGCAAGATGCTGGCGGAACTGGTCGAGGGTATAGCCTTCTTCTGCTCCCGGCAAACCGGCAATGATGTTGCGGGTCAGGCGCGCTTTATCTTCTTCGCTCATGGTGGCAAAACGGTGGTTCGCCTGGGCGACCTCCTCAACGGTGTAGTCCGCTTCTGCGCCCGGGCGTTTAAGGATATGCAGCTCAAAGGCGGCAAATTCAATCTGGTCAAAACGCAACGCTTTGGAACCGTCCGGCAGGACGTATTCCAGGTCGGTACGCGTCCAGTCGAGAACCGGCATGAAGTTGTAGCACACGGTACGAATGCCGCACTGGGCCAGGTTACGCAGGCTTTGCTGGTAGTTGGCAATCCACTGCAAATAGTTGCCGGAACGGGTTTTGATGTCTTCATGGATTGGTACGCTTTCGACAACCGACCACACCAGACCCGCCTGTTCAACAATAGCTTTGCGCTTTTGGATCTCCTCAACTGACCACACTTCCCCGTTCGGGATATGGTGCAATGCGGTCACAACGCCCGTCGCCCCCGCCTGACGTACATCAGCCAACGTGACCGGATCGTTCGGACCGTACCAGCGCCATGTCTGTTCCATGCTTTTAACCTCTTCACATTGCCGGCCCCGACGCAAACACCGTGAGCCACTGCGTTTATTCAACTGCCGGATTGCTCTCATACAAAGCCCGCAAACCGGACGACATGGCGCATAAATTCTACTTTTTGGTCTTACATGTCAACCTAAACAATGAAATTGGTTAACCAAATCACAGAAACATGTCAGACAGATTTACGGAGGTGGTGAGTTAGCAGGGGGAAGATATAAAAAAAGGCCGTCGTAGCGCGGCTAAATGCGCATGAGCGGCCATCAACATGAATCTCAACAATCTTCAATAATCAGATACACCGCCTTCACCGGACCGTGCACTCCAACCACCTTGATAAGTTCAATATCTGCCGTCGAGCTAGGCCCGCTAATGATGTTAATGCACGATGGCATACGCTCACCGGCCTGCGCTTTCTGGTGCAGAATGTCTGACAGTTGCGCCACGCGCGGCAGAATGGTGCTTTTACGCAATACGAAAATGGAGGACTCCGGCAGCAAACTAACTGAACGCCCGCGCTCCGGTGCGGAAAACAGCACCACGCCACCGGATTCCGTTAAACCATACTCGGCATACACCACGCCCACTTTCGCCTGCTCGGCCAGGGTAATATTCTCTGCACCGCGGGCGGGATCCCAGACCACGGCGTTGCATTCCTGCTGTAAACGTTCGGTAATACCCAGCGCCACCAGCCGACTATCGCCGCTCAACACCACCGGCTGATGCCCCAGTTGTTGGCACAGCCGTAAGGCCGCTTCCGCTACCTGTTCCTCACTGGTCAGTTCGCACTGCGCCAGCATCACCTCGCTGGCGAACTGGATAAACGCATCGCAGCGCTGCTGCGGGCTGAGTTCGGTCAACCGCTCGTTGGCATAGTTGTTCACCGGCGCGGCTTCGGCCTGTGGTTCAAAGCGCAGCGGGCGACCCAGCGCCTGGGCGATGGCGTTTAAAAATGCGGTACGGTTATCCATTCTTTTTCTCCTGCGCCTGATGTTTCTTAAACCAGCTACGGAAGCTCTCTCCGTCAGCATCAGGAAGATCGCGCGCTTCCATCCAGTCTCCAATCGCGCCAACCTTAAGCGGCGTTTTGCCGCCATTGATAAACCAGCTCGCCGCGTGGGCACCCGCCATCATGCCGACTTTCCACAGCCCCGGATGGCTATTGGCATAGGCGAACATTTTGATCGCCCGTCGTTCCGCTTTCGGGGTAATACCCTCCTCGGCCATCACCCGGCGATGACGCAGGATCAGTTTTGACAGCGGAATCTGTACCGGACAAACGCTGTCGCAGGCCGTGCATAGCGAGCAGGCATACGGCAGGTCTTTAAAATCTTTATAGCCGCCAAGCAGCGGAGAAATCACCGCGCCAATGGGGCCAGGATAAATAGAGCCATAACCGTGTCCACCGATGTGACGGTATGCCGGACAGGTGTTCATACAGGCCCCGCAGCGGATGCAGCGCAGCACATCGCGAAATTCAGAGCCCAGCACTTGCGAGCGACCGTTATCGACAATCACCAGATGGAACTCCTCCGGGCCGTCGACGTTATCCGCTTCGCGTGGACCGGTCAGCCAGGTGTTGTAGCCCGTCAGGCGTGCGCCCACGGCGCTGCGCGCCAGCATGGTGATCAGTACATCGACGTCGGCAAACGTCGGCGCGATACGCTCCATGCCCATCACCGCTATATGCGTTTTTGGCAGCGTGGTGCACATCCGCGCGTTGCCTTCGTTGGTCACCAGGCATACCGAGCCGGTTTCCGCCACCGCGAAGTTACAGCCGGTAATGCCGATTTCGGCGCTGAGGAAATCCTCGCGAATCTTCTGGCGGATGAATAAGGTCATCGCCTCGGGCGTTTCCGGACCGTCATAACCCAGACGCTCGTTCAGCACGCGACGGATCTGGTAACGATCTTTATGGATAGCCGGGACCACAACGTGTGAAGGCGGATCCTCATCCAACTGGAGAATGTATTCACCCAGATCGGTTTCAATCACCTGGATACCGGCATCCTGCAGCGCAGAATTGACGCCGATCTCTTCGGTCACCATCGACTTGGACTTCACCACCTTGCGCGCATTTTTACGCTGGGCTACCTGCAGAATATAGTCGGTAGCCTCTTTTTTGGTTTTGGCGAAATAAACGTGGCCGCCGTTTTCCGTCACTTTCTCGGAGAGTTGATACAGATAAGCGTCGAGGTTATTCAGAACATGGTCGCGGATCTGACTGGCACGATCGCGCCAGTCTTCCCAGTGGCCTAACTCATCGACCATTTTTTGCCGATTCGCGCCAATGCGCTCCTGGGCGTTAGCCACGGCTTTGCGCATGATCGGATCTTCAATTTGCTGACGAATGCGCGTTTTAAACGCAACATCGCTGGTTTTTATCGACATCTCATTCTCCTCAGCGGCTCATCAGCACTTCAGCAATATGCATCACTTTGACCGGCTGACCTTCTCGTTGCAGTCGGCCACCAATGTTCAGCAGGCAGCTGACGTCAGCACCAATCAAATATTCCGGCTTCGCATCCATCATATGGACAACCTTCTCTTTCACCATCTCACCGGATATTTCGGCCATTTTGATCGAAAAAGTACCGCCAAATCCGCAGCAGGTGTCCTGATCGGCGAACGTTAGCAACTCCAGCCCACGCACGTTATGCAACAGCCTGAGCGGCTCTTCTTTCACGCCCAGTTTGCGGGTCAGGCTGCACGAAGGGTGGTACACCGCTCTGCCCTGCAGACTGGCACCGACATCCACCACGCCCAGTTTGTTGACAATAAAAGAGGTGAGATCCTGCATGCGTGCGGCAACCTTCTCGGCACGCAATGCCCATGCGGGCTCATCGGCCAGATACGTCGGGTAACTTTTCACCGCGTAGGTACACGAGCCTGCCGGAGAGATTATCGGGTCGTCGTTATCCTCCAGCGCAGCGATCAGGTTTTTCATCCCAGGGATCGCTTCTTTGATATAGCCGCTGTTGATAGCGGGTTGACCACAACACCCCTGCTTCTCGGGGAAATTAACGCGACAGCCGAGCTTTTCCAGCAACAATACGGAATCTCGTGCCATCCGTGATTTCAGCGCGTCACCAATACAGGTGACAAAGAAATTTACATTCACCATCAATACTCCGTTTCTGTTTTGTCCTGATGGCAATTCGGCATCAGGTTACAAAGCAAATATCGTCACCTTATTTGTATGACAAATAAAATAATCCTCCGTTCACCCGTCTCAAGCAATACCCCTTTTTATTTCTTTCGGCACCGCTCACATTTTTTTATTGAATTTCGCCACTTGCCAGAATAGTTCTAACTCTTTGTTTCATTGCGTTAATCCTGATCTCATTTATTCTCAAGGTTTTTCACCACCTAATTATGAGTATCTGATTAAAGGCTCTGATACTCATTTGTAATACATGAAATGGGGTATTTGAACAGACAGGCACATGTCAACCCGATTGCCGTGCTGGCAATTGCATTTGACGATTCAGTGAACTGAAAGGTTTACACCACCTCGCGATCGGAACGAGGCGATTGGCTTTACGATTTGTCAGCGCTGACTAAAATAGCGCCGATGTTTCAAATAGAGGATTGATGTTATGTTGTTCTGGAAAAAGATGGTGAAGAAGTTCGACGCCTTTTCTGCGTTGATCCCACCACGCTACTTCCGGGTGTAATGCCAGGCAGGCCTGTCAGCGACAGGCCTGAGTCTTATTCCCCGCTTTTTTCTTACGCAGCCCACACGTTCTTAACACCACCACCCGCAAGCGCAGCCACGCAAAGCGACAAACCAGCGGATGCTGAAACCGTAGCAATGTCAAAAACATAGAAGCTCCCGTTAACGAAACGTCGGCAGCAGACCAAACACGTCCAGCACCACCGTCAGATACACGATTCCGCCGCAGACGATCACCAGGTTGAGCACGGTGTTATTACAGGGCGCGGTATAACTGGCGGTGGGAAAACGCTTACGCGCCGCTTTTACCAGGAACGGTGGCAGGATCACGCTCCAGATAGTGAAGGCCAGACCGGCGTAGCCAATCGCGTGGACAAAACCATTCGGGAAGAAGAAGCACACTGCTGCCGGTGGGAAATAAGTTACTAGCGCAGTTTTCAGACGGCCCACGCCATTATCCGGGAAGTGAAACAAGTCGGCGATATAGTCAAACAGACCGAGGGTCGCCGCCAGCAACGAACTGGCAACGGCAAAGTTACCGAAGAAGGTCAGGATCAGATCCATATAGCGACTGGTGAATAACCCGCTGATGGCCTCGACAAACACATCGATATTGCCACCTTTGGCGATAATCGGCGGGAATTCCGAGCGGCTGATATTGCCCATCGTCACGCCCAGCCAGAAGATATACAGCAGCAGGGCAAACAGCGTGCCGATGATAATCGAGCGCGTAATATGCGGGACTCCACTCTTACCGTACAGTTTGACCAGGCTAGGCACGTTGCCATGAAAACCAAATGAGATAATGCAGAACGGCAACGTCATCAGGATATACGGCAGGTATTGCGAACCCGGTATTGCCACCGCCACGCTATCGACTAACTTTGCCACTTCAATATGGCCGACCAGTCCGGAGAAGGTTGCAAAGAATGCGATAAATTTGCCCATAATCAACACGGTAGTGATCCGCCCAACCAGCAGCGAACTGTACCAGGCAATCACCCCAACCAACATACTGACAATCACCACCGAAACATTGGCCGGAAAGCGCACACCGCTGTATTTAAATACGGTTTGTGCCATTACCGCTGATGAGCCGGAGATATAGGCATAGGTCAGAATATACAGCACAAAACCAAAAGCGATACCCACTACGATATTCCACTTCTGGCCTAATAAATCCTGAGTAAAGGTATTAAAACTGGCACCCGCACCGTAATGCAGGTTCACTTCAACCAGCATCAGGCCGGTTAATAACATCATGATGGCAACAAAAAGAAGAATGACAGAGGCGCCGGGAAACCATACGCCGGCCATCGCAATCGGCAGGGAAAACATTCCACCGCCCACGACGGTTGCGATAACCAACATGGTTCCGCTAATCAATCCGGGGGTACTACTCTGTCGCTCAATGGCATTAATATCCATGATAAATGTTCCTGTAGACTATTCGTTATAATTACAGCTGTCATTTGTACATCATGCGGATAATAAAAATGTCGGAGTCAGGGTTTGCAATTTTTTCGTTATGTCACGGTAACGGGCACCGCAAAGGCTTCCTGTTCATGGAAAAGGAATACAAAAAAGCCCCATCACAAGATGGGGCCAGAATAAGATTTAAATATAATCAAAACGTGCAGTAAAGAAGCGTAACTGCTTCGGCTCGTAAATAAACTTCAACCCGCGAATATCTTCTTTATGCTGGTAAAGTTTAATGATGCCGTCTGCTACCACGTCCATATGCGCATAGGTATATACACGACGCGGGATCGTCAGACGTACCGTTTCCAGTTTCGGTCTGTGGTGCTCGCCGGTTGCATTGTTACGGCCCGCAGAGATAATACCGCGCTCCATACTGCGCACGCCGGTCTCCACATAAATGCTCGCCGCCAGGCTCTGCGCCGGGAACTCGTCTTGGGTCAGATGCTCGCAGAAACGGCGCGCATCGAGGAATACCGCATGGCCGCCCACTGGTTCAACAATCGGCACACCGGCGGCTTTCAGCTTGTCGCCGAGGTAGCGAACCTGCTTCACGCGGTGCTCAATGTACTCATACTGCATGGCTTCACGCAGGCCAATCGCCATCGCTTCCATGTCGCGTCCGGCCAGACCACCGTAGGATGGCATACCTTCGTAAACAACGACTAACTCTTTGGCAGAAGAGAACATTTCGTCATCGTTCATGCACAGGAAGCCGCCGATGTTGACCAGACAGTCTTTTTTACCACTCATGGTACAACCGTCTGCATAGCTGAACATCTCGTGCACGATCTCTGCGATACTCTTGTTCTCAAAGCCCTGCTCTTGCTCTTTGATAAAGTAGGCATTTTCTACGCATCGGGTTGCATCGTAGAACACTTTAATGCCGTGCGCTTCTGTCAGTTCACGTACCGCACGCATGTTAGCCATCGAGACCGGCTGCCCGCCTGCGAGGTTAACCGTGACCGCCAGACAGATATAGGCAATATTCTCTGCGCCTTTTTCATCAATCAGCTTTTGTAATTTTTTAAGATCGATATCACCTTTAAAAGCAATATTCAGACCGGCATCGTGCGCTTCATCACGAACGATATCCACAAACACCGCACCATTTTTTTCCTGGTGGTAACGGGTGGTGGTGAAATACATATTTCCGGCAACATATTGCCCCGGTTTAATAGCCAGTTGCGATAACAGGTTTTCTGCGCCACGCCCCTGGTGAGTAGGAACAATATGTTTAAAGCCAAACAATTCCTGCACGGTTCTTTCCAGATGATAGAAGTTTTCGCTGCCCGCGTAGGCTTCATCACCCATCATCATTCCAGCCCACTGCTTGTCGCTCATTGCGTTAGTGCCGCTGTCTGTCAGCAGATCAATATAGATATCTTTCGAATTTAACAGGAAAGTATTGTAACCCGCTTCTTGCATTTTTATCAGGCGTTCATCACGCGGGATCATAGATACAGTTTCAACGCTTTTAATACGGAAGGGTTCTGCCGGATAATTCATTTTGTTTCTCCAGTAACAGTGGTCGTGTACGTATTAATGTGAAGTAAATCATACCTGGCTCATCAACATAGGCTGATGAAATATAACTATTCGCCGCCTGATGCAGGGGGTGAAATAATGTGGGAGCACTATGCAAGATTTAATTGATGATGGAAATAGTCCGGTCAACATTAATCACTGCCAATAATTTAAAAAGCTGTAAATGTGAGTGATGCAAATCACACGTCTTTTTTTTACCCATTCATATTCAACAAGTTTTTTCTGCGTATTGATTTGCTGTTTGCCGTTGTGTGTCTGTGGAGTGTGGAAATACTGAAAACTTAACTTTCCAGGCTGTTCTCATGATGTATTGGTGAATGAGTACACGCCATTTTGTGAGAGTCGGATCACTTCACGGGTTTATATTTGTGATTCACATCACTAAAAGTGTAAACCAAAGTGTACAAAATGCTGTAGTTTCAGAGTTTACTATTTGCTTCAGTGATTTAGATCGCATTTTAGGCCTGACGTAGATGGGCGTTATTTTCTGGAAATGGCAGGCATTTGAAGGATTCGATGGGAATGAATTTATACGGTGAATAATACCGGATTTATTGGGATAGGGAGGATTTCTATTTATTCAGAAAGCGTGCTAATCGCGCTTATTTCATCTTATTTACATCTGGACTTCCCGGATATTACTGGGGTAATTTACAGGTGTTTTTTTAGCGCGATACGAAGGTGCGCCAACACCTCCGCATCGCTAATCACAGTAACTATTATCGGAGAATAGCCATCATGACTGATACGCATTGTATTGCAGTTTCTTTTGATCCAGAAGTGCACGCCGCAGATAACCGTCGCCTGAAGGTGGGTTATGCGAGCCGTTATCCTGATTACAGCCGCACACCGGTAAAATACGTCCAGTTTCCGTCCATCGTGATGAAGGGCCAGTGGCTTAAAGCCGCCGGATTCGACACCGGCACCAGCGTTGATGTGCGCGTAATGCAAGGCTGCATCGTGTTAACCGCCCGCGCCGTCGAACCCGAAGAGTCAGAACTGATGAAATCCTTGCGTGCCGTGGAAAAGCTCTCCGCACGCAAGCAAAAGCAGGTGCTGGAGTTTATCGGGGTGATTGCGGGGAAAGCGTCGAAAGGGTGATGGATTGAGGTAAAGGCGTCTGGGGGCGCCTTTTTTGAGCCTTTAGCACAGCATATTTTTCAGTTCTTCTGGGGTATATGGCGGTATGCGCCGGTGCAGCATGGTATGACAATTTGGACACACGGGGATCAGGTCATTGATGGGATCAAGGCGGTAGTCTTCTTTAATTACCGATAAGGGTACCAGGTGATGAACATGGATAAACCCTTCGGCAATCTTACCGTAGACCTTTGACATATCGATGCCACACACTTTGCACTGACAGCCATGATGGCGAAGCGCCACCTGTCGGGCATTGCGGTCGCGCTCATAGCGATTCACGGTCACCTGAGTCGCCGCCCCCTCTATATATTCAGTTTGCGCCTCGAGCTCCTCAGGGAAGATAGTGTCGCTCACCGTTGCTGCGAGATTTTTATCCCGAACAATATGAAAACCTTGCTCAGTTAATAATCTGACGCATTTCGAACTGATACCGCCGGAGAAATCCTGAGGCGTAAACGCTTTGCCCGTCAAAAGCGTCGCTGCAATTCCGGCAATGGCTTTTGACGGATAGCGACGCCCCTGAAATTCCAGCTCGTAAAGCCGTGCCTCTTTGAAACGATGCGAAAAACCCGCGTCATAGGCGTGAATGGCCTTGATGATGTACTCGCGAGGCAGTATGTCAGGTAGTTCATTCATGGGTCAGGTTCCTTTAACCAAAGGCTTTCTGAAATAACGGCAAGCGATAAAGTGACGTCGATAGTGTATCGGCCTCACTCCCCTTGATCAGGTGATATTTTGCGAGCATCATCGCAATTATTTACCTGATAATGAAATCAATGACTTCCAGTAAAACCCTGCAACAGGCAATTGCCGACATCACCATCTGGCGTAAAGGCGAGCAGCGTGCGCCGCACAAGCCTCTGCTGCTGCTTCATGTGCTGGCGGGTTATCAGCAAGGTCACGGTCGCCTGTTTGACTACGGTTCGGAAGTTTGCGACCCGTTGCATAACCTGCTGGAGCGATTTGGACCACAGCGCGCGCAGTACCGCCCGGATATGCCCTTCTGGCGCTTACAGGGAGATGGGTTCTGGGAGCTACAAAACGCCGAGCATTGTTCAACGTCCGGCAGCAGCAAACAGCCCCCTGCCGGAGAACTGGTGACGCATAACGTTGCCGGAGGCTTTGATGAACAACATTTTGCCCTGCTGAAAAAAAGCAAAAACCTCATCAACGCCCTGGCCCAGCAAATCCTCGAGGCGCACTTCACCGAAAGCATTCAGGAAGAGATCGCGGATGAACTGGGATTTGATATCCTGCAAATCCGCAAACAGCGGGACCCGTTGTTCCGCCAACAGGTTCTGCGAGCCTATAACTATGAATGCGCCATTTGTGGCTTCAATATGCGCCACGACAGCACCTCTGTCGCCCTGGAAGCTGCCCATATCAAATGGAAACAGCACGGCGGCCCGTGCGAGATTTCAAACAGCCTGGCGCTGTGTGCAATTCATCATAAAGCCTTTGATAAAGGTTCGATTGGGCTGGATGAGAGTATGCGAGTACGAATTTCATCTGCAGTAAATGGCAGCGGTATTGTGGGCAGACTGTTCTGGGATTTCGACGGGAAGGAGATTGCTCTACCGATGATACGCGAGAATTATCCAAAAGAAGGGTTTGTAGAGTGGCACAGGAAGGAGGTGTTTAGAGGGTGAGTGCGAAGGCCGGACTCGCCTTTTCTTTTAATTTGTTGAAAATTAATGGGTTGTGAGACTTTATTTTGGAGATTTGCCCCCAGAATGGGACATAAAATTGAATGCTGCGTGGAAGATCACAAAGTTGCGTGTTTTTCACTCAGCGTAAGTTCCTACCATAACTCTAAATAACTTCATAAACTACGAGGTGAGCACCAATATTGCCGCTTTATTTCCGCCTTCGTTAAAACCTCCCCCTTCTGATTGAATGAGCCATATTACGGCAATAGCGCATCGGTGAGGCTGCTAACACCGACACAGGACAGCCGCGACATTATCAGCGCCGCAACGCGGTACCTGGACGCGATCTGGAAGGATGGCCTCCGGTACCAAAAGCTAGGGTCATGCTCGGAACTTGCAGTCAAGGTGTCGCCCTGCTCAATCACTTTAACGAAAACGCGCCGAGTGAGGACTGCACGTAATTAAAGCAGGTTATTGACCGCCTTAATGCCAAAGACGGTAAAGGCACACTTTACTTCTCTGGTCAGGGTAGGCAGATGAAGCGTGAGATGCTCTCGCCACGCTACAGTGATTTAATAATGGGCAAATGAAGACTGGCATTTCGTACAAGAAACATATTACCCGACGCGGCGGTATTTAATACATTGAACCCCCGCTTCTTTAGCATCTCGATCATTTGTGTTGATTTGGCATAACACTTCGCCTGGAAAGGCCGCTCAGCATAATGCTCAAGGATGTTATTGAGAACGGCTGTTGCAATACTGTTCCCACGATAGCGTTTGGAGACACACAACACTCGTAATTCCAGCCCCGGTTGCTCGTCAATGATGACATCCTGCAACCATATGAAACCCAGTCGATTCCCGTCAGTCCCTCGAGCTATAATATTAAAGTAATGGCCGGTATACTTCCCGGTATCTCTAACTCGGATCATCTCACGTATCTGCTTCTCAAAAGGCTTTGAGATTCGGGAATCAATAAAATTATTGGAAAAATTACCCGTCCGGGCACCTGCTGCTAGTTCATCCATGACAAACGTCAAGTCAGCTTTTGTTAATGGTCGTTGCTTAATATCCATCATCTGCTCACTTAATTCCTGTAGTGGTTACACTATTAACTCGTCATGCTATCGGTAAAATGAGATCAGCATTTTGATTCCTGACATTACCTGCAGCAGTTGAAACTGGATGCTAGGCAAATTACTCTGATTGCAAGGCACCTTCCTTCGCCAGCTTCTGCGCGCTGCTGGTGGTCAGGTCCATCCATGCCATTGCAACATCCGGCGTTAAAACGACAGGGCTACGGTAATGACTATCAAATAGCCCAGAGGGCTGCAGTAACGGTAACGATGACAAATCCCTCATTCTCATCGCCGCGGTTAGCAGCCTCTTTCTGCCTCCCTGCAAAACGGTAAAGTAAAACTGGCATTGCTTGCAACTAAGCAGGCCTAAGTAAAGTAGATTTCTCTTGCCCTCATGGTGGCCAGCTCACTATCCAATCATCAAAACAAATGAAAGCAGTAGTACGAATGACCATCAAAGTGCTCTGTTTCTATTGAGACAAGCAGTTACTAACTCGCTAGAATATGCCCATCAGTTCACGTTAAAACTTCAGATAAATGATTGGTCAAAACATCCATACTACAATCGTATCCTCGACTTACGATCTGCTTAAGGAAACCGACTCAGCCCTTTTGAGATTGTGTGACCAGGCTAGCTCGCTGGTGCTAATCGTAAACTCAACTGAACAAGGCATATTGCCTTCTCATCTGTCAGAAGAGATAACGTTGCTCGAGCTATCTGAAGAGCTATGTGTACACTTGCTTCCGCTATCGCGTGGTGATCGATCCCGTAAGGCACCAGATATCCTCGCTAAAATGCTAAATTGCATAGCGTCTGAAGTAGTATGGATTGAAAGGATTCAAATTCTATTTGAGCCATCTCTAGAACTAGATCCTTTGCGCCAGCTACAAGAGCTAGCGCGTATCAAGCCTATCATCGCTATTTGGCCTGGGCAGCTTACAGAACAATTTTTAACCTTTTCAGTTCCGGGAAGGGCCGATTATCAATCTTACACAGCGAATGAGCTGGCAAATCTGCCGATCATTCATTTTGTTGAGCAGAGGGAATATAAATGAAAAAGTACGGAGAGCTCATTCAATTTGAACCCGTCACAACTATCATCAAACTCAAGGAGTCTGCTGAACAGCACAAAGCTCAGCAGTTGGTGGCGTCTTATGTTATCTCGGACAAGATGGCACTAAAACTGGCGGACATCATCATTCCCCAGTTGCAGTTTGAAGAATCAGTTGATAACAAATCTCTCTGGGTTGTCGGTAACTACGGCTCAGGTAAATCACACCTGATGTCAGTGATCTCGGCAGTTGCTGAGTTTCCAGAACTTGCAAAGTTTATTACTAACGACAAGGTTCGCCACGCTGCGGGCAAAATTGCCGGAAAATTTAAAGTCATTCGCTTTGAGGTCGGGGCTAGCAAAAAAGCCTTTGCTGATATAGTCACAGACAACCTGACCTCCAGCTTGGCGGAAATGGGGATTGATTATCAATTTCCCTCTATGGATGAAATCTCATCCAATCACAAACCCTACTTTGAAGAGATGATGGCGCTATTTCATCAACGCTATCCAGATCAAGGTTTGCTTTTGATTTGTGATGAAATCCTCGACTACCTCCGCTCTCGTAACCAGCAGCAGCTTCCGTTGGATATGGCCATGATGCGCGTCATGGGAGAAGTGATCGATGGCACACGTTTTCGTTTTATTTGTGGCGTTCAGGAAGCCATTTTCGACAGCACTCAGCTCGCTTTTGCAACGCAAGAAGTCAAACGCATCCGTGATCGTGCAGAGCAGGTACTGATCACTCGTGACGATATTAAATATGTGGTTGCTGAGCGCCTACTCAAAAAAGATGCCCAGCAATTGCACTGGATCCGTGAGTACCTGCAACAATTCACCCCTTGTTTTGATCGCATGAATGAACGGCTCGATGAATTTGTTCGAATGTTCCCTGTTCATCCTGATTACATCAATACTTTCGAGCGTGTAAATGGGGCAGGCATCGAACAACGACAGGTATTACGTAGCCTCTCGCGGCAGATGCAGGCTTTAATGGAGCAACAAGTCCCCCTTGATAAGCCGGGCGTATTCTCTTATGACACCTACTGGGACGAGCTCAGAAGTGACCCCAGCGCTAAAACTAATCCTGATGTAGGTCAGGTCATTGATGTCGGTGAAACCCTGTTTACTCGTATTGACCAGGCCTACCCAACCGCAACTGAAATAGACTTCGCCAAACGCCTTGTCGCTGGTTTGGCAATCCATCGTTTGACTGTTGGCGATGTTTATAACGAGATGGGAGCCACTGCCGCCGAGCTGCGTGATTCACTCTGTCTCTATCTGCCTGGTATCGAGCAACTGCCTGGAGAAAAGAGTAAAAATCTGGAAACTCAGATTGTTGCTGTACTAACTAAGATTCGAAAAACCGTCAATGGCCAGTTCTTTTCAAAGAACAAGGCAAACGATCAGTTCTTTTTGGATTTGAAAAAGACTGAAGACTTTGATGCTTATATCGAAAACAAGATTCCCTTGCTTACGGATGATAGTCGTAACGGTGCCTATCGTGAAGCTATGCTGCAGATCTTGGAAGAAACTGATATGCAGCAACCCAATGTTCAGATGTGGCGGCACGAACTGAAATGGTTGGATCGCAATGTTAATCGTCCAGGATGGATGTTCCTAGGCTCGCCTAATGAGCGTGAAACTGCCAAGCCGCCGCTTGACTATTACATGTATTTCATACAGCCATACAACCCGCCAAAACAGAAAAAAGAATACATCCGCAACGATGAAGTGCTATTCATACTGCAAAATGCTGACGCAGATTTTAATCGTAGCCTGAATTACTATGCAGCCGCTGTTGATTTATATGCGTCTGCTACGGGTAATGCTAAGAATGTCTACAAACTAAAGGCGGATGGTTATCTTAGAGAGATGCAAACTTGGTTAAAAAGTCATTTCAAAGACGCTTACGTAGCCCAATACAATGGGCAAAGCAAGCCGATGATGGACTGGCTCAAAGGCACCTCGGTTCGCAACATTTCTGGACTCGGTGATAGTCAAATTGGCAGTCTCAAGGATATTTTTGAATCCGTTGCCAGCCATATCTTGGCTAATCACTTTGTTTCATTGGCACCCGAGTATCCAACTTTTAGTCAGTGGATCACTTATGAAAACATAGAAAGCGCAGCCAAAGATGCGTTAAGTGTTGTCTCCGGTGGCGCTGCGACAAAGCGAGCCAATGCCGTCCTTGACGCACTTGAATTACTAGATGGCGATAAAATTGCTCCGCTACAATCACGCTATGCCAAAGCAGTTTTAGCTGTTCTGCAAAACAAGCCGCAAGGCCAGGTCGTCAATCAGCCTGAGCTGCTTGAAGCCATCAATTCTCGCCTCTATTTTAAACCAGAAAGCTACCGATTAGAGCCGGAATGGCTGCTAGTCCTGATCGCTTGTTTAGTTTATAGCGGCGAGCTTGAGTTGGTAGTGGTCGGCCATACCCTTACAGCCAGCGATGCCGTCAAATTCAAATCCATTTCATTTGATGTACTAAAAGACTTTAAACATATCCAAGCGCCAAAGGATTTTAATGTCACCGCATTAAAATCACTGCTCACTCTGTTAGATATGAATGACGGTTTAGCTACTTCGATCCAGCAAGGTGATGAGAGCATCGTACGCGAAATGCTAAAGCGCTCAGACCAGCTGATCAACGAACTAGTCAAGGGGCAGCAGAGTGTAAAAGAACGGTTGCCGTTATGGGGACAATTAGTTCTGGAAGAAAGTGAAGAACAAACGCTGTCAACACAATTGACTGAGCTGAAAATCTTTTTGGAAACTATCCACCGCTATGACAAACCAGGTAAACTGAAAAACCTTAAGGTAACTGCTACAGAAATTGCCAATTTCCAACAAATGCTTCAGTCATGGCGAAATTTCGTGCAACTCAAAGCGGCAGTCAACGATCTGACCCCATTATGCACTTACCTAAAAGAGGCTCAGTTGGTACTGCCCGAGCAGCACATGTGGCAAGAACAAGTTAAATTAGCTCGTGATACATTAAGACAAGGTTTCGCTGACCCATCATTACGATACAATGAGAACTTCAAAACGACGCAGATCTCTGTTTTAACAGAGCTAAAAACAGAGTACGCGAAGCATTATATTGAACTCTATATACGGGCGCATCTCGACAGTAGAGAAGAAAAGACTAAATCCAAACTGCTAAGCGATGAACGTCTTGCAGAATTGGATATTTTGAGTGGTATCACATTGCTCCCAGCTCAACAACTAGCGGATTGGCGTAAAGATGTAGCACAATTACAAATAGCTAAGCCCATTGATCCTAAACATCTAGCGATGAATGCCAATCCAGCAGACTTCAATGCTCGTCAAGAGAGCGGGAAGGCACCGGCCAGTGAACAGCTAAAGAATCTGGAGCAACGGCTCGATAGTTTACAAAGTGATTGGCATAGTAATTTGAATAGTCTTCTCGATGACCCGTTCATTAACCTTAGCCTGCTTAAACCAGAGCAGGCACAGTTACTTCGTGATTTTATTCAGAATGGTCAGCTCCCTGAGCCGCTTGATACAAACTTTATACAAGCGGTAAATCAAGTGCTGGCAGGGTTGGAAGAGCTAAGAATAAACTCAGCTGACTTTATTAATGCCCTCGGAAAAGGCCTTCCCCAAAGCCGTGACGAAGTAGCTGAACGCTTTAATCGGCTGCTCGACAAACTTTGTCAGGGTAAAGACATCAATAAAGTTCGTATTGTTATCGATTAATTTATACGGGCGGGTACGATTTAAGTCGTACCCGCTATAGGAAGCACCATGAAACAAGACACCTTATTCTCAAGTGATAGCACGCCGCAGTCACAAACAGCGGACCCAGTAACCTGTTTGGGAAAAACTTTCACTAACGACCAAGAACGCCGCGAATATTTTCTGGCATTGTTGGCTGAAAAGCTCAAAGATCCAGAATTTCGTAAAATTGAAGGTTTTCCCATCGGTAACGATGACGATATATTAAATCTAAGCGATCCTCCATATTACACCGCCTGTCCTAATCCATGGATTGGCGATTTTATTGCAGAGTGGGAGGCACAAAAGCCTGCATGCGACGAAGAATATCATCGAGAACCTTTTGCTGCAGATGTCAGTGAAGGGAAAAATGATCCTATTTATAATGCCCACTCTTACCATACCAAGGTACCTCATAAGGCCATTATGCGATATCTCCTGCATTATACAAATCCAGGAGATATCGTTTTTGATGGCTTTTGTGGCACTGGAATGACTGGTGTTGCTGCCCAGATGTGTGGAGATAAGGAGGCGGTCGCTTCACTAGGTTATCAAGTCAAAATTGATGGCACTATTTTACAGCAAGAGATCGATGAAAACGGTGAAATTATATGGAAAGCATTTTCAAAATTAGGGCCAAGAAAAGCAGTACTAAATGACTTATCTCCTGCGGCAACATTTATAGCCTATAACTATAACGCACCTGTAGAGATTCAGTCTTTTGAACAAGAAGTACAACTGTTATTGCAAGAAGTAGAAAAACAATATGAATGGATGTATGTTACAAAACATACAGATGGGCAAATAGGTAAAGTTAACTACACTGTTTGGAGTGAAGTATATTCTTGTCCAGGGTGCTCCAATGAAATAATTTATTATAAAGAAGCATTCTCTGAAAGAAGTGATGGTATAACTACGTACTCAGATATATTTAAATGTTCACATTGCAATATATTAGTCGCTAAAAAACCTTCAAAAAATTCAGGAGCTAGTGCGCTTACTCGGGTTTTAATAACCGAACATGATGCATCATCCTCAGTAATAAAAAAACAAAAAAGAGTTCCTGTTAAAATAAATTATAGCATTGGAACAACAAGGTATGAAAAGTTTGTTGACACTGATGATTTGAAAAAAATTGAGGAATCAGAAAAATTCATCCTTAAATCTATTCTACCTATATTTAGAATGCCAGAAGGGGATGAGTGTAGACGTAATGATGATGAAGGCATTACGCATGTACACCATTTCTACACGAATAGAACCCTAGCTATAATAACTCAAATTATTAAAAGATGTAATTCTAAACATATTGATTTTATTATTGGAAGCATGTTACCCAAGTTGACAATAATGAACCGCTACATGCCGCAACATGGCAGCCGCGCACTGGTCGGACCAATGGCAAATACTCTTTATGTACCACCGGTCTCCGTTGAAAATAATCCCTTAGAGCAATTCAAATTCCAGTTTAAGAAAGTTATTCAAGCCCTCAATAACAAATCAGGCTCTGTCATTACAAATCAAGGCATCCAATCTGCAAAAATAAAGCCGGAAAGTATTGACTACATATTTATTGATCCGCCATTTGGCGCCAACATAATGTATTCTGAATTAAACTTTATTAGAGAGTCATGGTTTCGGGTATTCACAAATAATAAACCAGAAGCAATTGAAAACAAAACACAAAAAAAAGATGGAGACACATATAGATCTCTGATGTGTGAAAGTTTTAAATTAGCTTATACATCACTCAAACCGGGAAGATGGATCACCGTTGAGTTTTCGAACACTAAAGCATCTGTTTGGAATAGTATACAAAATGCCCTTTCAGATGCAGGATTTATTGTTGCTGCTGTCACAATGTTAGATACTGCTCGAGGAGGATTACATGCAATGTTAGGCCCTACAGCAGTCAAAAACCCTCTGGTTATAACTGCTTATAAACCTAATAGCGGATTCGAGACGAGATTTGAAACTGAGGCCATTTCCGAAGAAGGGGTATGGGATTTTATTCGTACTCATTTAAAATATTTGCCTGTTTCAAAAATTCAAAATAATACTATCCAAATAATTTCTGAACGAGATCCACGTATCCTCTTTGATCAGCTCATTGCTTACTATGTACGCAAAGGTTATCAAGTTCCTTTGGATAGTAAAGAATTCCAAATAGGTCTTATGCAGCGCTTTTTTGAACGTGATGGCATGTTCTTTCTTCCTGAGCAGCTCGCCGAATATGATAAAAAGAAACTCTCATCTGGTGAACTCATTCAGGCATCACTTTTTGTTAAAGATGAAGCCTCGGCTATTGCATGGTTACGCCAGCTTCTAAAAAACAAACCCCAAACTTTTGCAGATATTAATCCTCAGTTTATGCAACAACTGGGTGGATGGAGCAAAAACGAAATTGTTCTGGATTTACGGGAACTGTTGACTCAGAATTTCCTTTGTTTTGACGGCCAGGATGAAGTACCTGATCAAATTCACAGCTATCTCTCTAGCAACTGGAAAGAACTACGTAACCTTCCGAAAAACAATCCAGCATTAGTTGCCAAAGCTAAGGATCGTTGGTATGTCCCCGATCCTAATAAGGCAGGGGATTTGGAAAAGCTACGAGAAAAATCATTACTTAAAGAGTTTGAAGAGTACAAAGATATCAAGAAAAAGCTCAAAGTATTCCGTATCGAAGCCGTGCGTGTTGGCTTCAAGAAACTATGGGAACAGCAGGAATTCACCACCTTAATAACTATTGCTGAAAAATTGCCAAATAATGTATTGGAAGAAGATCCTGTTCTGCTGATGTATTACGACCAAGCAGTAACCTTAAGCCAAATCGATACCGATGATGAGTGGTGATAAATCATGTGGCAGGTAGGAGACTGGGCCTGGAGTCAGGCTCATCAACAATATGTCAAAGTGATTGATACTGCTGGCCTATGGGGTCAGCAGTTTTACCGTGTCTGGCTGCAGCAACAGGATGTAGTACTCAAGGTATTAGACACCGATCTCTATAACCAGCCTGTACAGACCATTGTGACGGCTGATGCGTTATGCTACTTGGCCACTGCAGCCAAAATTGCCAACGTCCAGCAGGAAGATACCCTCCTGGCACCAATAGAATCGAATGTCATTCCTTTGCCGCACCAGTTGAAGGCGCTCACCAAGGCGATGAGCAAAAAACAGGTGCGCTATCTGTTTGCCGATGAAGTTGGTCTGGGCAAAACCATTGAGGCTGGGCTGGTCATGCGTGAATTGAAGTTGCGCGGACTGGCTAAGCGAATTCTAGTTTGTGCACCTAAAGGGTTGGTTAGTCAGTGGGTAAGTGAAATGCAGACCCACTTTAACGAGCCATTCCAATTGATGCTGCCCGGTGAACAAAAACCACAAAATGAACATGACAATGTCTGGTCACGTTATGATCAGGTTGTCTGCCCTGTCGACAGTATCAAGCCCATTGAAAGCCGCAAAGGATGGTCACTCAAACAACTTAATGAGTACAACAAGCTTCGTTTTGATGATCTGCTGGCTGCGAGTTGGGACCTTATCATCATCGATGAAGCCCATCGTCTCGGCGGTAGCACCGACCAGGTCGCCCGTTACAAGCTAGGCCAAGGTTTGGCCGAAGCAGCCCCCTATTTATTGTTATTATCCGCGACACCACATCAAGGCAAAAGTGATGCTTTCCACCGTTTGATGGCACTGCTCGATGCCGAAGCCTTTCCAGATGTAAGCTCGGTCTCACAAGAGCGGGTCCAGCCATTTGTGGTGCGTACTGAAAAACGGATTGCCATCGATGGCGAAGGTAAGCCACTTTTTTGTACTCGGCAAACAGAAATGGTTGCCGTAGCCTGGCAAGCCCAGCATGGATTACAACGCCACCTCTATGAAGAAGTGACTGAGTACATAAAAGAAGGCTACAACCAGGCACAAGCTAAACAACAAAATGCTATTGGTTTTTTGATGATATTGATGCAACGTTTGGTGAGTTCTAGTAGTGCGGCCATCTCCCGAACTCTCGCCCGTCGGTTGAACGTATTAGAAAATAAGCGGATAGAAGAAGAATTACCTTTGGCGTTTGCCGATGAGTGGGCGGATCTGGATGGTCAAACCCAGCTGGACGAATTATTAGCTCAGTGCCAAACCTCGTTGGAGAATGAAAAAAACGAAGTGCGCCGTTTGCTAGCGCTAGCGGAGCAATGTGTAAGTGCCGAAAATGATGCCAAAGCCGAAGCCTTGCTCGATTGGCTCTACCGCCTGCAGCAAGAAGAGGGAGATCCATACCTGAAGATGCTGGTGTTTACAGAGTTTGTGCCGACCCAAGAAATGTTGGCGCAGTTCTTTGTTGAACGAGGCATCAGTGTCGTTAGTCTCAACGGCTCAATGGATCTGTCAGAGCGTAAAAAAGTACAAGCTGCTTTCGCCAGTGATACTCGCATTCTGATTTCAACTGATGCCGGCGGAGAAGGTCTAAACCTTCAGTTCTGCCATGTGATTGTTAATTACGATATGCCATGGAATCCGATGCGCATGGAACAGCGTATTGGCCGCGTCGATCGTATCGGCCAACAGCATATCGTTCGCGCACTGAACTTTGTGCTCGAAGATACCGTTGAGCACAGAGTTCGCGAAGTGCTCGAAGCGAAGTTACAGATTATCCTCGACGAGTTCGGCGTTGATAAGACCAGCGATGTATTGGATTCCTCTGCTGCTAATCATCTGTTTGATGAGTTGTTTATCACATCTATCACTGATCCTGCTTTAATGGATCAGGAGTTAGCTAAAGCCCTGAACACCTTAAGAGACGGTGCAGTGGACAAGCGGCAACAGGATGCACTGTTTGGTGGCGGAGATCCCTTATCAGCTGAGGACTATCGCCAAACCTTGAACCACCCACTACCCTATTGGGTACAGAGCATGGTCGCTAGTTACTTTCGCTGGCAAGGTAGTATGCAGCATACAGCTGATTTTACTGACGAAATTGATGGGAGCCATACTCTAACTTGGCCAGATGGTGAAACATGGAGTGGAATAACCTTTATTGGGAAAATCGCCCAGCAACAGCCAAGTTTCACACATCTAACGCTCGAAAACCCCAAGATAAAAGGACTGTGTAGTCAATTACCTGTCTGGAGTGAAGCACAACCCATCCCCAGTATTGCTGTTAAGTCACTACCAGCCGGAGCGAATGGTTATTGGGCATTATGGAGTATCCGCCTTGTGGCTGGCCATGAGCGACGCTGCCAATATATGCCAGTCTATATTAAGCCCAACGGTCAATATTACGCAACAGCATCCCAAAGAGTCTGGGATGCTGTCTGTAGTAAAGAATTTGAGATTTTACCTCAAGACTTAGCAGTCGATTCTTCTTTACATCAGTCGATCTATGCTCTTATGCATAAGGTGGCACAAGAGGAAGGAAAAGCTATCTTCGAAAGCATGTTGACAGCCAATCAGACCGATTTAGATAACCAGTTTGAAAAAGGTGAATACTCATTTAATGCAAGAAAAAAAGCAATAGAACGAGTTGGATTACCAGAGGTTCGCCAATTTCGCTTGCGTCAATTAAGTAGTGAATATGCTCTGTGGCTCCAGGATATAGATAAAAAACGCAGAGTGATTCCTGACATGGTTTTACACACCATTATTGAAATTAAAGGATGAATATGACCTGGCAGGATGACGTTATTCATAAAATAAATTTGGATGGAGCTTTTGTTTACATCATAAACGATCCAGATGGACTACTATACGAGCCTGTAATAGCAACCTCACTTCAAGAAAAAAATGCGTTCATTTTTGATGATGATGACCCATTAGCATTACGTCTGGCCTATGAAACATGGCGTAGTGGTGAGAATAAAATATCTTTTCTGATTCGGCTGACGGTTGAGCGTGATATTTTTATACCTCATGATATTCAACATGAGTCAAAAGAGATTGATTTTCATCTATCAGAATTTTTCCAGGATATTGATTCAGATATACTAAGATTACTACCAGCCACGTTATATCAGTCAGTCATGGATGCGCTGAAATTATTTGCTCCGGGTAGGCTCAGCCAACAGTCCAGTCTAGATTTCTTATTGCGCCATATATATAGAATTGCACCTGAGATAATCCAATCCAGTACGGACCTTGTTAGGCTATTGATTAGAAAGCATTATATTGGCATTGAAATGCCAATGCAAATTGAAACGAGACTAATTCATCTACTGAGTTTAGTGCCTGGTTTTGGCTTATGGAATATCAGTCGACTGATTTCCAATAAAGCTTATTTTTTTGATTTTCTTCAAAAACAATGGAAAATATACTTACAAGATGAAGAAAAGAGTCCTATCTACTTTGCATCTCGACCAAACACTCAGCTAATTGTTCCTTTTGCTGATGGTGATGTTCGCGTTTTTATTGATAATCTGTTTGCTGAAGGCATTATAAAGCCAGTGGCGATAAAAAGCTTACCTCCTGAACACTGGGCATCATTTGCTGTACTAAAAGAACCAAAAGTAACAGAAAAAGAACGAATACTACACCTACTTAATAATGCAAAAAAAACATTCAACCAATACTCAGAAGAAAGTGCAAATGCAGACTTTTGGCTTGAGCAGTCACGTTCTCTTGGTATCATGAACGCCCTTTTTTATCAAAATAAAAATTTTCCTGCAGTTGAAGTTTTGTTTGATGACATTAAAAATATTAACACTGATGTAGATGGATTATTTCAACATTGGTTGCTAATCAACTATGCAAAAATACAAACCATACCAACTGTTCGTTATCCATCTATGTTGCATAAAGTTCCTGACTGGATATCACGCAGGATAGATTCAGGTAATAAAATTTGTTTGCTTGTTTTAGATGGTATGGGGGCTCGCCAATGGCCATTATTACGTAAGCAATTACAAATATGCGAAAATATTTCAATAGAAGAGCATTCTTGTTTTGCTTGGGTGCCGACGATAACGTCAATTTCACGGCAAACCTTGTTCTCAGGGAAGCGTCCATTTTTGTTTGGCGAATCTTTACTGACTACAAATAAAGAAGAGCAACTGTGGCTTAATTATTGGATGGATAAAGGATTAAACAAACGAGAAATTAAGTATGCAAAGAAAATTGAGAATTATTCAGCCGATGAATGGCAATCACTAGTTGGGTCACTACCAGTTAAAATTGCCGGTTTAGTCATAAATTTTATCGATGAACAGATGCACGGCATGAAAATGGGAATGGCTGGATTAAATGTAGTAGTTGATAGCTGGCTGGCCGAATGGAAATTCAAAGATAAAATTTCAGACCTACTGGAGAATGGGTTTGAAGTTATAATTACTTCAGACCATGGTAACCAAGAGGCTATCGGTATGGGATATATCAATGAAGGGGTAAAAGCTGAGACTCGGGGAGAACGAGTACGAATTTATAATGACCCCAGTTTGCGAGACAGCTCTGCTGCAAACTTTCAAGATTCTGTGATAGTATGGCCAGGTCCTGAGATGGGCCTGCCAAAAGGGACATACCCTTTGCTAGCCGGCTCAGATAAAGCCTTTAAAAGTAAAGGGGATGTTGTTGTAGGGCATGGAGGAATCAGCCTCCATGAGGCAATAGTGCCTTTCATTATTGTTAACAAAAAGTAGTTAGTCATGGTTAAAACTCCAGGTTTCTGCCGCCATATCGAGAAAGAATGGCTTGAACAAACGCTCCGCTGGGTTGCTAGCGAAGCAGATAGTGTGCAATTAAATAAAAACCTGGAAGTATTTCTTGGTACGTATATAGCAACTAAAGAAAATCGGCGCAAAGCTCGAAATTTATTAACCTCAATTTGGATGCGACCAAAAAATAAAGATGTTTTTTTTGAGACAAGCATTCAATTACATCAAGAGATTGATGCATTTTCATTACCTATTCACTGGGGAATGTTAATTGCAAAAAAACCTTTCTTTGCTGAAGTCGCTCGCTTTATCGGCCGACAAGCCAGGTTAAATGACGCATTTACCTTTTCTCAAGTATTTCGCCGAATGAGTATGTTATATGGTGAGACACAAGCAACCAGTAGAGCGCTAAGTGCTGTTTTAAGGACTATGATCGAGTTAGGAGTGATAGATAGAAGTAATAAACCAACATCATATTCGGTCGTTCCAATTCAAGAAAAAGTTAGCAACCATATAGCAAATTGGTTAACTACCGCTGCTATGATTTCATTGAACAAAGTTAGCATTAGTCTTGATGAAGTATTAGCTGATCAAGTGTTCTTCCCATTTCAAATTGATATCAGCTTGAATACACTTGATGTATCAACATTTGAATACTTGCAGCAAGGAAACTCAATAGTCGTTTTCAAAAGGAATCTTTACTCATGAAACCCATTATTGGATTCAATCGGCATTTAGAGATGGATTGGCTTGTTCAAACCGCATCCTGGTCGGCGAATGGGATTCACGGGCAGGCATTAAAAAATAAAATTGATAGTTTACTTGCCCCTAGTTTTGACAGCAAAGTAGCACAAGATAAAACCAGAAATCTTCTTTTTGGCATTTGGGATTCAGAATCGAAATCGGTGCCCAAAGCATTTCATTCCGACGCCTGTAAATTGCTCATTGAACACAGTGAAATAAATATAGCTATTCACTGGGGAATGATGCTTGTTAAATACCCCTTCTTTTACAATATCGTAATACAAATTGGTAGAATGACCAAGCATGAAGGTCTGTTCATTTACAATCAATTAGAGCAACGCATTACTGAAAGCTATGGGGATACTTCAACTATCAAGCGTTGTATGCAATTTGTTGTTCGAACCTTAATAAATCTAGAATTGTTATCTAACCCTAAATCAGGCACATACCAGTTGCGAAAATCAATTGCGATTAATCACGATAATGTTATCGCTTGGCTGACTGAAGTATCAGTGAGGGCTCAAGGAAACTCTAGTAAAAGTATGTCTGCTATTATTAATGACCCAGCTTGGTTCCCATTTGATATTAATTTCAATGAAAATAGATTATCTTCCAATATACGACTTGATGTTCATCACCAAGCTAATGATGCTATAGTTTTTCTATAAAAATAAAGAAGTTAAACTTTAACACCTCATCAGCCACACGCCTGATCAGTATATTTAAGATACCGATCAGGCGTGTGCAATCTAAAAAAATAGGTTGTATCTTTTACAAAAAACATCTTTAACACATATATCACCACACGCATTTAATTAAAAAAACAACATTTAACATAATGGATTAAAATAAAACAGCCGGATAGCCGTTTTTTACAACCAATGATTTGGAATAACCAAATTAAACGCACGAGCAGCATAGCTAAGCGTTTTTATGTATTCATCATACTTTTTTTTATCAATAGACTGGCCCATCTTACGTAATTCCAGTATATTCTGCAACTCAGGAAGATTAAACATACCTAGTTTATAAAAATTCCCCCATGATGGAGTACCAAAGAGATTGTAAATAACAACTGTGCTGTCGCGCTCACTCGCTAATCTTTTCTCACCTAATATTTTAGTTAACGCATCCTCTGCTTCATCTTTATCTTCGTAAGTGTTTAGTAATTTCATTACAATACTCATATTTATAATAACAGCCCACAGAATATACCATAATTCAACATATTCTTTCAACATTAAATATATTACATCAAAGATAGTCAGTAAAAATAGCCATCCGAAAAAAGATGGCTTAATAAAAACAATTATCTAAACCTGACGCCTATCAAGACTATTATAAATTGCCTCAATCTCGCCTTTCAGGTTATCACCGCAATAAACCATCGATGTATCGTATCGTTCATATCGCGCTTCACGTGTCGCACTAAACCAGTTGAATGATCCCACGCACAGCAAGCCATCATCACCAATAACAATTTTGCTATGAACACGATTGACCAGTTTTGTCGCAATACCATGGGCATTCAGTTTCTCCAGCGCCGCTTTAAGGTTCTGTTGCTTCTCTTTTCGCTTCTCAAAATCATTATGTTCAGTGTTATAGCTTCTATCAGTGACTATCGTGACGCTAATACCACGAGAACACGCCGCAATCATGGAATCAAGAAAACCGGTTTGATCCAGCTTTTGCCAGGTTAGCCACGGAGAAACTATCGTGATGTGCTTACCGGTATTTTCAAACGTCTGATTCAGGAAGTTATCATGCTGCTCCACACCATGGAGTGTGTAGATTTTGGTCTCGGAAGTTTTTAAATCCTTACGCTCTTTATAATCAAAAGTGAGCGCATTCTTCTCTGACTCAAAGAGATATTTTGCCAGTAATCCCCGCGGAGATGAGGCTGGCTGGATCTCAAACAGATCCATATCGCCGAAGACCAGGAAACTGTCCTTCGCACGGGAGACAGCAACGTTCAGCATGCTGTTATCGCTATCAATAAACCCGCCATCTTCATGTTTTGAATAGACTGGCGAGAATATAACAATCGCTCTTTCCGCCCCCTGAAGAGAATGCACGGTGCCCACTGTGAGCGACTTTTCATTCGCGCCTGCGCTGATGCCTTGTTTATCCAGCGCCTGTTTGATGGTCGATACCTGAGCGCTAAAAGGCGTCACAATACCGACAACCTCATGAAGCGATTTGCCGTAATGCGCTTCAATATCCTGCTGACTATCTGTCAGCCAGGCCGCTATCGTTTCAGCCTCAAGCAAATTATAACGACTTCCGCTACTTGCCAGCTCTCCTTTACCATCAATATGGAGATAACCCATTGCGGGTATTAAATTGCTCTCTTCACGCCCTCTTTTAGGCAACAACTTACCGTGATAGCAGAGCGTATTGCAGTATCCAATAATATTATCGAAGCACCGGCGGTGTTCATACAAGTACATCCCACGGGCCAGTTCGGGATCATATTGATAGCGCGAAGCACACTGCGCTATTTTCATAACGCTGCCAGATGCAGCGCTTTTACCTAGCTCTGCGATTGCCGTATATTTCTCGGTAATCTCTTCTTGTGTACTGCCAGACAGAATTTTTTCCGCCAGCATGTTACCGACATCAATCGCGGGAGCAATACTCCATATTGGCGGGATCTGTTTCGTATCACCAATCACTAATGCCTTTTTAGCTAAGGCAAACGAGGCAGCAGCCACTTCAGGAAGCACCTGCCCGGCTTCATCGACAATGAGTAAATCAGCGAAGTCATATAAATAGTTTTTCTCGAATTTACGCTGCCCTTTGTGTTCGCTTATCTGCATATTGCCGGGCAGCATATAGCAGGTCATGACTACGCATGGAGTAAGTTTCATTCGGCGTTGCCAGCGAGCGGTTACCCCTTTAGCACCTTTCTTGCCCTTCTCTTTCTGCAGATCATCGATCTTCGCCATATCCATTAGCCAACGACCTTCCCAGTAGTGGGTCGTCAGTAAGAATGCAGGAAAGCGAATCTGCGTATCAGCCAGTTCATCTGCCTGTAAGAAGCTCAGTTCCTCGTCGCCCTCATACCCTAAATCGAGTGCCAGCCTCTGCCATTCCTGAGCCGCCTGCTGTTCTTTAAGAACAATTTCATGGGCGGAGTCAATCTGCTGCCGGTATGTTGTTTGCTCGCGCTCAGCGGAGTTGAGCAGTCCATCTATATTACGTTCGATGGTTTCAGGATCAGACCACTGATTTCCCGCAATCAGCGTACCTAATTTATCTTCGAGAAACAGTTGTATTTGGTACTGCCGCTTACTGCGAACCGCTGGGAGCCAGGAAAATAATGAATAGACCAGTGATTCACCGGCGCGATATTTTCTCCATTCCGTTTTAGCACTCTTTAGTTGAGTGACTTTTTGTTCTTGCCCGGAGAGTAATTTATTTAGATTAGCGAGATATTGCTCAATGTCATTAGCAATAAGCTCTCTCGCCGCCCGAACCTGGCTTAACGTTTGCCATACAGAGTTCAGCCTTACCAATTGTTCGGATTTTGCTGCCAACTGACCATGCAGGAGTTCAATGACCTTTTCAGGGGATGAACAATCTTTTTCAGGAAATGCTGCCTTAGCTTTCTCCAGATAAAACAGCAGTGCATCCTCTGCATACTCTTTTGACTCAACCTGGTTGAAGAAATCTTCAGTTTGATATTTTTTGGCTGCCTCGGCTTTACGAGTGCTTGAGGGAAAATAAGCGCCGAAGCTTTTCAGCTCTAGCAACCATCGTCCGGCCATTGCACCAGTGCCCTGGGAAAAATCTTTCCCGAACGCCTCGATAATGTTCGTTACAGCCTGGTTATTCGTTGAAGTCGCGATAATAACCGGAGGCTCAGATTTTTCGAGAGCCGCTCTGGCCCACTGCGTGGCAATGATAGAAAGCACCAGAGTGGTTTTCCCGGTTCCAGGAGGACCATTAACGGCAAGGATGTCTCCATGTCTGGCATCCAGAAAATGGCTTAAGGCATCGCGTTGAGCCTTTGCCAGCGGGAACTTATCTCCGGAGTATCCAAGCCTGTCGCTGAATTTTGCTTCGGGAGCGAGTAAAGACTCTGCCGCATGAACCTCCCGCGAGGCGAAACGATTGAAAAGCGGCACATCCTTTTTGCAAACAAGCAGGTGGTCATAAAGCGAAAGAATATGGAAACTGGCTCCACCAGTTTGCGCCATTTTAACAATATAACCGTGCTCAGCGAGTTCATATTGTTCGGGATTTTTAACCCAGTCGCCGGCAACATTTTTCAGTAGCCTCTCTGAATCATCCAGATATTGACGCCAATCCTGCTGCCAGGCTGCATATCGTGCTTCTCGTTCTTCATCCGTTTCGGCGGTCTTATCAACACTGTCATCAAAGTTGATAGAGAATGATGTATGTGTCGTTTTGTATTTGTCATACTGCTCAATCTCACCAATCGAAAATGCCCCTTTTGGCAAAGGTTCAAGCAGGTCTCTGGGAATGGTGGTCGCTGGCGTCGGATATAAAAAACCTTCACGGCTCAACAGGGCTGGCGTCACTATCGGGGTAACAACATCAGGCGCGCCAGCGGAACGATCCTTTCCATGCTGCAGTAACCGGAAATAAACCTTTGGCCGCAAGATGACATCGACTGTTTCGACGTCGTCTTTTTCTCCTTCAAAAAATTTATCGACGATCGCTTCGTCAAGACGTCCCGCCGCTATCCCATGCCAGTGAGTGAAATTTTTGGCGTCTTTGCGTTCAAAACTGCCCTTTCCTGACTCAGCATCTGCCAGCGAGTTGCGCCAGTATGAGGCAAACCCTAAAGCATTTTCATCCATTACCAGTCCTATGACTCAACGAAATCCATTGATTTATCGAATATAAAATCACCGTATGGATAACTATTGTCCACGTTGAAAGGCTGGCTGCAACGTTTTGTTCACGCTTCGATACAAATACTCAGGTTATGCGGAGTTCAGAAAACGACCATATCCTGCTGCATAGCACATAAAAGCTTTATAACTGAAGCAGCAGAGGATTACCGGTTGCGCAGCACGATCCAGAAGCCGGTGAGCCCTACTGGACAGCGTTCAATGCAATATTGGAACCTGTAAGTTCAGAAAATAGCGCTGTCGTAGATAGTTTATAGCTTAACTATCTCAATAAATTACCCCGATGCCATTCCAAATAACCATACGACTCAACAGAAAATGCCTTTATTTTCTCTGGCAACAAACACTGTTCTTTAACACTAATATCCAGCTCCTTACTAATTAATAAACGCCCATCGTTCTCAAACGAAATCCACCCCTGATCGAATAGAATATCAATATGTGCGGCCAGTATAATTCCATTATAAGGATCAAGGCGTTCATTCCCATTCTCGCAGGCAGCCCAGGGCTTTATATGGCTGGCACGCAGTAAAGGCGCAAACGTCGTTCCCGTAACAGGGCATACCGGATACAGCATGAGACAATTTTTCCGAAAGATACCCTGCCCCAGCCGTGCCGCAATCAACTGCTCGCGTACGGTATCTTCAATACTTTTATCCTGCTGAATAGCAAGACAATCACGTTGTGCCTGTTCATCTCCATCAGAAGATATTAACGAAAGAACGCGCTGCTCAATCGCACTCTCTGAAAGCAGACTCAATCGCTGATGCACACGCTGTGCTGAATGAGAAAGCGCAGCAGGAGCGCCCTGCTCGTCAAGCCAACCGACACGCACATCAGTAAGCCATGAATCAAAACGGTCACGACTATTTTTCAGACTATTGTGAAACTCGCTGGTAGTTTTGCCCGCTCCAAATCGAGGATAAAACAAGGCAAAAGCCTCTTTCCATTTCTGAACACCCAGTCCTACGGGTGGTTGAGATTTACCGTACTTCGACAAATACCACGCCACTTCAAGCAAATCGTCTTCCGAGCTATTCAATGTTACGTCCTGTTTTTCCAGCGTAAATCATCACCAGATTATGTCTGAAAAGATCGTTAACTAAACTGATCAGGTTAGTTGTTTTAGCAAAAACATCTCACACCGGTTTTCACCATCAACAAGCACTACGCACAACCAACAAACCAATAAGGAACACGCCATGCCCCCACACAAAATCCGCCAGGAGTGGCTGACGCTGGACGAGGCCGCAGAAGTCATCCGGCAGCACAACATCACGTTGCTGCCCGCCGATTTGATCCGTCATGCCCTGCATGGCGATTTGCCACTCTCAGTCTACTTCTCTTCGCCCGTACTTCTGAGACCGCTCAAACCGCCCTGCAATTTCGCCTGCCGCACCGGTGAAAAACCCTTCCCACCCTCGCAATGCAACAAACCCGGCAACCGCAAAGTGATGGCGAACTCGCCGCCATGTAGGCGCGACCCCACGCTACAACTGACTTCCAACCACCTCTGGAATCTCCCCTTGCTTGGCCTTGAGCGCCTGCTGCTCCACCAGCAACTGGCGAAAACGCTTAACTGTCCTTGCCCCAAAGATACCCACTGCTGCAACCAGATTGGCATCGTGGTCTGCGATGAGAACGACAGCTACTACCAACTCTGTTGCCGCAAATCGTTGCGAGAGCTTTTACTGGAACTGCTCGCCACGCAGAACAACCTCCAGGAAGAGCTGCATCTGCTGATTGGCCAGCTGTATGGCAATGGGCGCAATGAGCTTAAATCCCGGCTCAATCTGTCCGTTTGCTACCTGCAGGACACGCTGCCTCCTGACGCACTGTTCGTCATCCGCCGCACTCATCTCGAAGCCTTCCTGACCCGTCATCAGCCGGAATCAAAAGAGCGGATCACTTCCGCGCTTTCCCGTTTGCTGTGGCTTGCCTGCAAGCACAACCCGCAACTGGACGATGAAATGCTGGAGCATCCCTACAAACTGCTGAACATTTTCGAATGCTGGGCGCGTGAGGAAGGTATGCACCTGCCGCTGAACCCCGAGACGTTAAAAACCGCACTCCAGCGCGGCGCACCGCCGTAATGCGATCAACTAACCCTTTCAACTAACAACTCTCACTAACCCAGATAAGGATTTTTACTGCCAGGCAGGGACGCTGCTGCTTTGATAACCACGCCCATCGTGCTGATGTGAACGACTCTGGACACAGGAGGAATGGTTATGAATAGCGACAGATTTTTACGCTTACGCCAGGTGGAAGACAAAATCGGCTTCGGTAAATCGTGGATTTACCGGCAAATCCAGCTGCAACAGTTTCCGCCGTCCATCCGACTCAACAGCCGCCACGTCGCCTGGCTGGAAAGCGAGGTGGACGCGTGGATCCACCAACGCATCCGCCTCACCCGCGATGTCTAAATGCCGGAGGAAGATTATGTGCGCTTCACACCTGCTCAACCGCTGGCTTCACGGTGCCAGCACTACCGGAGAACAGGAAATGGTCCAGGTCAGTCTGGAGCAAATCCAGCCGTTCTCCCTCAATCCCCGCGTCACCCGCAACCCCGGCTATGACGTGCTGAAAGCGTCAATTCTTGCCCGTGGGCTGGATAACCCGCCGGTGTTGACCCGTCGCCCCGGTGATGAAAAATATATGCTCGCCAGCGGCGGGAATACGCGCCTCGCCATCCTCAATGAACTGTGGCAGGAGACGCAGGATGAGCGCTACCACCGAGTCTGCTGGCCGTTCAGACCGTGGCCGGAGACGCTGTCACCGCAGCAAGGCGAAGTCCAGTGCCTGATCGGCCATCTGGCGGAAAACGACCTGCATAACGGATTGATGTTTATCGAACGCGCGGAAGGGATCCTGCACCTGCGCGATCTTTACCGTAACGCAGGCATTGAATGCCCGACGCAGCTGACGCTGGCGGAGCAACTCACCCGCGACGGCTATCCCGTCAGCCAGTCGCAAATCAGCCGGATGTTACAGACCGTGGACTGGCTGCTGCCCTGCATCCCTAACGCATTGTACGGCGGCCTTACCCGTAACCAGCATCCCCCTACTCCTCCGACTCCACCTCATCCTGCGCCGCTAGCAGTACCAACTCTGACTTTGATACCAGCAGATCTTTCGGCCTCCCTCCGCGCAACCTGCGATTGGCCGAGCCAAACCAGATAGCCAGCCCCCACGGTGTTTTACGCTCCTTAAACAGTGAAAGAATCAAACGGACAACCTTGAGAGGCCGCATTTTCTCATCCAGAACATAATCAGGGTATAAATCCTCCCCATCGACCTTCAGCGAGAATATCTTCCCGGCGACTTTCCAGCCTTTAGGACCTGCGTCAGGATCGGCAGAACGAAAACCCGCTTTTGCCGATAACTCAGACGCCGTCAGCCATTCCGAGTCGGCCAGTATTCTGGCTTTCAGTTCCTCCAGTTGTCGGTCATTGCGCTCCTGGAAGCTCATATGGTCGAGTACGCCTCCCGGCGACTTTTTAAAGCCATACGGCACAACATGCCTGAACCGGTTTGCATCCAGATAATCCGCCCACCACTGCATCATTTCCCGGCGCTCTTCCAGGTGCTGCGCCTTATGGATATACGCCGCCCGCACGCGCTTACGCTCCTGATGGCTCATCTGGCGCTCTACCGCGTCGCTTGACCACAGGCCTGACTCCACCAGCGCGCTACAGGCCATAGTGCGAAAACCGTGGCCGCAGACGTCTTTCTGGGTGTCGTAGCCCATCACCCGCAGCGCTTTGTTGATGGTGTTTTCGCTCATCGGTTTGCGGTAGTTATGATCGCCGGGGAATACCAGTTCAGTTCCCGGTCGGCAATGCTGCTGCACCTCATGCAGCAGTTCGATGGCCTGACGCGACAATGGGACCAAGTGTGGGGGAGTGCATCTTAGCCCCACGAGCTGAATATTTAACGCCGGGGATCGGCTCGCGCTCAGCGGGGATGGTCCACATGGCGTTATGCAGGTCAATTTCATCCCAGCGGGCAAAGCGCAGTTCGCTGGAGCGGATGAATAGCAGTGGCGCCAGCTTTACCGCCAGTTGAGTCAGCTTACGTCCTTTGAAATCGTCGACTCTTTCCAGAAAATCAGGGATAAGATTCAGATCCAGCGCCGGGTGGTGACGTACTTTGGGCGTGGAGACCGCGCCAGTTAAATCTGATGCGGGGTTATGATCGATAATGCCGTTCTGAACGGCGTAGCGCATCACGCAGGCAGTGCGCTGCTGAAGCCGGGAAGCAACATCCAGTTTGCCCGCTTTCTCCACCTCCTTGATGGGTACCAGCAGATCTTTAACCTTCATTTTGGTGATGTCGCAACTGCCGTTCGTGGGGAACACATAAAGCTCAAAATAACGCAGCACCCGCTTCTTATGTTCTACCGACCAGTTCACGTTGCTGGAGACCCATTCGCGCGCCACGGACTCGAACGTATAAAGGGGCTCTCCACCCCGCTTTTCCTCTCTGCGTTTTTCCGCCGGATTAATGCCTTCTAAAATAAGCCTTCTTATATCCGCTTGCTTCTCCCTTGCCAGTGCGAGAGAAATGAGCGGATAAGGGCCTAATGCCATACGGTTCTCTTTGTTTCCAAAGCGAAATTTCAGATACCACAGCTTAGATCCACTGGGGTTAACCTGAATGTAAAGACCGTGACAGTCAGAGAGCCTGTATGCCTTGCCAAGCGGCCTGGCATGCCGGATTGCGAGATCTGTAAGCGCCATTTGGGGGTCACTCCTCTATCGAACCGGGTTTGCCCCCTTTTTTGCCCCCAAATCGCGTGGATGTCAATGGATGAAAAATGACCAACACGGAAATACCACAAAATAAATATGGTTATTACCGAAAAATAAATTATCTTTGAATTACAGACGGATATGGACGAATTTGGACGGAAATGGACACAAAAAAAGCCACCCTTAGGCAGCTAATTATTGCATCACTTGGTGCCGAAGGCCGGACTCGAACCGGCACGTATTTCTACGGTTGATTTTGAATCAACTGCGTCTACCGATTTCGCCACTCCGGCACGGAAGGGATGCGGAAAACGTTGTGGATTATACCTATCGTGCGCCACCATGCAAGCGCCAGCATGTGTCTGGCGCGCTAAGTGTTGAAAATTTCAGCATTACCTTTCACGACTGCAATCACCATCACAGTTTATCCCCCGCAACACCCCCCTAATCCCCCCTTCTGCGAAGCGTCCCGTTTCCCCATGCTCTACACTTCCAGTTCAACACCACACTGAGGGGAACACGATGTCGATGATAAAAAGCTACGCCGCAAAAGCGGCGGGCAGCGAACTCGAACTCTATGAATATGATGCGGGCGAGCTCAAGCCGGAAGATGTCGAGGTACAGGTCGATTACTGCGGTATCTGCCATTCCGATTTGTCGATGATCGACAACGAATGGGGGTTCTCTCAGTATCCGCTGGTTGCCGGGCATGAGGTGATTGGTCGCGTGGCGGCGCTCGGCAGCGCGGCACAGGATAAAGGTCTGAAGGTTGGTCAGCGCGTCGGTATTGGCTGGACGGCACGCAGCTGCGGGCATTGCGATGCCTGTATCAGCGGTAATCAGATTAACTGCCTGGAAGGGTCCGTTCCCACTATTCTCAATCGCGGCGGTTTTGCCGAGAAGCTGCGGGCCGACTGGCAGTGGGTGATCCCGCTGCCGGAAAGCATCGATCTGGCGGCGGCTGGCCCATTACTGTGCGGCGGTATCACGGTGTTCAAACCGCTGCTGATGCACCATATTACCGCCACCAGCCGCGTCGGGGTGATCGGCATCGGCGGCCTGGGGCATATCGCCATTAAGTTATTACACGCGATGGGTTGCGAAGTGACCGCGTTCAGCTCCAATCCGTCGAAAGAACAGGAAGTGCTGGCGATGGGGGCGGATAAGGTGGTCAACAGCCGCGATCCGGATGCGCTAAAAGCGCTGGCGGGCCAGTTCGATCTCATTATTAACACAGTTAACGTCGATCTCGACTGGCAGCCCTATTTTGAAGCGCTGGCCTACGGCGGTAACTTCCATACCGTCGGCGCGGTGCTGAAGCCGCTGCCGGTACCGGCATTTACCTTAATTGCCGGCGATCGCAGCATCTCCGGTTCGGCAACCGGCACGCCGTTCGAGCTGCGCAAGCTGATGAAGTTTGCCGGGCGCAGCAAGGTGTCACCTACCACTGAGCTGTACCCAATGTCGCAAATTAACGACGCTATCCAGCACGTGCGTGACGGCAAAGCCCGCTACCGCGTAGTGCTGAAAGCCGATTTCTGATGCTGTGGCTCAGTCCCATCCGGGGCTGAGCTTATTGCCCGTTACGAAACGCGAGTACCGCCTCGCGGCACTGTTCCGTCACATGCTCGATGTCATGGTTCACGTCGATGCGAGCAATATCGCGTTCATCTTCCTGCGGGCACTCCAGCGCATCGAACTGACTTTTTAGTAATCCCACTGGCATAAAATGCCCTGCCCGACGCTGCATGCGCGCCAGAATGGTCTCGTAATCTCCATCCAGCCACAGGAAATGCACATTAGGACTGCCCTGCCGCAATATATCGCGATACTGTTTTTTTAATGACGAGCAGACAATAAATCCGGTTTCATTCTTTTTATACAAACTGTATGAGGCGTCATTTAATCTTTCCAACCAGGGAAGCCGGTCTTCATCGGTTAACGGGATCCCTTCCGACATTTTATCAATATTTCTAGCGGGATGGAGATCGTCACCATCAATAAATTTAGCCGATAATACGGTGGCAATTTTGCTGCCAATTAAAGATTTACCACTACCCGAAACACCCATCAAAATATAGCTTTCCCCGGCCATCGAAAAACTCCAGATTCAAATTTCATGGCGCGATACTACGCCTTCCAGATTGGGAATTTCACGCTTTTTCAGCGTCACTGACGAGAATTACAAGGCGCATCACGTTATGCGTAACATTGTAGTGTAACAATTTTCCAGCGTGACTTACGTCACAAATAATAACAAATAAAACCGTTTAAATGCTGCCGAGGTTACTACCTGACCAGTGAGGCATTTATGCAAGTCAAAACCCAATCCTGCGTTGTCGCGGGTAAGAAAACTGTTGCCATTACCGACCAAAATATTGAATGGGATAATAAAGGAACATTGGTGCAAATTACCCGCGGAGGAATTTGCGGTTCCGATTTACATTATTATCAGGAAGGAAAAGTTGGTAATTTTACCGTTAAAGCACCGATGATTTTAGGCCATGAAGTTATTGGTAAAGTACTGCATAGCGATTCAAAAAAATTACATGCAGGTCAGTCGGTGGCTATTAATCCGTCGAAGCCCTGCGGCCACTGTAAATACTGTCTGCAGCATGAAGAAAACCAGTGCACGGAAATGCGCTTTTTTGGCAGCGCCATGTATTTTCCCCACGTTGACGGTGGCTTTACTCAGTTTAAAACCGTCGATACTGCGCAGTGCATCCCTTACCCGCAGCAGGCTGATGAAAAAGTGATGGCCTTTGCCGAACCGCTGGCGGTAGCGATCCACGCCGCGCATGAAGCGGGCGACCTGCAGGGCAAGCGCGTATTTATCTCCGGCGTTGGGCCTATCGGCTGTCTGATCGTCAGCGCGGTGAAAACGCTCGGCGCAGCAGAGATTGTCTGTGCTGATATCAGCCCGCGCTCGCTGTCGCTTGCCCAGCAGATGGGTGCTGACACGCTGATTAACCCGCAGCAGGACTCGCTCGACGAGTGGAAAAAAGAGAAAGGCTACTTCGACGTCAGCTTCGAAGTCTCCGGCCATCCATCCTCAATCACCACCTGTCTGGAAGTCACCCGCGCAAAAGGCGTGATGGTGCAGGTCGGCATGGGTGGCGCGGTGCCGGACTTCCCGATGATGATGCTGATCGGCAAAGAGATCGCGCTCAAAGGCTCGTTCCGCTTTACCACCGAGTTCAACACCGCGGTGTCGTGGCTGGCGAATAACGTTATCGATCCGCTGCCGTTACTCAGCGCCGAATATCCGTTTACCGAGCTTGAACAGGCGCTGATCTTCGCCGGGGATAAAACCCAGGCGGCGAAAGTCCAGCTCGTTTTTGCAGAAACAAAATAAGGAATAACATGATGAACGATCTTTTTTCACTGGACGGCAAAAACATTCTGATCACCGGTTCGGCTCAGGGTATTGGTTATTTACTGGCGACCGGGCTGGGTAAATATGGCGCGCAGATTATCGTCAATGATATTACGCCAGAGCGCGCGGAGGCCGCCGTCGCCAAACTGCAGCAGGAAGGGATCCGCGCCGTTGCTGCGCCTTTCAATGTTACGCATAAACAGGACATTGATGCCGCCATCGACCATATCGAAAAAGACATTGGCCAAATTGATGTGCTGGTGAATAACGCCGGTATCCAGCGTCGCCATCCGTTTACCGAGTTCCCGGAGCAGGACTGGAACGATGTGATTGCCGTTAACCAGACGGCGGTGTTCCTGGTCTCGCAGGCGGTAACACGTCGCATGGTTGAGCGTCAGGCCGGGAAGGTTATCAATATCTGCTCCATGCAAAGCGAACTGGGCCGCGACACCATCACGCCGTACGCCGCTTCGAAAGGCGCGGTGAAAATGCTCACCCGCGGGATGTGTGTTGAGCTGGCTCGCCACAATATCCAGGTCAACGGTATCGCGCCGGGCTACTTCAAAACTGAGATGACCAAAGCGCTGGTTGAAGATGAAGCCTTCACCTCCTGGCTGTGCAAACGTACGCCAGCCGCGCGCTGGGGCGATCCGCAGGAGCTGATCGGCGCGGCGGTATTCCTCTCTTCTAAAGCATCCGATTTTGTAAACGGTCACCTGTTGTTTGTCGATGGCGGCATGCTGGTCGCCGTCTGATACCACACAACGCAACATCACGCAGCGCCCAGGCGCTGCATTTTTGGCTCCCCCCTAAATAATTCGAGTTGCAGCCAACACACCTGCAACTTGAAGGATGACGGGGATATAAGAGAAACGATTATGCCATTAATAATAATTGCGGCAGGCGTCGCGCTGCTCCTGGTCCTGATGATTGGCTTTAAAGTTAACGGCTTTATTGCTCTGGTCCTGGTGGCTGCGGTCGTCGGTTTTGCCGAAGGGATGGATGCCCAAGCCGTTCTGCACTCAATACAAAATGGGATCGGCGGGACGCTCGGTGGGCTGGCGATGATCCTTGGCTTCGGCGCAATGCTCGGTAAGCTGATTTCCGATACCGGCGCGGCTCAGCGCATCGCCACCACGCTGATTGGCACGTTCGGTAAAAAACGCGTGCAGTGGGCGCTGGTCGTTACCGGACTGGTCGTCGGCCTGGCGATGTTTTTCGAAGTCGGTTTTGTTCTGCTGCTGCCGCTGGTATTTACGGTGGTGGCCTCTTCTGGCCTGCCGCTGCTGTATGTCGGCGTACCGATGGTCGCAGCGCTGTCCGTGACCCACTGTTTTCTGCCACCGCATCCGGGACCGACCGCGATTGCCACCATTTTCGAGGCCAATCTCGGCACCACCCTGCTGTACGGCTTTATTATTACTATCCCGACGGTGATTGTTGCCGGGCCTTTATTTTCCAAACTGCTGACCCGCTTTGAGAAAGCGCCGCCGGAAGGGTTATTCAACCCGCATCTGTTCAGCGAAGAAGAGATGCCGTCGTTCTGGAACAGTATCTTTGCGGCGGTTATCCCGGTAATACTGATGGCGGTAGCCGCAGTATGCGAAATTACGCTGCCGAAGACTAACAGCGTGCGGGTGTTCTTTGAGTTTATCGGTAACCCTGCGGTCGCGTTGTTTATTGCTATCGTGCTCGCCATTTTTACCCTTGGTCGACGTAACGGACGTACGATCGAGCAAATTATGGATATCATTGGCGACTCTATCGGCGCAATTGCGATGATTGTGTTTATCATCGCCGGTGGCGGTGCGTTTAAGCAGGTTCTGGTCGACAGCGGCGTGGGTCAATATATCTCGCACCTGATGACCGGCACGTCGCTCTCTCCGCTACTGATGTGCTGGACGGTAGCCGCCTTGCTGCGTATCGCGCTCGGTTCAGCCACCGTCGCGGCGATTACTACTGCAGGCGTGGTGTTGCCGATTATTAACGTTACTCATGCCGACCCGGCGTTGATGGTGCTGGCTACCGGCGCGGGCAGCGTGATTGCGTCCCACGTTAACGATCCGGGATTCTGGCTGTTTAAAGGCTATTTTAATCTCAGTGTAGGTGAAACGTTGCGGACATGGACGGTAATGGAAACGCTAATTTCCATTATGGGACTGCTGGGGGTTCTGGCCCTGAACGCCATCTTGCATTAATACGGTATTTACCGGGGAGCGAAAGTCAGTGCTCCCCGGCACTGGAGAGAAAATGAGGAACCACAGAATTTCTTTGCAAGACATCGCCACGCTGGCGGGCGTGACCAAAATGACGGTGAGCCGCTACATTCGCTCGCCGAAAAAGGTCGCAAAGGAAACCGGTGAACGCATTGCGCAGATTATGGAGGAGATTAATTACATCCCCAACCGCGCACCCGCGATGCTGCTGAATGCGCAAAGCTATACGCTCGGCGTGCTGATCCCCTCATTTCAAAACCAACTGTTCGCCGATATTCTGGCCGGAATTGAATCGGTAACCTCGGACCATAACTATCAGACACTGATCGCCAACTACAATTACGACCGGGAATCCGAGGAAGAATCGGTGATCAACCTGCTGTCGTACAATATCGACGGCATTATCCTTTCCGAGAAATATCACACCCTGCGCACGGTTAAATTTCTGCGTTCCGCCAATATTCCGGTCGTAGAGCTGATGGATATTCAGGGCGATCGTCTGGACATGGAGGTGGGATTCGATAACCGCCAGGCGGCGTTTGATATGGTCAGCACCATGCTGGATAAACGCCAACGCCACAAAATCCTCTATCTGGGGTCAAAAGACGACATCCGCGACGAGCAGCGTTATCGCGGTTATTGCGATGCTATGGCCCGTCGTGGTCTTGAACCGCTGCGCGTTAATCCGCGCGCTATCTCCTCCATCCACCTCGGCACACAGATGATGCGTGATGCGCTGACTGCACACCCGGATGTAGACGGTGTGTTTTGCACCAACGACGATATCGCGATGGGCGCGCTGCTGCTGTGCCGCGAGCGCGAGCTAGCCGTCCCGGATCAAATATCAATTGCCGGTTTTCACGGGCTGGAAATGGGCAGGCAGATGATCCCAAGCCTCGCCAGCGTGATCACCCCGCGTTTTGACATTGGCCGCATGGCGGCGCAAATGTTGCTGAGCAAAATCAAGAACAACGACCATAACCACAATACCGTGGATCTGGGGTATCAGATTTATCACGGCAATACGCTTTAAGTCATTTTCTCTTACCATCGCATACTCTCTTTGATGGACATTGCCTATACTCCAGGCAGGATAAATGGAGGAAATCTCAATGAGCGCACCCCTGCTAATTGCCCGCACGTCGGACACCGAACTGTTTTTACTGCCAGGCATGGCCAACCGTCACGGGCTGATTACCGGCGCGACCGGGACAGGTAAAACCGTCACTTTACAAAAGCTTGCCGAATCGCTGTCTGAGATTGGCGTACCGGTATTTATGGCTGATGTGAAAGGTGACTTAACCGGCGTGGCCGAGGAAGGACAAGCCTCTGAAAAGCTGCTCGCCCGCCTGAAAAATATCGGTATTACCGACTGGCAACCGCATGCTAATCCGGTCACGGTGTGGGATATCTTCGGCGAGAAAGGTCACCCGGTACGGGCCACGGTATCTGACCTCGGGCCGCTGCTGCTGGCCCGCCTGCTAAACCTGAACGACGTACAGTCCGGCGTGCTGGATATTATCTTCCGCATTGCCGATGACCAGGGACTGCTCCTGCTCGATTTCAAAGACCTGCGGGCCATTACCCAATACATCGGCGATAACGCCAAATCCTTCCAGAATCAGTACGGCAATATCAGCGGCGCTTCGGTCGGAGCCATCCAGCGCGGGCTGCTGTCACTGGAGCAACAGGGCGCAGCGCACTTCTTTGGCGAACCGATGCTGGACATCAAAGACTGGATGCGTACCGACGCCAGCGGCAAAGGGATGATCAACATCCTCAGCGCAGAGAAGCTCTACCAGATGCCTAAATTGTATGCTGCCAGCCTGCTGTGGATGCTCTCTGAGTTGTACGAACAGTTGCCGGAAGCGGGTGATCTGGAGAAACCGAAGCTGGTGTTCTTCTTCGATGAGGCGCACCTATTGTTCAACGACGCCCCGCAGGTGCTGCTGGATAAAATCGAACAGGTGATCCGGCTGATCCGCTCGAAAGGGGTCGGCGTGTGGTTCGTTTCGCAAAACCCGGCGGATATTCCCGACAACGTGCTCGGTCAGTTGGGTAACCGCGTGCAGCACGCCCTGCGCGCATTCACGCCGAAAGATCAGAAAGCGGTGAAAACTGCGGCGCAAACCATGCGCGCCAACCCGGCATTTGATACCGAAAAAGCCATTCAGGAGCTGGGAACCGGCGAAGCACTGGTGTCATTTCTCGACGCCAAAGGCAGCCCATCAGTGGTGGAGCGGGCCATGGTGATTGCACCGTGCTCGCGCATGGGGCCAGTGACCGACGACGAGCGCAATGGGTTGATTAACCACTCTGCTCTGTACGGCAAATATGAAGAAGAGGTCGACCGCGAATCGGCTTATGAACGCTTACAGAAAGGGGTGCAGGCCAGTACCGAGCAGCAAAATACGCCACCAGCCAACAGCAACGCTGTCGAGGTTGACGACGGTATTCTCGGTGGGTTGAAGGATATTTTGTTTGGCAGTACCGGACCGCGCGGCGGCAAGCGAGATGGCGTGGTGCAGAGCGTGGCAAAAAGCGCGGCGCGACAGGTTACCAATCAGATCATTCGCGGCATGCTGGGAAGTTTAATGGGCGGGAGGAAACGCTAACAGGAAGACGCCCCTCCCGAGCAACGAGAGGGGCGGATTTTATGACTTACGCAGCATCAGCCACAGGCTTATCAGGAAGAAGCTGGCGCTTGGCAGCAGCGCGCCGATAATCGGCGGAATGCCGTACACCAGCGTCAGTGGGCCAAAGATTTGGTCCAGCACGTAGAACACGAAGCCAAAGCTAATCCCCGTCACCACGCGCACGCCCATCGGCACGCTACGCAGCGGACCAAAGATAAACGACAGCGCCATCAGCATCATTACCGCCACGGACAGCGGCTGGAAGACTTTGCTCCACATATTGAGCTGGTAACGTCCGGCGTCCTGGCCGCTCGACTTCAGGTACTTCACGTAGTTATGCAGGCCACTGATCGAGAGCGCATCCGGATCCAGCGCCACCACGCCGAGTTTATCTGGCGTGAGTTTAGTCTTCCATATCCCGCTCACGGTTTGCGAACCGGTAACCTGCTTCAGATCCTGCAGGTTGGACTCATCCACCTGCGACAAACGCCAGACCTTATTGTCTTTATCAAATGTGGCAGAAGCCGCATAGCGCACAGACTGCAGACGACGCTGGTCGTTAAAGGTGTAGATACTGATGCCCCCTAACTCTTCGTCGCCTTTCACACGCTCGATGTAAACAAAGCTGTCACCGTCTTTCGCCCACAGGCCCTGCTGGGTAGAAAGCAGCGAGCCACCGTACATTTGCTGTGCACGATAGTTACGCGCCATCTGTTCGCCCTGCGGCGCAACCCATTCACCGATAGCCATCGTCAACAGCACCAGTGGGATCGCGGTTTTCATCACCGACAGCGCAACCTGCATGCGGGTAAAGCCGGATGCCTGCATCACCACCAGCTCACTGCGCTGAGCCAGCATGCCCAGACCCAATAGTGCGCCGAGCAGCGCAGCCATAGGGAAGAAGATTTGGATGTCTTTCGGCGCACTGAGCAGGGTGTACAGCCCGGCGCCCATTGCATCGTAGTTCCCCTGCCCGGCCTTTTTCAACTGGTCAACAAACTTGATGATGCCGGAGAGCGACACCAGCATGAACAAGGTCATCATGATGGTGGTGAAAATGGTTTTACCGATATAGCGGTCAAGTACACCAAAGGGCTGCATTATACCGCTCCTTTACGCAGAAAACGGGCACGCAAGCGGCGCACAGGCACCGTATCCCACAGGTTAAGCGCAACCGCTAGTGCCAGATAAATCAGGTTAACTGTCCACATCCAGAACGCCGGATCCAGCTTACCTTTACCACCGTTTGACTTCAGCGACGTCTGGATCAGGAAGAACAGCAGATACAGCAGCATGGCAGGCAGCATCGACAGCACGCGTCCCTGACGTGGGTTCACCACGCTTAGCGGTACAACCATCAGCGCCATCATAAACACGGTGAATACCAACGTAATACGCCAGTGCAGCTCAGCACGGGCGCGATCGGTGTCGGTCGTCCACAGCGTGTGCATATCCATCTGGTCGGTATCGTTCGGATCCAGCGCCACGGCCTGATGCCCGATAATCGCCTGATAGTCCTGGAAGTCGGTAATGCGGAAATCGCGCAGTAGCGCGGTCCCTTCGAAGCGCGTACCTTTGTTGAGCGATACCACCTGAGAGCCATCGCGCATCTGCGTCAGATGTCCGGAATCGGCCACCACCACGGAAGGACGGGCGTTACCTTTCGGGCGGATCTGCGCGAGGAACACATCATTGAAATTACTGCCATCGACGCTTTCGATAAACAGCACTGAGCTACCATTGGTGGCCTGCTGGAATTGCCCCTGTGCAAGAGCCGCCATGCCGGGGTTCGCTTTCGCTTCCGCCAGCACTTCATCCTGATGCTTTGAAGACCAGGGTCCGGCCCACATCACGTTGATCGCGGCAAATATACTGGTAAGCAACGCCAGCACCATCGCCGCTTTCACCAGCACGGCCTTGCTCAGCCCACAGGCGTGCATGACCGTAATTTCACTTTCGGTATACAGTTTGCCAAGCGTCATTAGCAGCCCGAGGAACAGGCTTAATGGCAAGATCAGCTGCGCCATTTCTGGCACGCCCAGCCCCAGCAGCGAGAGCACCAGATTTGCAGGGATGTCACCGTCAACCGCCGCACCGAGGATCCTGACCAGCTTTTGACAAAAGAAGATCAAAAGTAGGATGAATAGGATCGCAAGTTGGCTTTTGAGCGTTTCCCGTACCAGATATCTTATGATTATCACTTTAAATACGCCCGTAAAAACCCGTCTTTTGCAGGAAAATAGCTTGTTTCATGGCTTAAACGTCATTTATTCTCTTGAGTCGTCGAAATCGTCGCTAAGATCATTATACTCAACGGATCCACCTCTCAGAAATTGTTCTGACGTGCCAATGCCGTAATAACGTTAAGATTAACACGAAGTCATCGCAACAGCGGGTATGAGTTACGAAAGCTTGCAATTCTATCTGTAGCCACCGCCGTTGTCTTTAAGATTCAGGAGCGTAGTGCATGGAGTTCAGTGTAAAAAGCGGTAGCCCGGAGAAACAGCGGAGTGCCTGCATCGTCGTGGGCGTCTTTGAACCACGCCGCCTCTCTCCGATTGCAGAGCAGCTCGATAAGATCAGCGACGGGTACATCAGCGCCCTGCTGCGTCGTGGTGAACTGGAAGGCAAACCGGGTCAGACCCTGTTGCTGCACCATGTGCCTAACGTTCTGTCTGAGCGAATTCTCCTCATTGGTTGTGGTAAAGAGCGTGAGCTTGATGAGCGCCAGTACAAACAGGTTATTCAGAAAACCATCAATACTCTGAATGATACCGGCTCTATGGAGGCCGTCTGCTTCCTGACCGAGCTGCACGTCAAAGGCCGCAACAACTACTGGAAAGTGCGTCAGGCCGTTGAGACCTCGCAAGAAACGCTGTACAGCTTTGATCAGTTGAAAACCAACAAAAGCGAACCGCGTCGTCCGCTGCGTAAAATGGTCTTCAACGTCCCCACCCGCCGTGAACTGACCAGCGGCGAGCGTGCTATTCAGCACGGTCTGGCGATTGCCGCCGGCATTAAAGCCGCGAAAGATCTCGGCAATATGCCGCCGAATATTTGTAACGCAGCCTACCTCGCTTCTCAGGCGCGTCAACTGGCCGACAGCTACAGCAAAAATGTGGTGACGCGCGTGATTGGCGAGCAGCAGATGAAAGAGCTGGGCATGCACTCTTATCTCGCCGTCGGTCACGGTTCACAGAACGAGTCGCTGATGTCGGTTATCGAGTACAAAGGCAACCCGTCAGAAGACGTGCGTCCGATTGTACTGGTCGGTAAAGGACTGACCTTCGACTCCGGCGGTATTTCCATCAAACCTGCCGAAGGCATGGATGAGATGAAATACGACATGTGCGGCGCAGCGGCGGTTTACGGTGTGATGCGTATGGTGGCGGAACTGCAACTGCCGATCAACGTCGTCGGCGTACTGGCTGGCTGTGAAAACATGCCGGGTGGCCGCGCGTATCGTCCAGGCGATGTGTTAACCACCATGTCCGGTCAGACCGTTGAAGTGCTCAATACCGATGCTGAAGGCCGTCTGGTACTGTGCGACGTGTTAACCTACGTCGAGCGTTTTGAACCGGAAGCGGTGATTGACGTCGCCACTCTGACCGGTGCCTGCGTGATTGCGCTGGGCCATCACATCACCGGCCTGATGTCGAACCATAACCCGCTGGCGCACGAGCTGATTGGTGCTTCTGAACAAGCTGGCGATCGCGCATGGCGTCTGCCGCTGGGCGATGAGTTCCAGGAACAGCTGGAATCCAACTTTGCGGATATGGCGAACATTGGCGGACGCCCTGGCGGAGCCATTACCGCGGGCTGCTTCCTGTCGCGCTTTGCCCGTAAGTACAACTGGGCACACCTGGACATCGCGGGTACCGCATGGCGTTCAGGCAAAGCCAAAGGCGCAACCGGTCGTCCGGTGGCGCTGCTGTCGCAGTTCCTGCTCAATCGTGCCGGTTTTAACGGCGAAGAGTAAGTTAAATACGGCAGTAAACCGTAGGCCGGGTAAGCATAACGCTACCCGGCTTAAGCATTTAAAGTAACCACAAGAAGCCCCATATCATGAGAAACGCAACGTTCTATATTTTGGACAATGACACGCAACAAGATGGCTTAAGCGCCGTCGAACAACTGGTGTGTGAAATTGCCGCAGAACGTTGGCGCGCAGGCAAGCGCGTACTGATCGCCTGTGAAGACGAAAAACAGGCTATTCGGCTGGATGAAGCGCTGTGGGCGAGACCGGCAGAAAGCTTTGTGCCGCACAATCTGGCGGGTGAAGGCCCGCGTGGCGGTGCGCCGGTCGAAATTGCCTGGCCGGAAAAACGCAACAGCAGCCCGCGCGATCTGCTGATCAGTTTGCGAGTCGGCTTTGTAGATTTTGCCACCGCTTTCACAGAAGTGATAGACTTTGTCCCTTACGAAGATTCTTTGAAACAATCGGCACGCGAGCGCTACAAAGCTTACCGCGTGGCTGGTTTTAACCTGAATACGGCAACCTGGAAATAATGGAAAAGACATACAACCCACAAGATATCGAACAGCCGCTTTACGAGCACTGGGAAAAGCAGGGCTATTTCAAACCTAACGGCGATGAAAGCAAAGAGTCCTTCTGCATCATGATCCCGCCGCCGAACGTCACCGGCAGTTTGCATATGGGTCATGCTTTCCAGCAAACCATCATGGACACCATGATCCGCTACCAGCGCATGCAGGGTAAAAATACCCTGTGGCAGGCCGGTACTGACCACGCGGGTATCGCCACCCAAATGGTGGTTGAGCGTAAGATTGCCGCTGAAGAAGGTAAAACCCGTCACGACTACGGTCGCGATGCGTTTATCGATAAAATCTGGCAGTGGAAAGCAGAATCCGGCGGCACCATTACCCGTCAGATGCGCCGTCTCGGCAACTCCGTGGACTGGGAGCGCGAGCGCTTCACCATGGACGAAGGTCTTTCCAATGCCGTGAAAGAAGTCTTTGTTCGCCTGTACAAAGAAGATTTGATTTACCGTGGCAAGCGCCTGGTAAACTGGGACCCGAAACTGCGCACCGCCATCTCTGACCTGGAAGTGGAAAACCGCGAGTCTAAAGGCTCCATGTGGCACATCCGCTATCCGCTTGCCGATGGTGCGAAAACCTCTGACGGTAAAGATTACCTGGTAGTCGCCACCACCCGTCCGGAAACTGTTCTGGGCGATACCGGCGTGGCCGTCAACCCAGAAGATCCGCGCTATAAAGATCTGATCGGCAAATTCGTCATTCTGCCGCTGGTTAACCGCCGAATTCCAATCGTGGGCGATGAACACGCCGATATGGAAAAAGGCACCGGCTGCGTGAAAATCACTCCGGCGCACGACTTTAACGACTACGAAGTCGGGAAACGTCACGGCCTGCCGATGATCAACATCCTGACCTTTGATGGCGACATCCGTGAAACTGCAGAAGTGTACGACACCAAAGGCGAAGAGTCTGACGTCTACTCCAACGAGATCCCGGCTGAGTTCCAGAAGCTGGAACGCTTTGCTGCGCGTAAAGCCGTTGTTGCCGCCATTGATGCGCTGGGTCTGCTGGAAGAAATTAAACCGCACGACCTGACCGTACCTTACGGCGACCGTGGCGGCGTGGTTATCGAACCGATGCTGACCGATCAGTGGTATGTCCGTGCCGACGTGCTGGCCAAACCAGCAGTGGAAGCGGTTGAGAATGGTGACATTCAGTTCGTGCCGAAGCAGTACGAAAACATGTACTTCTCCTGGATGCGCGATATTCAGGACTGGTGTATCTCTCGTCAACTGTGGTGGGGTCACCGTATCCCGGCATGGTATGACAACGAAGGTAACGTCTACGTTGGCCGCACCGAAGACGAAGTACGTCAGGAAAATAACCTGAGCGCCGACGTTGCACTGCGTCAGGACGAAGACGTTCTCGACACCTGGTTCTCCTCCGCACTGTGGACGTTCTCCACTCTCGGCTGGCCAGAAAACACCGACGCGCTGCGTCAGTTCCACCCAACCAGCGTGATGGTTTCCGGTTTCGATATTATCTTCTTCTGGATTGCCCGCATGATCATGATGACCATGCACTTCATCAAAGATGAAAACGGCAAGCCGCAGGTTCCGTTCAAGACCGTCTACATGACCGGTCTGATCCGTGATGACGAAGGCCAGAAGATGTCCAAATCCAAGGGTAACGTGATTGACCCACTGGATATGGTCGACGGTATCTCCCTGCCGGACCTGCTGGAGAAACGTACCGGCAATATGATGCAGCCGCAACTGGCTGAGAAAATCGCCAAACGCACCGAGAAGCAATTCCCGGACGGCATCGAGCCACACGGTACCGACGCCCTACGTTTCACCCTGGCGGCACTGGCCTCTACCGGCCGCGACATCAACTGGGATATGAAGCGCCTGGAAGGTTACCGTAACTTCTGTAACAAGCTGTGGAACGCCAGCCGCTTCGTGCTGATGAACACCGAAGACCAGGACTGCGGCTTCAACGGCGGTGAAATGACCCTGTCGCTGGCGGATCGCTGGATTCTGGCGGAATTCAACCAGACCGTGAAAGCGTACCGTGAAGCGCTGGATAACTTCCGCTTCGATATCGCGGCAGGCATTCTGTATGAGTTCACCTGGAACCAGTTCTGCGACTGGTATCTGGAACTGACCAAACCGGTGATGAACGGCGGTTCCGAATCTGAACTGCGCGGAACGCGTAATACGCTGGTAACCGTTCTGGAAGGTCTGCTGCGCCTGGCGCACCCGATTATTCCATTCATTACGGAAACTATCTGGCAGCGCGTGAAGGTTATCTGTGGCAACACAGCGGATACCATCATGCTGCAACCGTTCCCGGAATATAACGCGGCGCAGGTTGATGAAGCGGCGTTGGCTGACACCGAATGGCTGAAGCTGGCGATCGTGGCCATCCGTAACATCCGCGCGGAAATGAACATCGCCCCGGGCAAACCGCTGGAGCTGCTGCTGCGTGGTTGCAGTGACGCTGCAATTCGTCGCGTCAACGACAACCGTAGCTTCCTGCTGAACCTGGCGCGCCTGGAAAGCATCACCGTGCTGCCTGCTGATGATAAAGGTCCGGTATCCGTGACCAAAATCATCGACGGTGCCGAGTTGCTGATCCCGATGGCTGGCCTCATCAACAAAGAAGATGAGCTGGCGCGTCTGGCGAAAGAAGTGGCGAAAATCGACGGTGAGATTGCCCGTATCGAAGGCAAGCTGTCCAACGAAGGTTTCGTCGCCCGCGCACCGGAAGCGGTGATCGCCAAAGAGCGCGAGAAGCTGGACGGCTACGCCGAAGCCAAAGCGAAGCTGATTGAGCAGCAGGCGGTTATCGCCGCGCTGTAAAACTGCCGGTCGGATAAGCGTAACGCATCCGACCTCACAGACGATAAAAGCCTCTGACGCACTCGCTCAGAGGTTTTTTACTGAATTATCCTCGCTTGCACTATCCCTCTGTGCAGTGGTATTAACTGCATATGTCTCACTTTTACGTCATGAGTTCGCTATGAGTGTCATTACACCTGTCTCGGCAACGCTGCGCCGCATTACTGCCGACGATAACACCGCCATTGCCCACGTGATCCGCCAGGTTTCAGCAGAATATGGGCTTACCGCCGATAAAGGCTACACAGTGGCGGACCCAAATCTCGATGAGTTGTTCCAGGTTTACAGCCAGCCGGGCGCGGCCTATTGGGTGGTGGAGCAACATGGTCTGGTCGTCGGCGGTGGCGGTGTTGCACCGTTAGGTTGTAGCGAAGCGGACATTTGCGAACTGCAGAAAATGTATTTTTTACCCACGGTTCGCGGAAAGGGCATGGCGAAAAAGCTGGCGCTGATAGCGCTCGACCACGCTCGCGAGCAGGGTTTTAAACACTGCTACCTGGAAACTACCGCATTCTTACTCGAGGCAATTGGCCTGTACGAACATTTAGGGTTTGAGCACATCAGCGAACCATTAGGCTGTACCGGGCACGTCGATTGTGAAGTGCGGATGCTCAAACCCCTTTAAGTTTTACTGCATGTCGGGTGCGACCGACATACGAATAACGCCGGCCGCATTTGCCGCAGGCAGTTTCAGCACCTGCGACCAGAAGTCCTGCACCAGATCGCAGGCAATCTTCTCTTTACCAACGCCTTTCTGCGGATCGGCCATGATTTCAATATCATGGCCATAACGCTGCACTAACGGTGGCACGACTGCCTGCACATCCTGTGTTGCCTGCTGACGTTCAGTTTCCGTAACCGTGTGTCGGTTTGGCCCATAGGCAGCACGCATCATTGCAGCATCGCTCTCCATCCGCCGTTGAATAATCTCCTTCGCAATCAAATGGACCGGGTTAATTCCACCTTTCACCGCCGGAAACAGAAAACGGAAGCATTCGTCATCCCCTTTCTTTTGCACTGCCGCAATCTGTTCAAGGTTGATTTTCATATAGGCCGTAACGTTCTCGTCCGGCGCATTCTGTAAGCGTGCCATCTGAATCTGCAATATCTGCGGTTGTACCGCATCAATCATCTCCTGCTCGCTTTTACCCTCTTTTCGCATCTGCAGGGCCTGCATGCGAATACGCTGCCATAGCGCGGGTTCCTGCTCTTTTAGCACGATCATCGTTGGCAGGGTTGCCATCGCGGCATCAAATTTTTGTTCTTCAGTCTGACCTGAGGCTGCATTTTCCCGGGGGATCAGGTAATGCACGTCAAAAACGTTCCACGCAATGATCGCTATCACCATGAAAACCGCGCCGGAGATTTTCCCCACCCAGCCTTTTTTGCGAAAGATGCCCACCACGATGGCGATAACCACGCCTACGTAAGCAGCGAGTAATACATGTGTCCAGTTCATTGGTAATCCTTGTCCCAAAAAGAGACATTCTTAACGTCTGCAGACATCCTGTCACTGGGCAACAGCAAAAACTACCGAATTTTAGAGACGACAGGTACGCCACTGTGAAAACGGAACTCATCATCCGGGGATAAGATCAGCGAAGCTTCTACTTCACCAAAAAATCGTACTCTGTCACTGATATCGTGTGCAGAAACCTGCTGCGCCAGCGCCAGATAATCCTGATAGTGGCGCGCCTCGGATCGCAGCAGAGACAGATAAAACGTCTGTAACTCATCATCCAGATACGGTGCCAGTGCGGCGAACCGTTCACAGGAACGCGCTTCAATGTAAGCGCCGCAGATCAGCTTGTCGATAAGCGTTAATGGCTCGTGGGTGCGCACCTCTTTGAGCATGCCTTTGGCGTAACGGCTGGCGGTGATTTTGACGTAGGGAATGTTGCGGCTCATCATTGCCTCACGCACTTGCCAGAAGTGGTGTAGCTCCTCTTTGATCAGCAGCACCATGCTGTCGATAAGCTGTCGTCCCCACGGGTCGTCGGTTTGCGGCATCACACTTTTGCTTATCTGCTTATTCAGCACGATGAAATCAGGTTCTTCCCCCTCTCTGAAAGCAAAAGCCTCATAGGGTTTCAGCCAGTCCAGCAGCGCCTGCGATCCTTGTTTATCCGCGACATATTTACGCACCAGCAGCATCGCGGTTTGCGCCGCTTTCAGCTCGCAGACGAGGTGGTCGGTCAGCAACAGAGGAAGATTTGCCGGATCTCGCGCTTCATCAAGCCAGGACTGGGGCGTTTTGCAGTGCAGGAAATCCAGAATCGGGGAGAGTATTTGCGGGTAATCCATGCCGGGTCCTTACCCTACGGCAGCAAACGCTGCCGTAGGTTTGTAGATGACTTAGTGACGCACGCCGTCATCATCTTCGTCGACGAGGTCTTCATCGTCGCCGTCTTCACCTTCTTCGCCGTTAGGGTCTTCAAAATAGGTGCCCCATCCGTCGTATTCCACGTCAAACTTTTCAGCCAGGTTCATCAGCTGTTCAACCTGAGTGTCAATCAGCTCGGCATTCAGGGCACATTCGCTGAGGATGTCACAGCAAATTACCGTGTCGCCTTCTTCCACTTCCAGCTCTTCCGGCTCGGTCACTTCATAACCCAGCTTAAAGGCTTCTACTGCCGCTTTTTCCAGGGTTTCAAAGTCATCCGCAGAAAGGTGATGCTCGATGGTATACAACGCATCAGGATCGCTGCCATCTTCGAGTAATTCTTCAATAATCAAGCGTGTTTCTTCACGCTGTTCTTCCAGGTGTTCCGGGTTTGCCATGGCTCGTATCCTCATAATGTCCTGCCGATACTCTTATTGTCACATACCGCTGACATTGCCTCCACCTTTCCCGCAAAGATTTGTTAAACAAGGTTGCAAACGAATAAATATCCATATAAATTGAATTTTAATTCAATAAATGGCTTAAGCCATGTGAGGGAACCATGTCTGCATTTTATCAGAAGCACTTTTTGAAATTGCTCGATTTTACCTCTGCTGAACTCACGTCACTGCTACAGCTCGCAGCGCAGCTGAAGACAGATAAGAAGAAAGGCACAGAGGTCGCTAAACTCACCGGTAAAAACATCGCGCTCATCTTCGAAAAAGACTCAACCCGAACCCGTTGCTCTTTCGAAGTTGCCGCCTACGATCAGGGTGCACGCGTAACGTATCTCGGGCCAAGCGGCAGCCAGATTGGTCATAAAGAGTCGATTAAAGACACCGCCCGCGTGCTCGGTCGCATGTATGACGGTATTCAGTATCGCGGCCACGGTCAGGAGGTCGTTGAGACGCTGGCCGAATATGCCGGCGTTCCGGTATGGAACGGGTTGACCAACGAATTCCACCCCACCCAGTTGCTGGCCGATCTGTTAACTATGCAGGAACACCTGCTTGGCAAAGCGTTTAATGAGATGACGCTGGTCTACGCTGGCGATGCCCGTAACAATATGGGTAATTCGATGCTCGAAGCCGCCGCATTAACCGGGCTGGATCTACGCCTGGTTGCGCCACAGGCCTGCTGGCCTGAAGAAAACCTGGTTGCTGAATGCAAAGCGCTGGCTCAGAAAAACGGCGGTAACATTACGCTGACCGAAGATATTGCGACGGGCGTGAAAGGTGCAGACTTCATTTATACCGACGTCTGGGTGTCGATGGGCGAAGCCAAAGAGAAATGGGGCGAGCGTATTACCCTGCTGCGTAAGTACCAGGTTAATAGCGCAATGATGGCACTAACCGGCAACCCGCAGGTGAAATTCCTCCACTGCCTGCCAGCATTTCATGACGACCAGACCACGCTTGGTCAAAAGATGGCGCAGGAATACGGTCTGCATGGCGGTATGGAGGTGACCGATGAGGTCTTTGAATCCCCCGCCAGTATCGTGTTTGATCAGGCGGAGAACCGTATGCACACCATCAAAGCAGTGATGGTAGCAACACTCGCAAAGTAATGGTATTTCGTAGGCCGGGCAGGCGAAGCCGCCCCCCGGCTAACACGCTTACTCCACCAGCATTTTCACCACGGCTTTGCGTACCAGCGCCGGCGCCCCGACCGCGCACAGCGGTTTATGCACTTCACCCGGATAGAACACCACAAAGTCACCTTCATTCAGCACCACCGTCTTCTCTTCTGCGCCTTCCGGCAAAAAGGCGATGTCTTTATCCGCCAACCAGTCGGTTTCCGGCGCGCCCGCAGGCAGCGTGCTGAAGGTCATCCCTTCCTGGCCTTTGAGCAGGATCTGAATATCCAGATAACGAGCGTGGTACTCGGCTCGGCGCTGTACAAACGGCTCGGTCATATCTTCGGCGATCAGATAAAACAGGCGGTTACCATCGATGTCATGCTTACCTTTTTCCGTTGCGTCCGTGACGTGCGCTTTAATGTGTTCAATCGCCTGACGCAGTTCTTCCGGTAGCCATGCTTCCAGGTGGTGAATATTACCGATAATCATTTTCAACCCCTTAACTAAAACATCGTTTCATTTTAATTGTTATACGAAAAAACCGTCTGCCATACCACTGCTGTTTACGGATATTTTGCGTCAACGCATGTTTATCGCTGATGGTGTTAGTCAGTTGTTAACTCACTGCAGCAGGTTATGCATAAACTCTGCATAACTCGTATTCCTCCCTTTTCCAATCCCCTCCTAACAGACTGTTCTAAAAGTTCTTATTAGAAAAACCAATGCTATGTCACAGTTCACTTTCCCTTCATGATCTCTATCCATCATCATATTTATTTTTAAATAAACCCCAGAGAACAAATAATAAAATAACAAACTCGCATAAACATTCAGACGCTAACAAAAACACATGCAAATCAATGCATTATTTAGTTTGCTGAATTTAATTTCACACACATAAAATTAACAACAACAAATAACAAGCCGTATTCTTGCATAGCAATTCAATTATCTGATTTGTTATTATTTAATTTCTCAGATCCATGTCATGTATTAAACAAGAAAAATCAAGCATCCCACCGACTGTGAAATAAATCACATTTCCATATTAAAGAAGATCTAAATATAGATTCTGAAATCAGCTGAAAAATCATGACTGCAAAGTAAGTAAAATTATTTGCAGGCATCTCCTCTTTATTTTTTAAAATCGTATTAAAGGAATAATGATGGAAAAGCATTATGTCGGTTCCGAAATCGGTCAATTACGTAGCGTGATGCTACATCGTCCTAATCTCAGCTTAAAAAGGCTGACGCCATCGAACTGTCAGGAGCTGCTTTTTGATGATGTTCTTTCAGTCGAACGTGCAGGTGAAGAACATGACATTTTCGCCAACACGCTACGTCAGGAGGGTATAGAAGTTCTGTTATTGACTGATTTGCTGACACAAACCCTGGACGCCGCTGAGGCTAAAAGTTGGTTGTTAGATACACAAATTTCAGACTACCGTCTTGGTCCAACCTTCGCCTCGGATATTCGAGCCTGGCTTGCCGACATGTCGCACCGGGAACTCGCCCGTCATTTAAGCGGCGGGCTAACCTACGGGGAAATTCCCGCCTCAATAAAAAATATGGTGGTTGATACCCACGATATTAATGATTTTATTATGAAGCCGTTGCCGAACCACTTATTTACCCGCGACACCTCATGCTGGATATATAACGGGGTGTCGATTAATCCAATGGCAAAAACGGCCCGGCAGCGTGAAACCAATAATCTGCGAGCGATTTATCGCTGGCACCCGCAATTTGCCGATGGTGATTTTATTAAATACTTCGGCGATGAAAATATTAATTATGACCACGCCACGTTAGAAGGTGGCGATGTGCTGGTTATTGGTCGCGGCGCGGTGCTCATTGGTATGTCAGAACGTACCACGCCGCAGGGTATTGAGTTCCTTGCCCAGTCGCTATTTAAGCATCGCCAGGCAGAGCGCGTCATCGCCGTCGAACTGCCGAAACATCGCTCCTGTATGCACCTCGATACCGTCATGACCCACATCGATATCGATACCTTCTCCGTTTACCCCGAGGTGGTGCGCCCGGATGTCCAGTGCTGGACCCTGACGCCAGACGGACGCGGTGGCCTGAAACGAACTCAGGAAAACACCCTGGTACATGCCCTCGAAAAAGCCCTGGGCCTTGATCAAATTCGCTTAATCACCACCGGTGGTGACGCTTTCGAAGCCGAACGTGAACAGTGGAATGACGCGAATAACGTCCTGACGCTGCGCCCCGGCGTAGTTGTGGGTTACGAGCGCAACATCTGGACCAACGAAAAATACGATAAAGCTGGAATCACCGTTTTACCCATTCCAGGCGACGAACTTGGACGAGGTCGCGGCGGCGCGCGCTGCATGAGTTGCCCGCTGGAACGCGACGGTATTTAAGGAGACGTCATGGAAAACAAACCTACCCTGGTTGTCGCTCTGGGCGGCAATGCTCTACTCAAACGCGGTGAATCACTGGAAGCTGACATCCAACGTAAGAATATTGAGCTGGCAGCAAAAACTATCGCCCAGCTCACGCAGCAGTGGCGCGTGATCCTCGTACACGGCAATGGTCCACAAGTTGGGCTGCTGGCGCTACAAAACAGTGCTTATGCCAGCGTCACGCCTTATCCGCTCGACATTCTCGGCGCGGAGAGTCAGGGAATGATCGGCTACATGCTACAGCAGGCGTTGAAAAACCAGCTGCCACAACGCGAGATTAGCGTCCTGCTGACCCAGGTTGAAGTCGATGCCAACGATCCGGCATTCAACAACCCAACTAAATATATCGGCCCAATTTACAACGACACTCAGGCTAAAACACTACACGCGGAAAAGGGCTGGATTTTCAAAGCCGACGGTAAAGCATTCCGTCGTGTTGTGCCCTCCCCGCAGCCCAAACGCATCGTTGAAAGTGATGCGATTTGCACACTAATTGCCCGCGATCATCTGGTGATTTGCAACGGTGGCGGCGGCGTACCGGTGGTGGAAAAAGCAGATGGCTACCACGGTATTGAAGCGGTCATCGACAAAGATCTCTCCGCCGCCCTGCTCGCCAGCCAAATCCACGCCGATGCGCTGCTGATCCTCACCGACGCTGATGCCGTGTACCTCGACTGGGGCAAACCTACTCAGCGCCCGCTGGCCCAGGTTACTCCGGAACGGCTCGGTGAAATGCAATTCGACGCCGGTTCAATGGGTCCCAAAGTCACCGCCTGTGCGAAGTTTGTCTCTCACTGCCACGGGATTGCTGGCATCGGCTCGTTGGCTGACGGCGCGGCCATTCTCGCGGGTGAGAAAGGCACATTGATTCGCCTGGAAGCCGTCAACGCATAACTCAATATTAAGGACATTTTCATGACTGTTAACCTGAAAAATCGCAATTTTCTCAAACTGCTGGACTACACCCCAACGGAAATCCAGTACCTGATCGATCTGGCTATCGAGTTGAAAACAGCGAAAAAGGCCGGGCGCGAAAGACAAACGCTGGTCGGGAAAAACATCGCGTTGATCTTTGAAAAAACCTCTACCCGCACCCGTTGCGCCTTTGAAGTCGGCGCATTCGATCAGGGAGCACAGGTGACCTATCTCGGCCCAAGCGGCTCACAGATTGGCCACAAAGAATCGATGAAAGATACCGCCCGCGTGTTAGGCCGCATGTACGACGGCATTGAATACCGTGGATACGGCCAGGAAATCGTTGAGGAGTTAGGTGAATTTGCTGGCGTCCCAGTATGGAACGGACTGACGGACGAATTTCACCCTACGCAGATCCTCGCCGATCTGATGACCATGCTGGAACACGCCCCAGACAAAACCCTGCCTGAATTGAGCTTCGCCTACCTCGGTGATGCCCGCAATAACATGGGCAATTCATTAATGGTCGGCGCGGCGAAGATGGGGATGGATATCCGTCTGGTGGCACCAAAATCCTTCTGGCCGGACGACGCGCTGGTTGCCGAATGCCGTGAAATCGCCAGCGTAACGGGCGCACGGATTACGCTCACAGAGGATGTAGAGGAAGGAGTGTACGACGTAGATTTCCTCTACACCGATGTCTGGGTCTCAATGGGCGAGCCAAAAGAAGCATGGGCAGAACGCGTTAGCCTGATGACGCCCTACCAGATTAACCAGCAGGTCATCAACGCAACGGGCAATCCCAACGTGAAATTTATGCACTGCCTGCCCGCCTTTCATAACGAGCACACCAAAGTTGGGCGCGAGATCGAAGCGGCTTACGGCCTGAAAGGGCTTGAAGTGACGGAAGAGGTCTTCGAGTCAGCACATTCCATCGTCTTCGACGAAGCAGAGAACCGGATGCATACCATCAAAGCGGTCATGGTAGCGACACTCGGCGACTAACCCTTGCGGGCATATGTCGCCAGCCGGCGTATGCCCGAGTTATCCGGAGAACATCATGGGCAAACTTAAATTTCCCAGCGCATATACCATTCTGTTTATTCTCATTGCACTCGTCGCTGTTATGACCTGGATTGTCCCAGCGGGAAAATACCAGATGGCAATGAATACCACACTGGGTAAAGAGGTTCCGGTTGCGGGCACTTATGCCCCCACAGAGGCGCATCCACAAGGCATAACCGCCGTACTGTTGGCACCGATTGACGGGCTTTATAACCACGAAACCTACACGGCAGGCGCCATTGATGTGGCGCTGTTTGTCCTGATCATCGGCGGCTTTTTAGGCGTAGTAAATAAAACAGGTGCCATCGACGCCGGAATCGAACGCGTGACGGTCAGGCTCAACGGCAAAGAAGAGTGGATGATCCCTATCCTGATGGGACTTTTTGCCGCCGGAGGCACAATTTACGGGATGGCGGAAGAGTCGCTCCCCTTCTACACCTTGCTCGTTCCGGTCATGATGGCCGCCCGCTTCGATCCGCTGGTTGCCGCTGCAACCGTTCTGCTTGGTGCAGGGATTGGCACCCTCGGTTCAACAATCAACCCTTTTGCGACGGTTATCGCCGCGAACGCAGCCGGCATCCCCTTCACTCAGGGAATGCTGATGCGCATTCTGCTGCTGGTCATCGGCTATGTTATCTGCGTGGTATGGGTGATGCGCTATGCGCGAAAAGTTCGCAGCCATCCTGAGCTTTCTATCGTGGCGGATAAAATGGAAGAAAACCGCGTCCATTTTCTCGGTAACCGTGCCAATACTAACCTTGAGTTCACGGCAACGCGTAAGTGGATTCTGTTAATTTTCGCTGCTGCCTTTGCGGTGATGATTTATGGCGTCGCGGTACTCGGATGGTGGATGGCGGAAATATCTGGTGTCTTTCTCGCCTCGGCGATTATCGTCGGCGTGATCGCCCGGATGAGTGAAGAGGCCTTCACCAGCACGTTCATTGACGGCGCGCGGGATCTGCTCGGCGTGGCGCTGATTATCGGTATTGCACGCGGCATCGTCGTGGTGATGGATAACGGCATGATAACCCACACCATTCTGCACAGTGCCGAGAATTTAGTCTCTGGTCTCTCTACCGCCATTTTCATCAATGTGACCTACTGGCTGGAAGTTTTACTGTCCTTTTTGGTGCCCTCGTCCTCTGGCCTTGCAGTTCTCACCATGCCGATAATGGCCCCGCTGGCCGACTTCGCCCATGTGCCAAGGGACCTCGTCGTCACCGCATACCAATCCGCTTCCGGCATTGTGAATCTGATTACCCCCACCTCCGCGGTGGTTATGGGCGGACTGGCCATCGCGCGCGTCCCTTACGTGCGATACCTGAAATGGGTCGCCCCACTCTTGCTCATTCTTACGCTACTAAACATGGTCGTTCTGAGTCTCGGCGCAATGCTGTAACCCTTTTGGCCGTCGGATAGCGACGGCTTTTTTGATCTTGCTCTCGTTTTTCTGCCCAACCGCCCGTTTGATCCGCTGTCGATACGGGAAATGTGGTGAATTTTTCCATCCTATTGATATAGATAATAAATATAAGGTTTTTTTATGAAGGAATACGATGATTCTTCTGCCAAAGAACAACTTCTGCTGACAATTTGTCAGCGCCTGATTACAGAGAGAAGCTATCTGTCGCAGGAAGCCATTCGCAGTGAATTGCAAAACCAGGGATTTGCCAGCATCAGCCAGTCAACGGTTTCACGTCTACTGAAATTGCTTGGAGCGATAAAAATAAGAAATACAAAAGGGCAAAAAATTTATTCTGTAAATCCTCAATCTCGGCCAGTTCCTGATGCCGCGCGATCCATTGCTGAAATGGTGGTCAGCATTGAACACAATAGCGAATTTATCCTCATTCACACCGCCGCGGGATATGGCCGCGCGGTTGCCAGAATCCTCGACTACCACGCGTTGCCGGAAATTCTGGGCGTCATCGCGGGCAGCAGTATTGTCTGGGTCGCACCACGGGTGGTGCAGCGAACAGGCCTGGTTCACAAGCAGATTAATTACTTACTCAAGATGAATTAAAATTCATAAGAACCGTTTGCGGTGAATATTTTGTGCATTATTCGCTTGATCCCATAACGCAGCTGAGTATAATCGCCGACAATTTGCCGGGAGGATCTATGGTTCAGTGTGTACGACATTTTGTCTTACCGCGTCTGAAAAAAGACGCTGGCCTGCCGTTTTTCTTCCCGTTGCTCACCATTCTAAGCCCCTCAATTGAGGGGCTTTTTTTTTGCCCAGGCGTCAGGAGATAAACATGGCTAACCCGCTCTATCAAAAACACATCATTTCCATAAACGACCTCAGCCGCGATGACCTCAATCTGGTCCTCGCGACGGCGGCGAAACTAAAAGCAAACCCGCAGCCGGAACTATTGAAGCATAAGGTGATTGCCAGCTGTTTCTTCGAAGCCTCTACCCGCACCCGTTTATCCTTTGAAACGTCGATGCACCGTCTGGGCGCCAGCGTGGTGGGATTCTCTGACAGCAGCAACACCTCTCTGGGCAAAAAAGGTGAGACGCTGGCCGACACCATTTCCGTCATCAGCACCTACGTTGATGCCATCGTAATGCGTCATCCGCAGGAAGGCGCCGCACGTCTGGCAACCGAATTCTCCGGCAACGTACCGGTACTGAATGCAGGCGACGGTTCTAACCAACACCCGACCCAAACGTTGCTGGACCTGTTCACCATTCAGGAAACGCAGGGTCGTCTGGACAATCTGCAAATCGCCATGGTGGGCGACCTGAAATATGGCCGTACCGTTCACTCCCTGACCCAAGCACTGGCGAAGTTCGAAGGCAACCGCTTCTACTTTATCGCCCCGGACGCACTGGCAATGCCGCAGTACATTCTGGATATGCTGAATGAAAAAGGCATCGCCTGGAGTCTGCACGGCACGATTGAAGAAGTGATGGCGGAAGTCGACATTCTCTACATGACCCGCGTGCAGAAAGAACGCCTGGACCCGTCCGAATACGCCAACGTCAAAGCACAGTTTGTTCTGCGCGCCAGCGATCTGGCAGGAGCCAGAGAGAACATGAAGGTGCTGCACCCGCTGCCGCGCATCGATGAGATCACCCCCGACGTCGATAAAACGCCGCACGCCTGGTATTTCCAGCAGGCAGGCAACGGCATCTTCGCCCGCCAGGCGTTACTGGCACTGGTACTGAATAGCGAACTGGCACTGTAAGAGGACATGACGATGACACACGATAACAAACTGCAGGTTGAAGCCATCAAACGTGGCACCGTGATTGACCACATTCCCGCACAGGTTGGTTTCAAGCTGCTGACGCTGTTCAAACTGACAGAGACCGACCAGCGTATCACCATCGGTCTGAACCTGCCGTCCGGTGAGATGGGCCGTAAGGATCTGATTAAAATTGAAAATACCTTCCTGACCGATGAGCAGGTAAACCAGCTCTCACTGTACGCTCCGCAGGCGACGGTAAACCGCATTGATGACTATGACGTGGTGGGGAAATCACGCCCTAGCCTGCCGGAGCACATCGACAACGTGCTGGTATGTCCGAACAGCAACTGTATCAGCCATGCCGAGCCGGTTTCTTCCAGTTTTTCAGTGAAAAAACGTGCCGATGACATCGCACTCAAATGCAAATACTGTGAAAAAGAGTTTTCGCATTATGTGGTGCTGGCCAACTAATTGGGGTTGGTAATGAATTCCCGGCTCCCTATAATGGCCAGAACATAAGGCTGCATCCCTTGATGAAATGATGCAGCCTATCTTACCGCTGTAATTCAGGAGAAATCATGAGCAAGACTATCGCGACGGAAAATGCACCAGCAGCAATCGGCCCATACGTTCAGGGTGTTGACCTGGGTAGCATGATTATCACTTCCGGTCAGATCCCGGTCGATCCAAAAACCGGTGCCGTATCGGAAGACGTGTCCGCTCAGGCGCGTCAGTCGCTGGAAAACGTTAAAGCTATCGTAGAAGCAGCAGGCCTGAAAGTGGGCGATATCGTAAAAACCACCGTCTTCGTTAAAGACCTGAACGATTTCGCAACCGTCAACGCCACCTACGAAGCGTTCTTCACCGAGCACAACGCCACCTTCCCTGCACGCTCTTGCGTGGAAGTGGCCCGTCTGCCGAAAGACGTGAAAATCGAGATTGAAGCGATCGCCGTTCGTCGCTAAGCAATAAAAAATCCGGGCGCAAAAGCCCGGATTTTTGTCACGGCATGGTAATCACAGCACACCAAACAGTTTCGGCAGAAACAGCGAAATCGCCGGAATATACGTCACCAGCATCAACACCAGGAACAGCACCGCATAGAACGGCAGCATCGCCTTCACCACCTGCTCAATCTTCTGCTTACTTACCGCACTGGCCACAAACAGCACCGATCCTACCGGCGGCGTAATCAGCCCGATCCCTAAGTTAACCAGTATGATCATGCCAAAATGGACCGGATCAATACCGAGCGCATTGGTCACCGGTAGCAGGACCGGCGTCAGGATCAGGATCAACGGCGCCATGTCCATCAACGTTCCGATCAGCAGCAGCATGATGTTAATGCACATCAGGATGACGTATTTGTTATCCGAGATGCTGGTGAAGGCTTCGGTGATGCGCATCGGCAACTGCATATAGGTCATCACCGCGCCGAACGCGGCGGCAAAGCCTATGAGAATCATCACGATGGTGACCGTTTTCACCGTACGGAACATCAGCTTTGGCAGCTCGGACCATTTATAGTCACGATAGATAAACATGGTGACAAAGAAGGCCCACAGGCAGGCAATCGCCGCAGATTCAGTCGCGGTGAAGATACCTGACAAAATCCCCCCCATGATGATGACGACCGTCATCAGGCCCCACAGCGTATCGACAAAAATCTTCAACGCCTGGCGAAATGGTACACGCACCCCTTTTGGATAACCGCGCTTATGTGCAAACGCCACACACATCACCATCAGGCTAAAACTTAACAGCAGGCCCGGCAGGATCCCGGCAATGAACAGCGCGGCGATAGATACCGTACCGCCGGTTGCCAGTGAGTAAATAACCGAGTTATGGCTGGGCGGCGTAAGAATCGCCTGTACCGATCCACTTGCGGTCACTGCCGCCGCAAAGTCACGCGGGTAGCCTTTTTTGTCCATCTCCGGGATCATCACCGAACCAATAGAAGCCGTGTCTGCCACAGACGATCCCGAAATCGCACCAAAAAAGGTAGAGGCCACAATGTTCACCAGCGATAATCCACCGCGAATAAAGCCCACGAAAATGTAGGCAAAATTCACCAGCCGACGCGCAATCCCCCCTTCGGCCATAATCGCCCCAGCCAGAATAAAGAACGGGATCGCCAGCAATGAAAATTTGTTCACCCCGCTGGTCAGTTGGATCATCACCGCTTCCAGCGGGATATCAATGTACCAGGCACCAATAATCGCGCTAATACCCACCGCGTACGCTACCGGGACCCCAATCGCCAGCATAATGCCGAGCGTAAAGACGAGAATAAATGCATCCATCTGCTTTCCTTTCTGAAATGGGGGCGGTAACTAGCTGGTCGAGCCCAGCATGACAACAGGACGTTGGTACTGCGGGCCACGGCAGATCTTCTCAACAATAAAAAGCAGCGTGATGGCAGAGCCAATCGGTAACGGCAGATAGTTTTGTCCGGCGCTTAACAGCGGGAATTCCGCCACCGGCTGTTCCCACAGCTCAAGGCACAGCGTGGTGCCGTACCAGAGAATGAACAGACTTATTGCCGTCAGCATGATATCGGCGACAATAAAGCAGTAACGGCGGGCGGTTTCACCCAGACGATCGGTCACCATGCTTACCGCGATATGTGAACCCGCACGGTAACTCACCGCTGCACCAATAAAGGTGAATGTCACCATACAGAGAATAGCGACGGGCTCAGGCCAGGACAGAGCATTATTCAGGACATAACGTGCAAATATCCCAATCGGGATAATGGCGACCATCACTAATAATGCCACACCGGCCACCCACATTGAGACCCGGTAAAAAAAATCCATTACCGATGAATAGTATTCACCCATAATCACCACCTCGAGTTAATCAAAAGGCTCAGGTAGATGGTGTGAACCATCCACCAGATGAACTACTTCACATCCTGAATACGTTTGATCAAGTCTTGGTGATCTTTACCGTAATTATCTCTTACTGACTGCGTAGCTTTATAGAAATAACCGGTATCGATATCGTGGAACTGAACACCATTGGCTTTCATGGTCTCCAGCGATTTCGCATTATAGGCTTCCCACAACTTACGCTGTTCTATCTGCGCTTCTTTCGCGAGTTTAATAATGAGATCCTGGTCTTCTTTTTTCAATTTATCCCATTTCGATTTCGAGAACAGGAATAACTCAGGAATAATAAAATGTTTGCTCCAGGTGTAGTTTTTAACCACCGGCAAATAGTTGTGCGCCACAAACGTTGGTGGGTTATTTTCCGTGCCATCAATAACGCCGGTCTGCATGCCGCTAAACACTTCGCTGACGCCCATCACAATGGAGTTAGCACCCATCGCTTTTAGGGTATCCAGCGCTATCGGACTCGCCTGAACGCGAATTTTCATGCCGTGTAAATCTTCCGGTTTCACCACCGGATTCTTGGTGATCAGGTTACGCGTTCCGGCATCCATCCAGCCGAGGAACACCAGTCGTGATTTGGTATTGGCCGTCAGACGGTCGCCAATCTCCTGACCGATCATACCGTCGAGAACCTTATGCATATGGTCCTCATCGCGGAAAATATATGGCAGGGTAAACACGTTAATTTCAGGGAGTATGGCTGCTACCGGAGTCATTGAAACACGGATAATATCGATGGCACCTAATTGTGCCTGCTCAATCATCTGTTTTTCGTCACCTAATACACCACCGGGAAAAGTTTTAATCTCCAGGCGTCCATCAGTCGCTGCACTGAGTTTTTCCCCCATGTGCTTCACGGCAACAACATTAGGATAATCAGCAGGATGCACATCGGCGGCGCGAAAGGTCTGGGCTAACGTAGCATGACTGGCCAGCAAGACTGACGCGCCAATACATAGACTTAACAGGTTCTTTGTCAGTTTCATTTGTCTTTCTCCAGAAGTTCATAATTTCCATTAATAGAAATGGCTTGCAGAGCAAATGACTGCCGGAAATAAAAATAGGCAGCGAGAAACTTTCTTAACGACGTTACCTGCGCAGACTAACTGGTGTAACAATTTATTTCGATGACTATCTTCACAAAAAGAAACCAACACCAATATTTTTTAGCACGCTGTTTCATTTTTGCAACAGAGATCGTTTTCCTGATAAAAAAACAACGCAAAGCAGGAGGTTTAGTACTAATACCCCCGGTTTGCATTTCAATAAAAATAAAACAGCAATAATACGAGGGAATATCTTCGAATGAAAAAGAGAAATGCAGGATGGTGCTAACACCATCCTGTTGAGGAGTTTACTGGTTATTGCCAGCCGTAACGGCGGCTATAAAAACCTTTCACTAATTGTGTCAATGTCATGTAACCCGCCAGAATCGCAATCAGCCACGGGAAGTAACTCAGCGGCAGTGCCTGCAATTGCAGGTAGCTGGCCAGCGGGGAGAATGGCAGCGCAATCCCCACCACCATCACCACCAGCGTCATCAGCATTAACGGCCATGCGGCGCGGCTCTGGATAAACGGCACGCGGCGGGTACGGATCATATGCACAATCAGCGTTTGCGACAGCAGGCCCACCACGAACCAGCCCGACTGGAACAACGTCTGATGCTCTGGCGTATTGGCATGGAAGACAAACCACATCAGGCAAAAGGTCAGAATGTCGAAGATCGAGCTAATCGGCCCAAAGAACAGCATAAAACGCCCCAGTTCGGTAGGGTTCCAGCGTTGTGGTTTTTTGATCTGCTCTTCATCGACGTTATCAAACGGAATCGCCACCTGGGATACATCGTACAGCAGGTTCTGGATCAGTAAGTGCAACGGCAGCATCGGCAAGAAAGGCAGAAATGCGCTCGCCACCAGCACGCTAAAAACGTTACCGAAGTTGGAACTGGCCGTCATTTTGATGTACTTCAGCATGTTCGAGAAGGTACGACGCCCCTCGATCACCCCTTCTTCCAGCACCATCAGGCTTTTTTCCAGCAGGATGATATCCGCCGCTTCACGGGCAATATCGACCGCGCCATCAACGGAGATACCAATGTCCGCCGCGCGCAATGCCGGAGCGTCATTGATGCCATCGCCCATAAAGCCCACCACATGGCCTTCGTGCTTGAGTAGCGTGACAATACGCTCTTTGTGCATTGGCGTCAGGCGGGCAAACAGCGTGGTGCGCTGGGCCAGTGTTGCCAGCTCATCGTCACTCAACCCTTCAATGTGGCTACCAATCACCACTTCACCTGCGTCCAGACCGACTTCATGACACACCTTCGCCGCCACCAGCTCACTATCGCCAGTGAGGATTTTTACCGTAATACCGCTAGCCTTCAGCGCCTTCAGCGCCGGTGCGGTGGTCTCTTTCGGCGGATCGAGGAACGCAATATACCCTTCGAGGATCAGGTCGGACTCATCAATACGCTGATAATCTCCCTCACGTGCGGGCAGGTATTTGGTCGCTACCGCCACCACGCGCAGCCCCTGACGGTTCAGCGTATCGGTAACGCGTTTAACCCGACGCAGCATATTGTCGTCCAGAGGAACAATCTCACCATTGTGGCGTACCTGGGTGCAGACGTTGAGGATTTCCTGCAACGCCCCTTTACACACCAGTTGATGCACATCAGTAGCTTCTGCCACTACCACGGACATGCGGCGGCGTTCGAAATCAAACGGGATCTCATCGATTTTCTGCCAGCGGGTCGAGAGCTGGCGCGCTGACTCTTCATCCACGCCTTCTAGCACCGCAGTATCCAGCAGGTTTTTCAGCCCAGTCTGGTAATGGCTGTTCAACCAGGCTGAATGCAGTACATGCTCGCTGGGCTTACCGGAGATATCAGTGTGATTCTCCAGCACTATTTTATCCTGGGTCAGCGTACCGGTTTTATCGGTGCACAGAATGTCCATCGCGCCAAAGTTCTGGATGGCATCGAGGTGCTTAACGATGACTTTTTGTTTCGACAGTTTCACCGCCCCGCGAGCCAGCGTTGAGGTGACGATCATCGGCAACATTTCCGGCGTTAAGCCTACCGCCACGGATAGGGCAAACAGAGCAGCTTCCCACCAGTCGCCTTTGGTATAGCCGTTGATGATCAGCACAATCGGCGCCATCACCAGCATAAAACGGATAAGCAGCATGCTGACGCGGCTGATCCCTTTCTGAAACGCATTCGGCTCGCTTTCCTGCTCGGACACACGACCTGCCAGCTGTCCAAACCAGGTGTTGGCACCGGTAGAAATGACGATCGCCTGCGCCGTACCGCTCACCACGTTGGTGCCCATAAAGCACAGGGTATCGCACTCCAGCGGGTTGTTTTGCTGCGGGTCGCGGCTGGTCGACACTTTCTCAACCGGCAGCGATTCACCGGTCAGCGACGCCTGCGCCACAAACAGATCGCGCGCCTGAACAATGCGTAAATCCGCCGGGATCATATCGCCTGCCGCCAGCTTGATGATGTCGCCGGGCACAAGTTGGTCGATTGGCAACTCAACCCAGCCATTTTCCCCGGTCTCATTGATGACTCTCAGGACCGTGGCGGTGTTACTGACCATCGCTTTTAGCGCATCCGCCGCTTTGGTTGAACGCGCCTCCTGGACAAAGTTCAGCAGCGTCGAGATGACGACCATCAGCGCAATCACGCCTGCGGCAAACAGATCCTCGGTGGCATAGGAAATCCCACCCAGAATGGTGAGCAGAATATTAAACGGGTTACGGTAACAAACCCACAGATGTACCCACCACGGCGACGGTTTCTGCGCCGGTAGCAGGTTTTCGCCATGCTTCTCACGGGCACTCTCCACTTCTGCGGCGTTCAAGCCCTCAGGGTGCGTACCAAAGGTTTTCCACAGCGCCTCTTCGTTCATTAGCGCCATCTTCAGGCAATGTTCGCTCAAAGAAGGTGGAATCGGCGTGCTGGCAACGGTCTGGGCGTTCGGCAGCGGATCGCGGTGCACCAGCCGATGTGGTAAATGGCGGTTTAGCCGGGCAAACAGCTGGCGAGTAATATTTTTGAACATAGGTAGTCCCTCTGCACCAGTATAAACAGGCGCAGTAAATCCTTCAGGCGTAGCAAATCCTTGCCTGATAGCAATAATAAAACCATAACAGGGACGTCAGAACGTCACTGTCTTACGTCTCCGGTAAGACAGTGAAAACAGGCTTACCGGAAAGAGTTATTTCTCCGTTTCGGGAGAGGGGTGGGATCGGGATCCATACAGCCTCCGGTAAGTGAATGAGTTGCGCGGCGCATTATACGCAGAAAACCATAAGGTTCGTGGCAATTATGGCGGTATGATACAGCACAGTAACTAAACAAAACATATACCAGACTTTGCCCATTGCACAGCGCTTGAGTAAAGTTACTCTCTTACATAAGACTGAATGTGCACGACGGGAAAACAGGATGCAAAATCGGCTGACTATTAAAGACATCGCCCGCTTAAGCGGCGTGGGAAAATCAACCGTTTCCCGCGTCCTCAATAACGAAAGCGGCGTCAGCGAACGCACCCGCGAACGGGTTGAAGCGGTGATGAATCAGCACGGTTTTTCCCCTTCCCGCTCTGCCCGTGCCATGCGTGGGCAAAGTGACAAAGTGGTCGCCATTATCGTCACGCGCCTGGACTCGCTTTCCGAGAATCTGGCCGTACAAACCATGCTACCCGCCTTCTACGATCAGGGTTACGATCCCATTATGATGGAAAGCCAGTTCTCGCCTGCGCTGGTAGAAGAACATTTGGGTATGCTCAAACGCCGCAATATTGACGGCGTGGTGCTGTTTGGTTTTACCGGTATTACCGAAGCGATGATCTCCTCCTGGCAGGACTCTCTGGTGCTACTGGCAAGAGATGCCAAAGGCTTTGCCTCCGTCTGTTATGACGATGAGGGCGCAATCCATACCCTGATGCAGCGTTTGTACGACCGTGAACACCGCCATATCAGTTTCCTTGGCGTTCCCCATAGCGACGTTACCACCGGCAAGCGCCGCCATGAAGCCTATCTGGCCTTCTGCAAGAAACACAAACTGCATCCTGTAGCCGCTCTGCCGGGCCTCGCCATGAAGCAGGGTTATGAGCATGCTGCCGATGTCATTACGCCGGAAACAACGGCCTTAGTCTGCGCGACGGATACCCTTGCCCTTGGGGTCAGCAAATATTTGCAGGAGCAGCGGATTGAACATCTGCAACTGGCGAGCGTCGGCAGCACACCACTGATGAAATTCCTCCATCCGGAAATTGTCACCGTCGATCCCGGTTATGCCGAAGCCGGTCGCCAAGCGGCTTTACAGCTGATCGAGCAGATTAATGGCCGCAGCGAACTCCGGCAAATCGTCATTCCTGCCACTTTGTCCTGATCGCTTTTTGCACGGTAATTTGTGATCTTCGCTGCGTTTCGGGAACGTTCCCATTTTTAAAAAATCTCCGAAGATATACTCTGGCGCCAGGTCAACAACAGGGCTTAATAATGAGCAAAATAAAACAAGCAGACATCGATCGGCTGATTGAGCTGGTGGGCGGGCGCGATAATATCGCCACGGTGAGTCATTGCATCACGCGCCTGCGTTTTGTGCTGAATCAGCCTGCGAACGCCAGGCCGAAAGAGATCGAACAGTTGCCGATGGTCAAAGGCTGCTTCACCAACGCCGGGCAGTTCCAGGTGGTGATTGGTACCGAGGTGGGCGATTACTACAAAGCGCTGCTGGCGACCACCGGGCAGGCCAGTGCCGACAAAGAGCAGGCGAAAAAAGCCGCGCGGCAGAACATGAAGTGGCACGAACAGCTGATCTCCCACTTCGCGGAGATCTTCTTCCCGCTGCTGCCTGCGCTGATTAGCGGCGGTTTGATCTTAGGGTTTCGTAACGTGATCGGCGATCTGCCGATGAGCAACGGCCAGACGCTGGCGCAGATGTATCCCTCACTGAAAACGCTTTATGACTTTCTGTGGCTGATTGGCGAGGCGATCTTCTTCTATCTGCCGGTCGGGATCTGTTGGTCGGCGGTGAAGAAAATGGGCGGTACGCCGATCCTCGGTATTGTACTCGGCGTCACGCTGGTTTCACCGCAGTTGATGAACGCCTACCTGCTGGGCCAGCAAGTGCCGGAAGTATGGAACTTCGGCCTGTTTACTATCGAAAAAGTGGGTTATCAGGCACAAGTCATTCCAGCTCTGCTGGCAGGTCTGGCGCTTGGATTGATTGAAACACGCCTGAAACGCATCGTCCCGGACTACCTGTATCTGGTGGTGGTTCCGGTATGCTCACTGATCCTCGCGGTGTTCCTCGCCCATGCGTTTATTGGTCCGTTTGGCCGCTGGATTGGCGACGGTGTCGCCTTTGCTGTGCGTCATCTGATGACCGGCAGCTTTGCTCCAATTGGTGCAGCGTTGTTTGGCTTCCTGTATGCCCCGCTGGTGATTACCGGCGTGCATCAGACCACGCTGGCTATCGACATGCAGATGATTCAGAGCATGGGCGGCACGCCGGTATGGCCGTTAATTGCACTGTCGAATATTGCCCAAGCCTCTGCGGTGGTCGGCATTATTATCTCCAGTCGCAAACACAACGAACGTGAAATCTCCGTTCCGGCGGCGATCTCCGCCTATCTCGGAGTCACTGAACCGGCAATGTACGGCATCAACCTGAAATACCGCTTCCCGATGCTGTGCGCGATGATCGGTTCCGGTCTCGCCGGGCTGCTGTGCGGACTGAACGGCGTAATGGCGAACGGGATTGGCGTCGGCGGTTTGCCGGGCATCCTCTCCATCCAGCCAACTTACTGGCAGGTATTTGGTATGGCGATGGTCATCGCGATTGTTATCCCGATGGTGCTGACCTCATTCGTCTACCAGCGTAAATACCGTCAGGGCACATTACAGATTGTCTGACTTTTTTCGGGGCGCAGTTGCGCCCCATCGCATTTGCAGGAAACCACAATGACTATTCCACACTGGTGGCAAAACGGCGTTATTTATCAGATTTACCCCAAGAGCTTTCAGGACACTACCGGCAGCGGCACCGGCGATTTACGCGGTGTAACAAAGCGCCTCGACTACCTGAAAAAATTGGGCGTCGATGCGATATGGCTGACCCCTTTCTACATTTCGCCACAGGTTGATAACGGCTACGACGTCGCTGATTACACGTCCGTAGACCCGGCCTACGGTACGCTGGAAGACTTCGACGAACTGGTGGCGCAGGCGAAAGCGCGCGGCATCCGTATTATTCTGGATATGGTGTTTAACCACACCTCAACCCAGCATGCCTGGTTTCGCGAGGCGCTGGATAAAGAGAGTCCGTATCGTCAGTTTTATCTCTGGCGCGACGGCACACCAGATACCAGCCCAAATAACTGGCGGTCCAAATTTGGCGGGAGCGCCTGGGGCTGGCACGCCGAAAGCGAGCAGTATTATCTGCACCTCTTTGCCCCGGAGCAGGCCGACCTGAACTGGGAAAATCCGGCGGTACGCGCCGAGCTGAAAAAAGTGTGCGAGTTCTGGGCCGATCGCGGCGTGGACGGCTTGCGCCTCGACGTGGTGAATCTTATCTCCAAGGATCAGGCGTTCCCGAACGATCCTGACGGCGATGGACGCTGTTTTTACACCGACGGTCCACGCGTGCATGAATTTTTGCGCGAGATGAACCGCGACGTATTCACCCCACGCAACCTGATGACGGTAGGCGAAATGTCTTCCACCACGCTGGAAAATTGCCAGCAGTACGCCGCGCTGGACGGCAGCGAACTGTCAATGACCTTTAATTTCCACCATTTGAAAGTCGATTACCCTAATGGTGAAAAGTGGTCGTTAGCCAAACCGGATTATGTGACGCTGAAAACCCTGTTCCGCCACTGGCAGCAGGGAATGCACAATCAGGCCTGGAACGCGCTGTTCTGGTGTAACCACGACCAGCCGCGCATCGTTTCACGCTTTGGCGATGAAGGACAATACCGCGCGCCTGCTGCCAAAATGCTGGCGATGGTGCTGCACGGGATGCAGGGTACGCCTTATATTTATCAGGGCGAAGAGATTGGCATGACCAACCCGCATTTCCGCCAAATCACCGATTATCGCGATGTTGAAAGTCATAACATGTTTGCCGAACTGAACGGTCAGGGGCGCGATGCCGACGAATTGCTGGCAATCCTCGCCAGTAAATCCCGCGATAACAGCCGCACCCCGATGCAGTGGGATGCCAGCAAACACGCGGGCTTCACCCAAGGTGAGCCGTGGATTAATCTGTGTGACAACGCGGCGGATATCAACGTGGCGGCAGCGCTGAGCGATGCCGACTCGGTGTTCTATACCTATCAGAAGCTGATCGCCTTACGCAAAACCGAACCGGTTATCACCTGGGGCGACTACCAGGATTTGCTACCGGACTGCCCGCATGTCTGGTGCTATCAGCGCGAGTGGCAAGGGCAGCGGCTGCTGGTCGTTGCCAACCTGAGCAACACCTTCCAGCCCTGGCAACCGACTCATACCGACGGCAGCTGGCAGGTGCTGATGCACAACTATGCCGAGGTCGCCAGACAACCGGGTGACATGACGTTGCGTCCATTTGAAGCAGTCTGGTGGCTGCAAAAATAGCTTGCAATTGGCGTCAGGCCCGGTGCGTGTAGCGTTGCCGGGCTTCACTGCTGACACTGCATTTACCCTACTGTTTTTGTTGAATAATTAATCAGAATTTTCTAACTACAATTTACAATCGCTGTACTGCCCGTCATCTGTACGCTCCAGTTTTTACTTTGCGCTACATCAATAAAATCGTAAACATCCTTGATGCAAATCACTACATATAGAACTTAAAATGCACGCCGACCCAACATGTTGTATTTATCGTCTACAATTGCTACAACATCATTTCCCTCGGTAACGGTGGAAATGTGGATAAATAGGGTCTGGATTACGGGAAGTCATTGGCCAGATAGATGAATAAACCAATGCGCGCTTCCCAACCTCTGTGGATAACCTGTTCTTATAAATATGGAGTGATCATGACACCGCATGTGATGAAACGAGATGGCTGTAAAGTGCCGTTTAAATCAGAGCGCATCAAAGAAGCCATTCTGCGTGCAGCTAAAGCAGCGGGAGTCGATGACGCAGATTACTGTGCCACCGTCGCAGAAGTCGTTAGCAGCCAGATGAATGAGCGCAGCAAGGTCGATATCAACGAGATTCAGACAGCTGTGGAAAACCAGCTGATGTCTGGTCCGTACAAACAACTCGCCCGCGCGTACATCGAATATCGCCACGACCGTGATATCCAGCGTGAAAAACGTGGCCGTCTGAACCAGGAAATTCGTGGTCTGGTTGAGCAAACCAACTCCGCGCTGCTGAACGAAAACGCCAACAAAGACAGCAAAGTGATCCCGACCCAGCGCGACCTGCTGGCCGGTATTGTCGCCAAGCACTATGCGCGCCAGCACCTGCTGCCGCGTGATGTGGTACAGGCGCACGAGCGCGGTGATATTCACTATCACGATCTCGATTACTCGCCGTTCTTCCCGATGTTCAACTGCATGCTGATCGACCTGAAAGGCATGCTGACGCAGGGCTTTAAGATGGGTAACGCGGAGATTGAGCCGCCAAAATCCATCTCCACCGCAACCGCCGTCACTGCACAAATCATCGCGCAGGTTGCCAGCCACATTTATGGCGGCACCACCATTAACCGTATTGACGAAGTTCTCGCGCCGTTCGTCACCGAGAGCTTTAACAAGCACCGTAAAACCGCTGAAGAGTGGCAGATCCCGGACGCCGACGGTTATGCGCATTCCCGTACCGAGAAAGAGTGCTACGACGCATTCCAGTCCCTCGAGTATGAAGTGAATACCCTGCATACCGCCAACGGTCAGACACCGTTCGTCACCTTCGGTTTTGGCTTGGGTACCAGTTGGGAATCGCGTTTGATCCAGCAGTCCATTCTGCGTAACCGTATTGCGGGTCTGGGTAAAAATCGTAAAACCGCAGTCTTCCCGAAACTGGTGTTCGCGATTCGTGACGGTCTTAACCACAAGTTTGGCGATCCGAACTACGACATCAAACAGCTGGCGCTGGAGTGCGCGAGCAAGCGTATGTATCCGGACATCCTGAACTACGATCAGGTGGTTAAAGTCACCGGCTCATTCAAAACGCCAATGGGCTGCCGCAGCTTCCTGGGTGTATGGGAAAACGAGAACGGCGAACAGGTTCACGATGGCCGTAACAACCTCGGTGTGATTAGCCTCAACCTGCCGCGCATCGCACTGGAAGCGCACGGCGATGAAGCCACCTTCTGGAAACTGCTCGACGATCGCCTGGTACTGGCGCGTAAAGCGCTGATGACCCGCATCGCGCGTCTGGAAGGTGTGAAAGCCCGCGTTGCACCGATCCTGTATATGGAAGGTGCCTGCGGCGTGCGTCTGAAAGCCGACGATGACGTGTCTGAAATCTTTAAAAATGGCCGCGCGTCAATTTCACTGGGTTACATCGGTATTCACGAGACCATCAATGCGCTATGTGGCGACAAGCACATGTACGACAGCGAACAGCTGCGCGCCAAAGGTATCGCCATTGTGGAACGTCTGCGTCAGGCTGTCGATCAGTGGAAAGACGAGACCGGCTACGGCTTTAGCCTGTACAGCACGCCGAGCGAAAACCTGTGCGACCGCTTCTGCCGTTTGGATACCGCCGAATTTGGCGTGGTACCGGGAGTAACCGACAAGGGTTACTACACCAACAGTTTCCACCTCGACGTGGAGAAAAAGGTTAACCCGTACGACAAAATCGATTTCGAAGCGCCGTACCCGCCACTGGCGAGCGGGGGTTTCATTTGCTATGGCGAATACCCGAACATTCAGCACAACTTGAAAGCGCTGGAAGACGTCTGGGATTACAGCTATCAGCATGTGCCGTATTACGGAACCAACACGCCAATCGATGAGTGCTACGAGTGCGGCTTTACCGGTGAGTTCGAGTGCACCAGCAAAGGCTTTACTTGCCCGAAATGCGGTAACCACGACGCCGCGCGCGTGTCAGTTACCCGTCGCGTATGCGGTTATTTAGGCAGCCCAGACGCACGTCCGTTTAACGCCGGTAAGCAGGAAGAAGTGAAGCGCCGCGTGAAGCATTTAGGTAATGGGCAGATAGGTTAATCACCTACCACGTTAACGCCCGGTGGCGCTACGCTTACCGGGCATGGTTACAAGCTATGAACTTTCACCAATACTACCCCGTCGATATCGTCAACGGCCCCGGCACTCGCTGCACCCTGTTTGTCTCCGGGTGTGTGCATGAATGCCCTGGCTGCTATAACAAAAGCACCTGGCGGCTGAATTCGGGCCAGCCATTTACCGCTGAGATGGAAGACAAGATCATTGCCGATCTGAACGACACGCGCATCCCTCGTCAGGGGATCTCGCTCTCCGGCGGCGATCCGCTGCATCCGCAAAACGTACCGGAAATATTGCAACTGGTGCAGCGAATTCATGCAGAGTGCCCAGGGAAAGACATCTGGGTATGGACCGGCTATAAGCTCGATGAACTCAACGCCGCGCAAATGCAGGTGGTGGATCTCATCAACGTGCTGGTCGATGGCAAATACGTGCAGGATCTCAAAGACCCTGCGCTCATCTGGCGCGGCAGCAGCAACCAAGTTGTGCATCACTTGCGTTAATTTCTCAGGCGGATGACGTTCTGTTTTCCGCCTCTCAAAAACGACTCACACACTCCATCGCAACCGTTTTGAACTCGGTAAAACTCTGACATGCGCAGAGCCGCGTCATGGCACGCTCGCGCAGGAAGGTGACAAAAATATCGTAGATCGCCATCGCTTCTTCATACTCGCTTTTACTGATGGCGAGCAGGAAGATCACGTGCGCCGTTTCATCTCCCCAGGCGATGCCCTGCGGGGCGAGCACCGTGTAGACCACCGTTTTTTTAGCCAGCAAACCGAGGGCGTGCGGCAGGGCGATGCTGTCACCCAGCATGGTGCTGACGATGGCCTCGCGCTCAACGACCGAGTCGAGAAATTCCGTATCGACAAAGCCTTCATCCTGTAACTGGTGGCATAGGGTGTTGAACAGCGTCTGTTGATCCATGTGTTCGTCGACAATTCGAAAATGCGCGGCATCGAAGAATTTGTTCAGCATCCATGGACGGGTTCTGTCCACAAGCACCAGCTTACCAATTTGCTCCAGTTGATAGTCGGTGGGAAACGGTGCAATCATCACCACGGGCTTATCTTTTTCATTAATCCGCGCGGTAGAAATCACGAAATCCTCGCTGATGGAATCACGTTGCTCGTAGTCGCGCAGCGTCACGGTGCCCACGATCTCAATCTGCGGATATTTACGCGCCAGCACTGCTTCAATCATTCGCACCATGGCGTTCCCCGCGTCGCAAACCAGTAATACGCGAGGCTGTCGCTGGTAACCGATGTTGTAACTACGTTCCAGCCCAACGCCAATGTGCAAAACGAGAAAACCGATCTCATTTTCGCTAATGGTATACGGCGTATATTTCCCCCATCCTGAAACGGCGGCCAGGGTCATATCCCACGCCATCGGGTAGTGCTGTTTAATATTTTCCAGCAGCGGATTGGGGATCATTATCTGGTAACGCACTCGGGTGATCATCGTCTTAATATGCGTCAGTAGGTCGGCATGTAACTGTTTGTCATTCAACAGGTTGTAGTTGTACTGGGTGTTGATAAAACGCAGAATGTAGTTGACCAGCGCTTCATCATCATCGGCATTGATGGCGCTGGGCGCAATCTCCTGCACCTGGCGGGCGGCAATATGCACCTTCAGCCAGTTTTCCTCGAAAACAGAAAGCGGTTTACCTGCCAGCCGGTGCAATACCGCCGCGATTTCCCGCGTGGCCTGGCACACCTCGCTCTCCACTTCTTCTGCGACGAACTCCGGCAGCGGGTAGCCCTCGCTAATCCGACGCACCGCCACCGCACAATATAAGCGCAGAAAGAGCTCGCCCTCATCGGTCAGGCTGATATGAAAACGGGAAAAAATATCCTGTAAAACAGGTTGCAACTGCTGCGGTACACCAGCATTGTGCGCCTCTTCCATTACCAGCGGATGGGAAGGATCTTGCTGCGCCAGCGTCCACAGCAGATCGGTCAGACAGGCGCGGATCGCCATTTCACTGCCAAACAGCTTCATTCCATGTCGGGGGCGAGTTTCCAGCGTCAGCCGATACCGTTGCAGGTGCTCACGCACTTCCGCCATGTCGTTTTGCAGCGTCGCGCGGCTGATGAACCATTCATCAGCTAAATCTTCCAGCTTCAGCGAAAAGGCCGATGTCAGAAAACGGACCACCAGCCAGTACACCCGCTCCTGGCTGGTACGCGGGATGCGCAGCAACCGCTCGGGCTGCTGCGTTTGCAAGGCGTGGTAACTTGCCGGGTCGTCAATTTTAAGCTGATAACCGTTGCCCCGGCTGAGGACAAACTGCGCGCCATACGGGGCGAGTAGCGCATTCAGCGCGGTAATATCCGCCCTGACCGTGCGTGTGGAAACCGACAACCGCTGCGCCAGCTCATCCTGCGGCAGCGCCTCGTTTTGCAGCATGTCAAACAGCTGTGCTAAACGTTGGTTGGGGAATCGCACGTCTTTTTCCTCATCAGTCAGTTAGCCTACACAGACTCGGGTCATCGCCATCAGTTGGCGTACGTCGTCCGGGCGAGTGTTACCATTCACCTTATCAATAATAGAACTATAAATGTGAGGAATGATTTTACTCACGCCGGCATCAAGGGCAATCTGCAAAATCTCAGCAAAGTTTTCCAGGTCAATGCCGCCCGTCGGCTCCAACCAGAAGTCATGACGCGCGCAGGCTTGCGCGACCGCGATGTATTCATCACGGCATTTTAGACCGCCCATCGGGAAGTATTTAATTGAGCTGCCCCCCATGTCTTTGAGCATCGCAATCGCAGTTTCTACCGGCACAATGCCGTCCGGCGTCTGGCTACTCAGCGGGCCAGTGGATATTTTCACCATGCCCGGCGTGCCGGTTGGCGAGACCAGACCATTGACCACCGTGTCCTGCTGGCCCAGCAACGCACGGCTGGTTGCCACGCCGGTAAACACCTGATTGACATGCTGTGGCTGCACCTGACGGGAGATTTCACTGACCATCGCCGACTGGTTCGGGTCGCCCGCCCCCAGCCCCACGGAGAGCGCGTTATCGATGAGCGCTGCGTATTCACGCATATCCGCCACCGCGCTTTCAACGCTCGCATAATTTTTGGAGAGCACGCCGACCAGCACGTGTCCTTCTGCCGCCGTGTAAATATCCCGGGCGTTCTCTTTTGTGCCAGCCAGCACGTTCAGGCAGACGCGATCGCGATAAAAATTAGGGGTCAGTTTCATGCTTTTTTCTCCTGTTGAGTCACTTCACCAATCCGACGCGCCACAATCTCCAACTGCGCGCGATCGACGCTACGCACATCCGCCTCGATAATGCCTTCGTTGGCTTTGTAACCACGGAAGTAAATCGCGTACTCCCCCTGTTTCAGTGCTTCGACCAGTTCACCCGTGGCGATACCGGTTACCGCTTCATCAAACTTAATTTCGGTACGCGCAATGTCACGTCCTGCGCTATCCCATACCACGCGAGCGCTGACGCCATTAAAGGTATTCAGTGCATTAATAAACGGCGTCATTTTCTCGACCATCTCCGCACCGCTTTCTTTCTGCGCACTCAGGTACAGTTCGATGGCGCAGGTCAGGCCAAGAATGCCTTCTTTACCAACCTTCATCGCCCGGCCAATGCCCGCCGTCTGGCGCTTCACCCACTCAACATATTGCGTTTTGCCAATCACCAGACCGCTGGTTGGCCCTTCAATCGCCTTGGCACCGCTATAAATCACCAGGTCCGCCCCCACGCGGTAGTAACACTGCAAATCTTCCTCCGCCGCTGCATCCACAATCAGCGGTAGATTATGCGTACGCGCGACCACCGCAGCCTGTTCCACGCTGAGCATGCTTTTCTGTACGCAATGGTGAGATTTGATATATAAAATGGCCGCCGTTCGCGGCGAAATGGCCGCAGCCAACTGTGCCGCAGAGCATTCGTTAGCGTAACCCGCTTCCACTAACTTGCCGCCGCCGAGCGCCACCATTGTGCCAACCGGTGCGCCAAAGTTGACGTTGTGACCTTTGGGTAGCACGATTTCGTTATTGTCGATTGGCGTTACATGCAGATTTTCCAGCAGCCAGTCGCTGTCTTTCACCAGCACTGCCGCCACCGACAGGGCAATCCCCGCCGAGGCACAGGAAACAACCGTTGCCCCTTCAACCTCAAGTAACTTCGCGATGTAGTCTCCGGTTTTATTGACCAGATCTTTCATTTCGAAGTACTGATTCATCCCCGCCATCGCGGCCTCAACGACTTCTGGTCGCGGCGTGGAAACGCCGAGCGCCGTCATGCGGCCTGATGTGTTAATTACCTGTTTTAAATCATATTTCTCAAAAATCGAAGGCATGTTCTGCGCTCCCTTGTTCGGTCATATAGCCCTTGCCCGCACGTATTGCGGCAAGCGGCACCAGCAGTTGTTCAGCCTGCAGGCTGTCGTTTTCTGCATCTACCAGCACGGTTGGCTGGCGCTTAAGCGTAAAGAGGGTCAGATCAGCATCCAGACCGACCTGTAGCCGGCCTTTATGTTTCAGGCGCAAACCGTCGGCGGCATTGGCGGTCACACACTCAATGACCTGTGGTAGCGACATGCCTATGGCGAGAAATTTCGACATCACGTTCGCCAGGGAATGCACCGGCCCGCTGATGCGGTTGCGGCAGTAAATGTCGGAGCTGATGGTGTGCGGCAAAATGCCCAGGCCGATAGCGCGTTTCGCCACCGCAAAGCTCAGGCTGGCAGTGCCATGCCCAACATCCAGACGCACGCCGCGAGCAAGTGCCCGTGTTACCGAGGCCCGCAACTCGCCTTCTGGCGTCAGAATGCGGTTCGGTTTGCCGTTGTAACAGTGGGTAATGATGTCGCCCGACGCCAGGCGTTCGGCGATCTCATCCAGATCCGGCGGGTTGTTACCAATGTGTACCATCAGCGGCAAATCACCATTCTCTGCTTGCATCGTTTTGGCACAATCCAGCGGTGTGATGCCGTTTTCACCGACCACGCTGCTGCTCATTCGCGCCTTCAGACCGACGATAAAATCAGGATGGCGTTGCACTGCCTGCCGCACCGCGTCGGCATCAATGTTGGCCATGTTGGCCAACTCGTTTTGCGCAATCAGCCCAACGCGGGAAATATTCAGCAGAGCATAAACATCAGTGGCCGCTTCGCGGGTTAAGGTATAGAAATCATCTATATCGTTCGCACCGGTGCTGCCGGCATCCACCACCGTAGTCACGCCGGTGGCAATGCCGATGCTGTCAGGCTGGTCATGATAAATCGGGGATTTCGGGTAGCAGTGGACGTGAGAATCAATCCACCCAGCGCTCACAAAACACTCACCGCGTAAATCGACGGTTTTCACCGCTGGAGCGGTAATCTCGCCCAGCGCCGCAATTTTGCCGTCCTTGACAGCAATATCGCTCACCGTATCGTCAACCAGACGCGCATGGCGCAGGAGTAAATCAAACATTTCTCTCTCCTTTTGCCGGATGGCTGCATAACCGCCTTATCCGGCCAACAAAGCAACGCTTAGTTAATCGCAATCGGGAAGATCGAACCGAGGATCATAGCGCCGAGGATCGCGCCGCCGGTGATCGGTTTCTGCCACAGGTAAAACAGCAGCGCACCCGCCAGAGAACCGATTCCGATAGGAATAGAAGCTGTCATCGCGCTGAGAATAATCAAGGGTCCGAGGAAGCGACCGGAGGCGTTACCGGCCCCCATCATTACGTCCGCACCGTAGGTCGAGTCGCTCTGATTGATGGTGAACTTACGCGCCAGGATGATGACGTAACCAATCGCCAGGCCAATCACCAGACCGGTAACCAGCGAGGCTGCGAAGTTAGCGACCGGGAAGATAATGCCCGCACCCAGCAGCAGCGCCGGAACGCCTAAGCCAACACCGGTCTGAATCGCCCCGCCAATATCCAAAATTCCCACCAGCGAACCTTCAATAATGCGGGCAAACAGGAAGCTTGCACCAAATGCCGCCACCGCCCCGTAGGAGCCGGTATCCATACCCGCCTTCAGCATCGCCACAAAAGCAACTTCGTTAAATGCGCCAATACCGTACAGGTAGTACATGTGCGTTCCGGCAAATACGCCGGAGGATAGCAGGCCAACGAAGATCGGAAACGACCAGTCGGCAAACCAAAAACCTTTATTCTGTTCCATGATGGCCTCCGTTATTTACCGCTGAGTGAGTTGTGGATCAGTTCCAGCCAGTTCGGCACGGTCAGATGGAAGGATTCGATCATCTTCATGTCGAAGCCGCGGAAGAAACCGCTCAGGACAAACAGCGCGACAATAGCCACCATCATCACTTTGGTGACGTGGTTCCAGCCGCTCTCTTCAACACCTTTGCCGATCAGAATACCGAGTACCAGACCCGGTACGGCGTTGCCCATAATCAACTGCGCTGCGCCGCCAAAGACGGTCGCCCAGAAGCCTGATTTCTTACCGGCATCGATCGCCGCCAACCAGAAGATCACCGGCATCACGGTGTTGACCAGCAGGTTTGCCGCTGGCACCAGCACTTTGACGGCGGTAACCTGCAGCGCAGCCGGTACGGATGAGGCGGTCAGGTTTAGGAAGGTGACGACAATCATGCCAATGACGCCACAGGCAATCGCCATGCGCTTAGGATCGTGCAGCGTTTCACCGACATTGCGATTTTTAATCATCAACGCGGCCGCGCCCCAGTTGGGGATGATGCGGTGGTCAACGTCCTGCGTGAACGCACCCGCCGCAACGGAGGAAGCCCAGGCGTTAAAGAAGAAGCCCAGGCCGAATGAGAAGTGAGAAGCCGGATCCCCTTCACAGGAATTCAGTTCCCCCAGGGTTCGAAACGCGCCCATCCCCTGAGAGGTAGGCGCATGAAACATGCGTGCAGCCCCAGCGCCGACACCTACGCCGACCAGGCCGCCGATGATGAGCGATTTTATTAATATTATCAGGAACATAATTATGCCTTTTAATAGAGAATCAGCGTTGCGTAACGAAATCCACCTTGTCGAGATTGATGGCAGTCACGTTGACGGTCACATCCAGCTCCACGCTAAAGGTGCGTCTTTCGCGGCGCAAAAAGAGGAATAAAAACGCCTCTTTACGCACCGTTTCACGCGCTTGAACAACCTGCACATCCTGTGGCTCAATACGCAGTAAGATGTGCGGCGATGCTTTCATCACCGCTGCCTGAACGTGGTTCAGGGCATCGGCAAAGGCGCGCGCTTTGGCGTCACCTTTGCCAGTGACTCTCACCGTGGTGGTGAATTGCTCTTTCATGCTTAAGCGCCGTGTTTCTTTTGCCACGCCTGCACCAGGCGCTCGCCGAGCTCTTCTTTGTCCATAAAGCCGAACCCCAGCACGTTGCAGCCTTCGTTGATGGCCGTCACGCCTTCATCAACCGAGCGCATGCCGTATTTGGCTTTGTAGCCATACTTGGTTTGCGCGGTGATGGCGCCTGCGCCGCCGCTGCCACAAAACGAGATACCAAAGGTGGCATTTTCCGCTTTCATCACGTCACCCAGTTTCATATCTGCCGCCACGCCCGGTACCACGACCGCACGTCCACCGGCTTTCTCGACGCCTGCAGCCACTTTCTGGCCTTTACCCAGACGATCGCCAATTACGACTGTAATCTGTTCCATCTTGTGCTCCTTAAAGGTTGTCTTTCGCGACTTCGAAATGCACCGACAGCAGCCAGGCCTCTTCCTCGGGAAGATTGCCAAACTGCGCTACGACGTCGCGGGCAAGCGCCATTGATTCGGCTGAAATTTCATCAAATAAGCTGGCATCGACTTCGGGTAATGGTTCGCCCGTCACCGAGCGGTGCGCCATAGCGCGAACATGCGATGTCAGCATTTGTTCCTGTACGGCATTGGGAATGATGTGGCGTGCGCGCAACAAGGCATACACCTGTGCCAGCATGCGTTCAGCCAGTTCACCAGACGGTGTCACCGGTTCCCCCATGTCATTCATTACAGCTCCGTTATTCACTCGTCTTACCCCACTAATGGCTCTGAGGGTAAATTAGCGGTGGAGGTTAAAAGTTTGTAGCGAGTTGTTTTCCACTTCGAAGTGGAAAGGGGCGCAGTGATAGTGATCTGTGCCGCAAAAAGGGGTGAATTGACGATTTTTCAGCGGAATAACGTGATGGGGATCGCACGAGATAGCAGGAGAACCGCAAGCGGCAGGAATAACAGGTTGGCGTTAAAAGTTAAAAAATGTGATGGGGATAGCGTTTGCTTATGGGAGGTTGCGGTACAGGATGGCGACGCTGGCGCATCATATGCGGCCTACGGACTACGCAGGCCGCATAAATAAATTAACGATACTTCTTATGGTAAGCGTTGCGCGTGGTTTTTAGCTCTTCCGCAGCGGCTTTCGCCTCTTTGACTTTACCTTCGTTCGCCAGTTTTAACGCACCATCGATCTGACCGATCAGCGTGTCAAAACCGTGGCGGAAATCCTTCATCTCCGGGCTGTCCGGGGATTTGCTTTCCAGCTTCGGTGGTGTGCCCTTTTGGGCGTCTAGCGCGGCTGCACGCATTTTGGTTAACGCGCCCTTCAGTTCAACTGCGTTATCCGTTTTTTCCACGATTTTCAGGTTGTCGTTGAGGATCCCCATATCGTCTTCGAGGTCGGTAGCAAAGACATTTGCCGAACACAGCACGAGAGAGGACACCGCCAGCATAGCGAGTAACTTTTTACGCATTGCTTACTTCCTTTTATTATTATCGACGTTTATGGCGCGGCAGGTCGCGCCACTTCAAATCTACTGCCCGGCGATTTTCATCTCCGGCAACAGTACGGAACCACACTGTATATTACTGCGCGTTTCAATATCGTTACCCACGGTGACAATATTGCGCCACATATCTTTCAAATTACCGGCGATGGTGATTTCACTCACCGGATACTGAATTTCACCATTTTCGACCCAGAAGCCAGCCGCGCCGCGCGAATAGTCGCCGGTAATACCACTCACGCCCTGCCCCATCAGCTCGGTCACTACCAGGCCTGTGCCCATCTCTTTGAGCAACTGCTCGAAGCTTAGACCTTGTCCCGGAATTCGCCAGTTGTGAATACCGCCAGCATGGCCGGTGCTCTTCAGCCCCAGCTTACGGGCAGAATAATTAGTCAGCAGCCACTGGGTCAGCACACCGTCTTTGATAATGTCGCGACGTTCAGTCCGTACGCCTTCGCTGTCGAACGGCGAAGACGCCAGTCCTTTCAGCAGGTGCGGATGTTCTTCAATGGTCAGCCATTCCGGCAGAATTTGTTTACCCAGCGAATCCAGCAGGAAAGTGGATTTGCGATACACCGATCCACCGGCAATCGCGCCAACCAGGTGTCCGAACAATCCGTTCGCCACTTCATTGGCGAAAATAACCGGCGCCTTCATGGTGGAAAGTTTACGCGGAGACAAGCGGGATAAGGTACGACGCGCACAGTCAGCGCCAACCCACTCCGGCGTTTGCAGATCGCCGATTGCGCGACCAATGGTGTAGGCGTAATCGCGTTCCATGTCGCCATTTTCTTCCGCGATAACACAACTGGAAAGCGAGTGACGCGTGGAGCAGTAGCCTTGCAGCATACCGTGGCTGTTACCAAATACTTTGATGCCATAGTGGCTGTTAAAGCTGCCGCCTTCGGTATTAGTAATGCGCTTATCGGCCTGCAACGCCGCTTGTTCTGCACGCGCCGCCAGTTCAATGGCTTCGTCAGGCGAGACTTCCGCCGGGTGGAATAGATCTAAATCTGGCGCATCAAAGGCCAGCAGTTCTTTATCCGCCACGCCTGCGCACGGGTCCGGCGAGGTGTAACGGGCAATATCCAGCGCGGCCTGCACGGTGCGGGCAATTGCCTGTGGACTTAAATCGGTGGACGATGCACTGCCCTTACGGTTCTGGTGATACACCGTAATACCCAGCGCGCCGTCACTGTTGAATTCGACGTTCTCCACTTCACCATAACGGGTGCTGACGCTAATACCCGTCGTCTTGCTTACGGCGACTTCTGCACCGTCCGACTGACCTGACGCTAATTCCAGTGCTGTCGAGACTGCTTCTTCCAGAATCTTACGCTGCGCTTCAACTTGTGAGATTACTTTCATCGCAAATGCCATAATGTAGAGAGAGTTTCTCTGAAGTCTAACAGAGAACCGTTTTTCAGTGCGCATCTTAACTGGTAACATTAGCCTCTTTTTTTAAGGAGCCTGACATGACTAAGCAGCCCGAAGACTGGCTCGACGACGTTCCCGGTGATGACATCGAAGACGAAGACGATGAAATTATCTGGGTCAGTAAAAGTGAAATAAAACGTGACGCCGAGGAGTTAAAACACCTGGGTGTGGAACTGGTAAAACTGGGGAAAAATGCGCTGGATAAAATCCCGCTCGATGCGGATTTACGTGCCGCCATTGAGCTGGCTCAGCGCATCAAGATGGAAGGCCGTCGCCGCCAGCTGCAGCTGATTGGTAAAATGCTGCGTCAGCGCGATGTTGATCCTATCCGTCAGGCGCTGGATAAGCTGAAAAACCGCCACAACCAGCAGGTTGTACTGTTTCACAAGCTTGAGCAGTTGCGCGACCGTTTAATCGTTGAAGGTGATGATGCGGTAGCGGAAGTATTAAAACTGTGGCCGAACGCCGATCGCCAACAGCTTCGTTCTCTGGTACGCAATGCGAAGAAAGAGCAAGAAGGCAATAAGCCGCCGAAATCAGCACGTCAGATTTTCCAGTATCTGCGTGAGCTGGCTGAAAACGAAGCGTAACATCGTCCCGGATGCCCCTGCTTTGCTGGGGCATTTTTGCTTACAGAGCCATTACGCGATGGCATAAATCCGCATTGAAACGCGCATAGTGCAACGCATCTATCGGTACCGGATAACTCAGTACCATTAGCTCATGTCCGGCCATACCTGAATGATAAGCCGGATGAGTGTGCGGCCAAGGATTCGCGAAAAACCCCATCGATTCGTAAAACCGCAGCCGTTTCCTGGCAATTTCCGTCGTCAGTGGATCAATCTCCAGAATCGTCATCGGCGACCGCGCAAGAATCTGCCCGAGTAGGATTTTGCCATAACCCTGCGATCGCAATGCCCCATCAATCGCCAGATGTTCAACGTAGACATAGTCGTCAAAGGTCCAGCATCCGCTCAGGCCAATAAACAGTTCCTCTTTAAACCACCCTTCAAGCGCGTAATGCGGGCTGGCAATTGCCTGCTGTTTCGCATGTATTTCCCGCTGTTCGTGCCAGGGGAAAGCCGCAGAATATAGCGCGTCCAAACGCTGAAAAAGCATCGAGTCTGTCGAGGTTATTTTTTTACAGGTCAGCATATAAGGTGATAAGCAGAGAAATGAAAACCCGCGCACCTCAGTGCGCGGGAGCGACGATTAATCAATCAGATGCGCGATTTCATCATAATCAACAGATGGGGGAGACTGGCGTAAACCACGCGTCATATACAGCAGCCAGGCGAACCCAACCGCTAACCACACGAGGCCTACTTTTAGCGCGTCCGGTGCCAGGTTTGTCCACAGCCACACCGACATACACACCCCGAGTAACGGCAGCAGTCCATAGTGAAACAGCGCGGAAATGCCGCGACGTCGCTCATTGATCAGGAAGTGTTTAATGACGCTGAGATTCACAAACGTAAAGGCAACGAGCGCCCCGAAACTTATCATCGAGACGACAAGATCCAGACTCAGTTCCAGTGCCGTCAGGGATACCAGCGCGACGAAAATAATGGCCCGGTATGGCGTATGGAATCGGGAATGCAGATGGAAAAAGATTTTTCTCGGCAATACACCCTCACGCCCCATCGCATAGAAGATGCGCGATACGCCGGTCTGAGCCGTCATTGCAGAGGCATACACGCCGGTCAGATAGGCCGCCATAAAGAAGTTGTACATCCATTTGCCGCCCACTTTTTCCGACACAACCAAGCTTGCGGTATCCTGAACCGGAATCAGCGATTGCCAGTCCGGGTAGACCAAATGTGCTGCATACGACACGGCGATAAAGATAACGCCAGCCAGAAGTACGGTAATGATAATCGCGCGAGGCAATGTCCGTTTCGCATCATAGGCTTCTTCAGCCATGGTCGCGATAGCGTCAAAACCCAAAAATGCCAGGCAAAGTACCGCCGCACCAGCCAGTAATCCGCCCAGATGCCCACTGTTGACTAACAGAGGACGCATCAGCGCATCCGGACTCAAATCAGCCTGGCTAAAAGAGAGGGTGATAAACAACACGATAAAAATTAACTGTGCCGCTATTAATGTGAAATTAACGGATGTCATCAGCCGTACACCAAGAATATTCAGCAGACTGACCGATAAAATAGATGCCAGAACAAAGACAGGAGCCGGAATCGCCGGGAATGCCTCATGCAGGAAAATGCCTAAAACAAGATAATTCAGAATTGGCAGGAATAAATAATCCAGGATCTGCGCCCATCCGACTAAAAATCCCGTTTTACCGCCAAAACTGCGCTGTACATAGGAATAAGCAGAACCAGCCAACGGCAGCGCGCTGGTCATACGACAGTAACTCAACGCAGTAAACAGAATCGTCGCAATCGTGACAAGATAGGCGACTGGCAGATGCCCTTCGCTGAGGACTGTCACCTGTCCATAGGTGGTAAATACGCCCAGCGGAACCATATACGCCAGACCAAACGCGACAAGGGCCGGTGTTTTAAGCACTCTTCGTAGCTGATGTTTTTGTGGCATTCCCGTATCATCTCCTGGCCCTGAAAAAGGTACCGTTGAAAGGTTCATTTATAATTAAAAAAAGACCGCGGATTCTTACATATGGGCCAGATTTTGAAAAGCATAATAAGCGCTCTGTCCATATAAAATCATTCACTTTAGTTTTCTTAACTTATTCCATATGTAAATATTGAGAGCAACGAAAACAGAATGGAATAGAGGGTATTTCTTCTGTTTAAATACAACCCTATAAATAGTTCAGCCTGTTTTTGTTACAAAAACAGGCTGTTTATTTCACAATATTAGGCGTCCTGCCAGACCACTTTGCCGCCGACAACCGTACACATCACCCGCGTTTTAAATAAGGTTTCGGGCGGGTTGCTGAAGATGTCATCTTTCAGCACGATCAGATCAGCAAGCTTACCGGGCTCCAGAGAACCGATCTCCTCGTCACGGGCTATCATGTATGCTGCATCGATTGTGGCGGAGCGCAGCACTTCTGTCAGGGTTAAATTGCGGTCATTATCCAGACGCGGCCCCGCAGGATTACCTTCCGCATCCCACGCCCGACGCGTCATGGCTATTTGCAGATTATACCACTCATCAAGACGGTCGATGGGCCAGTCGCTGCCATATGCCAGACGCGCACCGGCATCAAGGAATCGTCCTTGTGGTTCAAGATGGGGAAAACGCGCTTCACCCAGCATGGCGCGCTCTTCCTCAATCAACACCGCTGGCAGTCCTGCCCACTGATACGAGAGCACCGCCGTAACATCCAGCTCGGCAAAACGGGCATACTGATGCGCCGCCGCAAGTTCATTATGTGCAAGACCCGGTCGGACATCCTTCTGCGGCCAGGTCTGGCGCATCTCCTGCAACGCATCCAGCGCCATCTCTATTGCCCCTTCCGCCACCGTATGCATATGTGGATGAACGCCCGTGCGGCCGCATTCATTGATCAACGCATTAAAGACATCGGGTGTGAAGTAGAGATCGCCGTAATCTTCCGTCGGCTGCCAGTCAGGTTGCGCGTGCGTCCCTCTATTTTTGCGGTAAGGCTGCAGCAGCGATGCGGTCATGGTCGGCGGTTGTAACACACCATCGACAAAGAACTTCACATGGCTGACGCCAAAACCAGGTGCTGGCTGCCACACGGGGTCGTTCCAGCGTTGGTTAAAGGCAACAAGTTCATCCAGCGCGCGGGCGGCATCCTGTGGACCGGCCACGCTGTCTGGCGTAATTTCACGCGCGCCGCACATACGCAGGGTTAACTCGCCTCTATCACGCAAAACAGCGAACGCTTTCAGTTGCTCTTCGTAAACCCGGGTATCCATGACCGTTGTCACACCCTGCTGATTCAGAACCCGCTGAACATGACGGGCGATCAGCACACACTGTTCCGGCGTACCGGTCGGGATGCTGTCGAAAGCACGCATGGCTGGCGCATCTTCCAGGATCCCGTTTAAGCGACCCGTTTCATCCCGACCAATTTTGCCATCCGCCGGAACGGGGGTCTCTTCGGTGATGCCCAGCATCTCGAGCGCACGGCTGTTCGCCGCCAGGGTATGGCAGTCATTGGAAAAAAGCACCACCGGGCGGCGCGTGTTCAGGGTATCCAGTGATTTACGACACATGTCGGCACCGGCAGGGATCATCGCCTGACGCTGCCAGGCGCGGACGGAAAGCCAATCGTCCTCTTCCTTCAGCGGATCCTCATCAAGATGCTTCTGTATTAACGCCAGAGTTCCTTCTACCGTCAGTGCCGCATAATTCAGGTTACAGCCACGAAGCTGTTTACCTCCCCAGAATGGATGCATATGACTATCGATAAGCCCCGGCAGAATGACCCTTTTTTCAAGATCGATCACTTCCGTTTGGGTTCCCGCCAACGCCAGCAGTTCATGACTGCTGCCGACAGCGGCGATATAGCCTTGTTTGATAGCGATAGCTTCACAAAATTGATCGGACTTATCTGCCGTATAAATTTTACCGTTATGGTAAATCACATCTGGATTCAGGGAGTCAGTCATCATGAAGGGGGTTCCGGGATCCGTTATTCAACGTAAAAGAGTAAAAAAAGCCTTCGCAACCAGGGCGTAGGTATAAAAAAGGCCAGCAGAGTGTCCGCTGGCCATAGATAACATTACGTTCTGTCGATCACTGCTGTGCTTTCGCCGCAAGTTTGTCTAACAGTTTTTGATGGATGCCACCAAACCCGCCGTTGCTCATCACCAGAATGTGATCGCCTGGCTGTGCGGTTTTCACCACCATATCCGCCAGCGCGTCAACGTCACCGTTCCAGTGAGCAGGCTGAACGCAGGCTTCTGCAACTTCCGATACCAGCCACGGAATGTGTGGCGGTTGCAGCAGGAACACTTCGTCCGCACGACCTAACGACGGTGCCAGATCGTCTTTGCACAGCCCCATTTTCATGGTGTTCGAGCGCGGTTCCAGTACGGCAATAATACGCGCCGTGCCGCCGACTTTTCCGCGCAGCGCGGCAAGCGTCGCCAGAATGGCCGTCGGGTGATGGGCAAAATCGTCATATACCGTCACGCCATTGGCTTCACCGCGCAGTTCAAGACGACGACGTGCGTTGATGAATGAACCGAGCGCATTGGCCGCATCCGCAGGGGTAACACCAACATGGCGGGCAGCTGCAATCGCCATCAGGCCGTTGTGCATATTGTGTTCGCCGACCAGGCCCCACTTCACAACGCCGACACTTTCACCGTCCAGGAACACTTCCCACTCGGAGGCATCGGTGGTCAGTTTCTTCGCCAGCCAGTGGCCTTGCTCGCCAACCAGTTCCTGCTCGCTCCAGCAGCCCATCGCCATCGTCTGTTTCAGATTGATGTCGTTTTCCGGGTAGATGATACGTCCCTGGCCCGGCACGATACGCACCAGATGGTGGAACTGTTTCTGAATCGCTTTCAGATCGTCAAAGATGTCTGCGTGATCAAACTCAAGGTTGTTGAGGATCAGCGTACGCGGGCAGTAATGCACGAATTTAGAACGCTTATCGAAGAACGCACAGTCGTACTCGTCCGCTTCAATGACGAAAAAGTCACTTTCGCCCAGACGCGCAGAAACCTCGAAGTTACCCGGTACGCCGCCGATCACAAATCCAGGCTTATAGCCGCAGACTTCGAGGATCCAGGTCGCCATTCCGGCGGTAGTGGTTTTACCGTGTGTTCCCGCCACTGCCAGCACCCAGCGATCGCGAAGCACAAAGTCATGCAGCCACTGCGGGCCGGACATGTACGGGATATTCTTCTCCAGCACTGCTTCCACGCACGGATTACCACGTGTCATGGCATTGCCGATAATCACCAGATCCGGCTGGGGGTCGAGCTGACTGGCATCATAACCCTGAATCAGGGAGATGCCCTGCTTCTCAAGTAAGGTACTCATCGGCGGATACACATTGGCGTCCGAACCCGTTACTTCATGACCGAGCGAACGCGCTAGCATCGCCAGACCGCCCATGAAGGTGCCACAAATTCCCAAAATATGAATGCGCATACGTCACTATCCTTTTTTAATCTGGGGACCATTTTACGCATATGTCAGCCAAGTGAGAAACGCATTTCAGGATAATCCGTCGTTTGCTGGCGCGATTCACCTAAGCGCGAGGGTTGAAATATTTGTTAAGATTATTGCGGTCGCTTTACTCCATACAATTTGCAGGGAAAGTGTTATGAAAACGTTAGGTGAATTTATTGTCGAAAAGCAGCACGAGTTCTCTCATGCTACCGGTGAGCTGACTGCTTTGTTATCGGCAATAAAGCTGGGCGCCAAGATCATCCACCGCGATATCAACAAGGCCGGTCTGGTCGATATCCTGGGTGCCAGCGGTGCTGAGAACGTGCAGGGAGAGGTTCAACAGAAACTCGATCTGTTCGCGAACGAAAAACTGAAAGCTGCGCTGAAGGCACGCGATATTGTGGCGGGCATTGCCTCAGAAGAAGAAGATGAAATCGTCGTCTTCGAAGGTTGTGAACACGCAAAATACGTTGTACTCATGGATCCGCTGGATGGCTCATCCAACATCGATGTTAACGTCTCTGTTGGCACGATCTTCTCGATTTATCGCCGTGTCACCCCTGTCGGTACGCCGGTAACGGAAGAGGATTTCCTGCAGCCGGGCAACAAACAAGTTGCTGCGGGCTACGTTGTTTACGGCTCATCTACCATGCTGGTGTACACCACTGGCTGCGGCGTACACGCGTTCACCTACGATCCTTCTCTGGGCGTATTTTGCCTCAGCCAGGAGCGCATGCGCTTCCCGGAAAAAGGCAGTACTTACTCCATTAACGAAGGCAACTACATCAAATTCCCGAATGGCGTGAAGAAATACATTAAATTCTGCCAGGAAGAAGATAAAGCAACCCAGCGCCCGTATACCTCGCGCTACATCGGCTCTCTGGTTGCAGATTTCCACCGCAATCTTCTGAAAGGCGGGATCTACCTGTATCCGAGCACCGCCAGCCACCCGGAAGGGAAACTGCGTCTGCTGTACGAATGCAACCCAATGGCTCTCCTGGCCGAGCAAGCAGGCGGTAAGGCAAGCGATGGTAAAGACCGTATTCTGGATATCATCCCGGAAAGCCTGCACCAGCGCCGTTCATTCTTCGTCGGTAACGACCATATGGTTGAAGACGTTGAGCGTTTAATCCGCGAGTTCCCGGACGCGTAAGACTCAGACGCCGGAGCAATCCGGCGTCCTTAATACGCTTAATTCACAAAGGTCAATTTGACGCGCTTTGATACGCGGAAATACGGTATCCAAATGAGGATCTGGCCCGCACAAGAGACAAAGGCTTTTATATCGTCAGAACTCAGCCCCACGTCATAAAAGGTGGCACCCAGCCAGCTGTCCATAACGTAGTAAAACATGGTGCCTAAAATGAATGCGGTATAAAACTTGGGTAGCTGACGTTTCTTTTTGAAAAATAGAACCGTCGTGTAAATCACCAGTATCAAAAGAGCGGTCATGCAGACGAGCTCAAAAATGACCAGTGCGCTCACTTCCGCCTCAGTGTGCAACACAAACGCCGCGACGCCGAAAAATCCAACGACCCCAGAAATAACGGACAACACCAAGGTCACGGCCGGTAAATAGAGCCAGCCACCAATTCCCGTATATTTTTTGTTTTCGCAACGCGCGCAGTGGCTATCCGGAGGCAGTACTTTTTCCCCACAACTTGCACATGCTGTCGGTAGCCCTTCCCCTTCGATTCCTTTCATCTTTTTGATTCCATTAGCGTAAACATAGTCTGCCTAGTGTATACGCATTACCCGATATACGCTAAAAAACAGCCTACTCCGTCATTTCGATGCGATCGTGGTATTCACCCGCGTTACCGGCGAACTTTGGCGGTTTTCCCACAGCACCGTCAGGCCGCGTTGTAAGGCGATAAAAATAAACAGCAGAATACCGATGGCGATCTTCGTCCACCACGAGCTTAACGTGCCGTCAAAGTTAATATAGGTTTGAATCAGCCCCTGGATCGCCACGCCAAACAGCGTGCCCAGCACCGTTCCCACGCCACCGCTCAGCAAGGTGCCGCCAATCACCACCGAGGCAATGGCATCCAACTCTACGCCAACGCCAGCCAGCGCATAACCCGCTTGGGTATAAATGGAGAAGACAATCCCGGCCAGCGTAGCCAGTCCGGTAGAAAGCATATAGATGCGGATTGTCGTGCTACGGGTTGAGATCCCCATCAGGTTGGCTGACGTCGCACTGCCGCCAATGGCGTACACCTGGTTGCCAAAGCGCGTGCGGTGCGCGAGGAAGATGCCGATCACCACCACGCCCAGCATCAACAGCCCCATGGCGCTCAGACGCCCACCACCAGGGATCTTCCAGGCCAGGCTGGAAAGGGTGTCATAAATCGGGTGATTGATCGGGATCGACTCTTCGGAAACCAGATAGCTGACGCCCCGCAGAAAGAACATCCCCGCCAGAGTAATAATAAATGCCGGGATCTTCAGCGCATCGATCAGTAATCCCATAAATGCGCCAAACGCGCAGCCCATCACCAGAACCAGCGGGAACGCTAGCAGCGGCGAAATACCCCAGTAACCAATTGCTTTAGCCAGAAATACACCGGTAAAAGCAATTACCGAGCCGACGGACAGGTCGATCCCGCCGGAGAGGATCACGAAGGTCATGCCAACGGCGATAATCCCTAAGAAGGCGTTATCGGTCAGGATATTGCAGATCACGCGCGTCGAAGCAAAGGCAGGAAACTGTGTCAGGCAGTAAAGGTAGCCCAGCACAAAGACGCCGAGGGTGATCATCAGCGGTAAGTTACGTTTTATCATGACCACGTACTCCTTTTATCAGGCTGATAAAGCGTTGCGACTGTACGATCAGCACGCACAGCACCACCACTGCTTTGACCACCTGGTTCAGCTCCGGCTGGAAGCCAGACAGTAAAATCCCGGTGTTCATGCCCTGAATAATCAGGGCTCCGACCACCGACAGCAACAGGTTAAACCGTCCGCCCATCAACGAACCGCCACCGATAACTACCGCCAGAATGGCATCTAACTCCAGCCATAATCCGGCATTGTTGGCATCGGCCCCGCGAATATCCGCCGTGACGATAATCCCGGCAATCGCCGCACACAGGCCGCTCAACACATAGGTGAGCATGACGATGACGCGGGTATTCACCCCGGCATTTTTCGCCGCACGAATGTTAATGCCCACCGCTTCAATGAACATGCCCAGCGCCGTTTTACGTGTCAGCAACCAAAAGGCAACCAGCGTCAGCAACGCGATGATCACCGGCGTCGGGAACAGCAGCAGCGATCCGCTGCCGAACCACGACAGATCGGGCGAGTTGAAAGTGACGATCTGTCCGGAGGTGATCAACTGCGCGACACCGCGCCCGGCCACCATCAGGATCAGCGTGGCGACAAATGGTTGGATCTTGAGGATCGCCACCAGAATCCCGTTCCACAATCCCGCCAGAATGCCAGATCCCAACGCTGCAAGCAGAACAACCGGGAGGCTGTGCCCGGCGACCGTCATCGCAGCAGTCGTGGCACCCGCAATGGCCATCACCGCCCCCACGGAAAGATCGATGCCGCCGGTGGCAATCACCAGCGTCATGCCAATCGCCAGCAGCGCCACGGGCGCGGCGCGGTTGAGAATATCAATTGGGCTGCCGAACAAGCGGCCATCCTGCAAAATCACCTGATAGAAGTGCGGTGCCACCAGGCTGTCGACCAACAGCACCAGCAGCAACGCCACCAGCTGCGGCATGCCCTTCGGCCAACGAAACCGTCTTTTCGCAGTGTTGGATTGAGGGAGAGATTGAGGCATCACAGCAGTCTCCTTAAGCCGCAATTGCGTTCATGATTGCCGGTACGGACAGTTCAGCCAGTGGGATCTCGGCCACCTGTTTGCGATCGCGCATAATAATGACGCGATCGGCATAACCCACCAGTTCTTCCAGTTCGGAGGAAATCACCAGCAGCGCCAGACCGTCGGCGCACAGCGTTTCGATCAGGCGGATGATCTCGGCATGCGCCCCGACGTCGATCCCGCGCGTGGGTTCATCGAGGATCAGAAACTGCGGTTTGGTCAACAACCAGCGCGACAGCAATACTTTTTGCTGATTACCGCCGGAGAGAAATTCAATAGGTTGTTCGGCGCTAGGGGTACGAATACCGAGCTGACGGATAAAACGCTCGGCAATTTCATTTTGCTCTTTGCGCGGAATGGGCCGCAGCCAGCCTCGCTGCGCCTGCAGGGCCAGAATGATATTTTCCCGCACCGAGGCGGCGGCAATAATGCCGTCCGTTTTCCGATCCTCCGGGCAGAAGCCGATCCCCAGACATGAAGCCTGATGCGGCGATCGCAGGGTCTGCGGTTTACCTTTGATCAACGCACTGCCACTGTCGGCGGGTTTAATACCAAAGATCACTTCCGCCGTTTCCGTGCGCCCCGATCCGAGCAGCCCCGCCAGGCCGACGATCTCGCCGGGACGTACCTGCAGATCGAACGGTGTTATCGTGCCTTTTTTGCCAAAGTTGTTGAAAGCAGCCACCGGTTTTTCACTCAGCAAAGTACGACCTGCACGCTGCAATGCATGAGTATCCAGTTCGCGACCGAGCATCATTTTCACCAACTCGATCTGCGGCAGTTCGCGGGTTTCTCGGCAGCCGACGAAGCCGCCGTTACGCAGGACGGTGATCCGATCGCTAACCTGATAGACCTGATCGAGGAAATGGGTGACGAAGATCAGGCTGACGCCGCGATCGCGCAGGTGCCGCATCAGGCCAAACAGCATGTCAACTTCCTGGGTATCCAGACTGGCGGTGGGTTCGTCGAGGATCAACACTTTTGCCGACAGATCGATAGCCCGGCAGATGGCGACGATTTGCTGCATCGCCACCGAAAAGCGGTTTAACGGCTCACGTACATCGAGAGAAAAACCATAGGAGGCCATCAGCTCCGTGGCGCGTTTTTCCATTTGCTTGCGCTGCAACAGGCCAAAGCGTCGCGGCTCGCGACCAATAAACAGATTATCTGCCACCGACATATTGGGCAGCAGGTTCACTTCCTGGTACACGGTGCCAATCCCCAGTTGCTGGGCATGGGCGGTATTCTTTGGCGAGATAGTCTGGCCTTCGAGCCAGATAGTGCCGCGATCGGCATGGTAAACGCCGGTCAGCGCTTTGATCAGCGTCGATTTCCCGGCCCCGTTTTCACCGAGCAGCGCCATAATCTCACCATGGCGCAGGCTGAAATCCACGTTATCCAGCGCTGTGACGCCGGGGAAAAACTTGCTTAATCCTTCTGTGCGGAGGATTTCCGGGTGATGTTCTGTCGTCATGATTCCCCCTGCATCACGCCAGTTGGCGCTACGCTTAACCGGCCTACAAAAGAGCGTATCGTAGGCCGGGCAAGCGCAGCGTCACCCGGCATTTTCATGAGGGCTTAATAGCCCATATTTTTCTTCTTCTCTAACTCTTCTTTCGCGGTATCCGGCAGATAGAGGATAGATTTGGTAATGGTCAGCTTCTCAGGCATCGTGCCGTCTTTTTTGAATTTCTCCAGCGCGTCAAAAGCCGGGCCAGCCATATTCGGCGTCAGTTCAACGCTGGCGTTGGCTTCACCGTCAATCATCGCTTTGTAGATATCCGGCACGCCGTCGATGGAACCGGTCAGAATATCTTTGCCCGGTTTCAGGCCCGCTTCTTTAATCGCCTGAATCGCCCCGATCACCATGTCATCGTTGTGGGCATAAACCATGCAGATGTTCTTGCCGTTGTTTTCCGCTTTAATAAAGCTTTCCATGACTTCTTTGCCTTTACTGCGGGTAAAGTCGCCGGACTGGGAGCGGATAATTTTGATGTTAGGCGCACTGGCAATCGCTTCAGCAAAGCCTTTTTTACGGTCAATCGCCACGCTGGCACCAACGGTCCCTTGCAGCTCCACGACGTTACACGGCTTGCCATTCACTTCTTTGATCAGCCAGTCGCCAATCAATTTGCCTTCCAGCACGTTGTCGGCCGTAACGGTGGTCATATAGAGAGATTTGTCTTTGACATCGATGGAACGATCGAGCAAAAAGACTGGAATATCGGCATCTTTAGCTTCTTTTAATACCGGCTCCCAGCCCGTTGCCACCACCGGTGCAATAAAGATGGCATCCACGCCCTGCGCCACGAATGAACGTACCGCTTTAATCTGGTTTTCCTGTTTTTGCTGGCCGTCGGCGATTTTCAGCGTAATACCACGCTTCTCGGCCTCGCTTTTCGCCACGTTGGTTTCTGCTGCACGCCAACCGGATTCAGACCCGACCTGCGAAAATCCTACGGTTAAAGGGGCTGCCATCGCCATAGATGACATGGCTGCCGAAACTGCTGTGACTAAAAGTAAGCGCTTCCACATAAGTGCGTCCTCGTAGGGTGATTATTGTTGATTAATAAACAGTCGCGAAAAAACTATAGACAATCGAGCATGTAACGGATTGCGTTACATCACACTTCAAAAAAGTAAATAAAACGTTAATCACAAGTTTGTAATCGCTTTCATTACCCTATGAAAAATGCAGCTGAACTTATGGATTTTCCTGTCATCAATGCAGAGGAAAAAGGCCAAAATCCGAGGTGGGAAATCGAAAACAAGCGGAGACATTCAGCGCGAGTTGGCTATAATACCCGCCACTTGTTTGCCATAGCTTATTTAAAGGAAACAGACATGAGCTTACTCAACGTCCCTGCCGGTAAAGATCTGCCGGAAGATATCTACGTTGTTATCGAGATCCCTGCAAACGCAGATCCGATCAAATACGAAGTTGACAAAGAGAGCGGCGCCCTGTTCGTTGACCGCTTCATGTCCACTGCGATGTTCTATCCGTGCAACTACGGTTACATCAACCACACCCTGTCTCTGGATGGCGATCCGGTAGACGTTCTGGTCCCAACGCCGTACCCGCTGGAGCCAGGTTCAGTGATCCGCTGCCGTCCGGTTGGCGTACTGAAAATGACCGACGAATCCGGTGAAGATGCGAAACTGGTTGCCGTACCGCACACCAAGCTGAGCAAAGAATACGATCACATCAAAGATGTGAACGACCTGCCGGACTTGCTGAAAGCGCAGATCACCCACTTCTTCGAGCACTACAAAGACCTCGAAGCAGGCAAATGGGTAAAAGTTGACGGCTGGGACAACGCTGAAGCGGCTAAAGCTGAAATCGTTGCTTCCTTCGAGCGCGCGAAGAAGTAAGTTCACGTTCGCTTAAAACCCTGAACGCCAACCTCTGGTCAGTAAGGGTTTTTTATTTCTCTATTTCCCCCTTCGTTGTCCTTCACCTCGCTGTTTTCTTTTTGACCTACCAGATTGGGTAGTCACATTTAACTTATCTTATTTGCGAATGAGATTAGATCTCATTATCATTTGCAACACGTAAATAAATGTGAATAAACGTCAATGAACCTCCACACTGTGAAGTCCCTGAAACACTATTCCGCTGTGACCCTCGCCACCGCATTGTTATTTACCAGCCTACCCGGTGCGGCAAAGACGCTGCCTGAGAAAGATTTTCTGACCCACGACGTGGGTCACGGGGTGTATGAGCTGGCGGTTGATAGCCAGCAGAATGCGCTTTTTGCCGCCTCGTCGCCGTCGTTTGATAAAGACAAAACTCGTGGGATTATCTACAAACTCGATCTGGAAAAACTCACCACCACCGAAGTCATCGAAACCAGCCGCCGTGCCTTTGCGACTGCGATGGATGAAGAAAATCAGGTGCTGTATGTCGGCAATACGCTGGAAGGCTCGGTAACGCTTATTGATACCCGCAGCGGTAAGGAGCTGGCGATACTGCAACTGAGCGAAACAGGGAATCCAAAGGAAATCGTCCATACACGTGAAATGGTGCTCGATAAGCAGCATCACCGCCTGTACGTTTCCGGCGTAGCTGAAAAAGGCATTGTTTGGGTAGTGGATACGCAAAAACGTGAAAAGATTGCCACCCTTAAAAACATGGGCGAATACCCGACCGGCATGGCTGTTGATGCCGATAAAAATCGCCTGTATGTCGTTAATGGTAGAAACGAGTTAATTACTTTGGACACCACCAGCCAAAAAATTATTAACCGCTTTGCCATTGAACCTGCAAAAAAACATTTCTTCCTGAATATCGCCCTTGATACCAAAAATAACCGTGCATTCCTGACCGATCCGGATTTAGCGGATGTTCTGGTTGTCGATATTAATACCGGAAAGGTTATTTCGCCAATTAAGGTCATTAACTCTTTGGCAGTGATATATAACGAAAAACGCCAGGAAGTGTATATCACCCATCGCAATGCTAAACGAATCAGCATTGTCGACAGCAACACCTACCAGGTAAAACACAGCATTGAAACCCATGCGCTGCCCAACAGCCTTGCGCTTTCGCCGGATACTAATACCTTGTATGTCAGTATAAAACAGCCGGAAGAAATGATTGGTGTGAAACCCGACTACGTGCTGAAAATCGATCTGTCTAAATACTAATAATCAAAAACTATTTGCACCTTGTCGCCATGTTGAGCGGCAAGGTGACGATTTTATTTTTTACTTTTCAGGTGTCTTATATTATGAAAACGCGTCAACTTATTACGCTGACAGGGATCGTTGCACTCTCAGGCGGTGTTATTTTTCCCGCACAGGCCGAAGGAATAAGCGAAGACTCACGCAATAGCGAAGATGAAATGGTCATTACGGCGTCCGGTTTCTCGCAGCAAAAGCGTGAAGCACCGGCCACTATTTCGGTTATCGACCGTAAAACGCTGGATATTCAACCCGACCGTAACATCGGTGAAGCGATTAAAAATATTCCCGGCGTCTCAGTGTCTAACAGCAGCGGAATAAATGCAGGCAGCATTATGATCCGCGGCATGGACCCGTCCTATACCGCCTTTATGGTTAATAGCGTCAAACAAAACACCGGTGAATCACGTCCGTATGGTCACGACGTCGGCACCGAAGCCAACTTCTTACCACCGATGGAGGCCATTGAGCGTATCGAGGTCATTCGCGGGCCGATGTCATCGCTGTACGGATCAGACGCCATCGGCGGCGTGGTGAACGTCATCACCAAAAAACCTTACGGGGCAAAGGACTGGACGACGGCAATTGCCGCCAACACCTGGCTACAGGAACACCAGTATCTGGGCAATACCAGCCAGATGAATCTGTTCACCATGGGGCCCATAATCCCGGATGTTTTGGGTTTAAGCGTGGCTGCGGACTGGCTCGACCGTCGCGATGACGATCGCAATAACTATTTTGGCAAACACAACCGTAAATCCGTTGATATGACATTGGGCCTGGCCGCCAGCGACAATAACCTTTTTGATCTCAACGTGGTCACCGGTGAGCAGGAGAAAAACCGTACCCAGAAACGCGGCGCACCATGGTCATGGCTGTTCGATCGCAACGCTGCCACCCTGACCCATACCGGCTGGTATGCGGAAGACACTATCGCGACGACCAACTACATCAACTACGAAAAGGGCCGCTCAAAATACGTTTATGACGGGCAGTCACCGCAGTATGTGCAGATGGAAAACTACGTCACCAATTCGCAAACCACCTTCACGCTCAACAACCATAAGCTGACCGTCGGGGCGAATTTCACCCGCGAAGAGTTGAATGACCGTTTTGATGTCGCCAATAAAACGCTACCAGGATCGGATCCGATAACCAAAATCAGCCGCAACGGTTGGGCATTGTTCGTGGAAGACGGCTGGAGTATCGACGATTTCATCCTGACCACCTCAGCGCGTATGGACCAGGACGACAACTTTGGTACGCATATCACGCCGAAAATGTACGGCAACTGGGCATTCAGCGATGCATGGGCGCTGAAAGGCGGCGTCTCCGCGGGGTATAAAAAACCGGAGCTGCGGGCAACCTCCAGCGACTTTGTTACCCCTTACGGTTCAACCGTACCCTACCCCTTCCTGACGGTAGGCAATGACAATCTGAAACCGGAGAAAAGCGTTAACTCCGAGCTAGGTCTGTACTGGACGGGCGATGCGCTGTCGCTGGATAGCACCGTCTTCTATACGCAATTCAAAGACAAGATTGCGGAACAAACCATTTGCGAAACCACAGCGACCAACCAATGTTCGGTCAATGGTTATAACGCCGACTCCGTCAGTAAATACTTTAACGTCAGCGAAGCCGATGTGTACGGCGTTGAGCTTAATGCTGACTGGCAGATTAGTGCTGACCTCAAAGCCAACGCCAACTACACCTACAACCACAGCGAGCAGAAAAGCGGCGTCAACAAAGGCTACGCGCTGAACGATTATCCTCGTCATATGGCGAACCTGTCGCTGAACTGGGCGGCCACGCAAAGCCTGGACGTGTGGAGCACGGTGAATTATCGCAGCAGCAACCGCAACAGCGGCAATAACTATAAGTACGATGACTACACGATGGTGGACGTGGGTGTTCGCTACCAGCTTAATAAGCACACTCAGCTGATGGCAGGTGTCTACAACGTGCTGGATGAAGATCCGAAACTCACAACCGCATGGAATGAGTCCGCGCAGGTAGAAGGACGCCGCTACAACCTCGGCGCTCGTGTGGAATTTTAGTCCTGAAAATAGTGCAGGCGGTATTGCTGAGGGCACTGGTCATATTTTTTCCACCGGCACGCTATTTATCATGCTGCCGGTCTTCTGGTTCGTGGCGTTCAGCTGGCCAGGAACACTATTGAGAAGCGTGCTGGAGGTGCATTACACAGTGGAACAGCAGATGTCAGAAATGCTGGAAGGAAAGTCCGCTAGCTGGTGGGAGCGAAGCGAACATCCTCTTGCCACATGAATGGCATGTCTAGCGTCTGGTTAAAATATGGCGATTCTTCTGGAATCTTCATAATTTCATTCAATGCAGATCACGTTTTTTATCTACAAAGATTGAAATACGACAACGTCACTTAGATAATCCGCCGAAATAACCCATTTTTATGATGGCGTGCTACTGCGAAAGCAGGCAAGACCAAAATAGGAATGCTCTCCCGTTAAGGGGAGCGTCTCTGTTTTGGTCTTTTTTTTTGCCTCAACACCAGGGAACACTATGAACTATAACGAAACAGCGGACAAAATCCTCCACTCGGTGGGCGGTGCGGAGAATATCCGAATGCTCACCCACTGCGCGACCCGCTTGCGCATGGAGTTTAACGATCGCGCAAAGGTTAACGATACGCAGATTGGCACTATCCCCGGCGTGATAAGCGTAGTGGAGAAAGGCGGTCAGTTCCAGATTGTTATCGGCAATGAGGTGCAGCAGGTTTATCGCCTGCTCAATAAAGCGCTGCCGGAGAAGAAAAGCTCCGCAAGCGGCGACAAAAACGCGAAACCGAACGGTATTGTCGCACGCATTATCAGTGTGATTTCGACCACCTTCACCCCGGTGATCCCGGCGATTACCGGCGCGGGGATGATTAAGGCACTGCTGGCGATCCTTAAGCTAACGGGCCTGATCAACGAAACCAGTTCAACCTATCAGTTGCTTAATATTATTGCCGACGCGGCCTTTTTCTTCCTGCCAGTACTGCTGGCCTACGGGGCATCGCTGAAATTTGAATGCAACCCAATTCTGGCGATGACCCTTGCGGGCGTACTGCTGCATCCGGGCATCGGCCAGATGCTGGCGGCGGGGAAAGCGGTTGATTTTGTCGGTATCAACGTCCTGCTTTCCGATTACGCCGGGTCGGTGCTGCCGATTATTCTGACCGTCTGGCTGATGTCGTGGGTGGAGCGCTTCGCGGAGAAGGTTTCGCCGTCGATCATTAAGTTCTTTGTTAAGCCGATGCTGATCCTGTTGATCACCGCGCCACTGGCGCTGGTAGTTGTCGGCCCGGCGGGTATTTTGCTTAACGACCTGGTGGCGGCTGGCGCGGGCGCTATTGATCGCCACGCCAGTTGGTTAATTCCGATGCTGATGGGCGCTCTGCAACCCTTCCTGATTATTACCGGCACCGCCTGGGCGATGACGCCAATCGCTACCGGTCAGTTGAGTAAAAACGGTTTTGAGATGATTAACGGGCCGGGGATGCTGGCATCAAACGTGGCGATGGGTGCTGCAACGCTGTGCGTGGCGCTGAAAACCAAAAATAGCAACCTGCGCCAGTTGGCCTCATCATCGGGCTTTACCGCGCTGCTGGGGATCACCGAACCGGCACTGTACGGGGTGTTACTCAAGTTCCGCCGCGTACTGATTGCCGCGATGATCGGCGGCGGCTGCGCCGGAATGTACGCCGGGTTTAGCGGGCTGGTGCGCTACGCGTTTGTCTCTCCAGGACTTGCGGCGCTGCCGGCGTTTATCGGTGAAAACCCGATGAACATCGTCCATGCGCTGGTGACCTGTACGATTTCTATCGTGGTGACCTTTACCCTGACCTGGTTTATCGCTTTTAAAGATACGCCTGAGGATCAAGAAGAGATGACCGAAACGCCGCAGCCAGTCGTTAGCCCGAAAATTGAGGGTGAAATCGAAGTACTCAGCCCGCTGCGCGGCCAGGTGGTGGCTCTGAGCGAAGTGAATGATGATGTCTTTTCCGGTGGCCTGCTGGGTGAGGGCCTGGCGATTCGTCCACAGGAAGGAGTGCTGCGCGCGCCGTTTAGCGGCACGGTGATGATGTTCCTGCCATCGTGTCATGCCGTTGGCTTACAGAGCGAAAGCGGACTTGAGCTGCTGATCCATATTGGTATCGACACCGTTAATCTTAACGGCCAGCACTTTAGCTCATCGCTGAAAGTGGGCGATAAGGTGGAGGTCGGACAGGAGCTAATCCGCTTTGATATCTCTGCCATCGAACAGGCCGGATATGACCTGATTACTCCGGTAATTGTGGTCAATGGCGACGAGCAACACTCGCTGCGCCTTACTGCCGCCGCGCAGGTCGATTACGGCGAGCAACTGATGGTGCAATCGGCTAATGAGGCGCAGGCATGATTTATCAAAAGAAAGCGCAGTTCCCGGACGGTTTTCTGTGGGGCGCGTCCACTTCGGCCTATCAGGTTGAGGGCGCGTGGAATGAAGACGGTAAAGGACCGTCTGTGGTCGACATGCTCAGCCATCCGCCGGGAACGGCGGACTTCCGTATCGCCAGCGACCACTATCATTGCGTGGAGGAGGACGTCGCGCTGATGGCGCAGATGGGGCTAAAGGCCTACCGCTTTTCGGTGGCCTGGTCGCGGGTGATACCTGACGGTGATGGCCCGGTGAATCCGGACGGGCTGGCCTTTTATCACCGCCTGATCGACGCCCTGACGCGCCACGGGATCACCCCCATCGTGACGCTCTACCACTTCGACCTGCCGTGGGCGCTGGAGCTGAAAGGCGGCTGGCTGAACCGCAAAACCGGGGAGGCGTTCGTGCGCTATGCCCGGCTGCTGTTCAGCGAGTTTGCCGCCAAAGTCCCGCTCTGGCTGACCATTAACGAACAGAACACCATGATTCTGCATCCCGGCGCGATTGGCGTACCCGCCAATCGTGAACTGCCGGATAAGAAGGCGCTGTACCAGCAGAATCATCATATGATGCTGGCCCAGGCGCAGATCTTCGCCCTGTGCCACCGCGAATTCCCCAGGCTGCGCATCGGCCCGGCGATAAACACCACTTCGATGTACGCCGAAAGCTGCAAACCGGAAGACGCCATTGCCGCGCATAACTGGGAAACACTGCGCTGCTGGAGTTTTTTGGATGTGGCGGTGCATGGCCGCTACAACGCCCTGGCGTGGGCATATTTGCAGGATCGCGGCCTCACGCCGGAAATGCAGCCAGAAGATGCGCTGATTTTGCAGCAGGGGCGGCCGGATTTTATCGCCATTAACTACTACTCAACCGCGACGATTGCTGCCAGCCGGGGCGATGGTGCCGATGTTGCCCCGCGCGCGGGCGATCAGCAAATTATGCTGGGCGAAGAGGGGGTTTATCGGCCAGCGGAAAATCCGTGGCTCGGCAAAACGCCTTACGGCTGGGTGGTCGACCCGGTGGGGCTACGCCTGACGCTGCGCAAAGTGTGCGAGCGCTACGGCCTGCCGATTCTGATCAGCGAAAACGGCATAGGCGCGCCGGATAAGCTGGAGCATGACGGGACGGTAAATGATGATTACCGTATCGCTTTCCTTGAGTCGCACATTGAGCAAATGCGTCTGGCGATTGCTGACGGCGTCGAGCTGATGGGCTACTGCCCATGGGCAGCAATTGATGTAGTAAGCACTCACCAGGGATACGCCAAGCGCTACGGTTTTATTTATGTCGATCGCGGCGAGGATGATCTGAAGAGCTTGCAAAGGATCCGCAAACGCAGCTTCTGGTGGTATAAGGATGTCATCGCGCAAAACGGTAACCACATCGAGTCTCAGAGATGATTGTTCAAAAAGTGCTCAACAATAGTCTGGTGCTCTCCCTTGATGACGATAACAGGGAAGTTATCGTCATGGGGAAAGGCATTGGCTTCAACAGCAGACCCGGGGACGAGATTGCCCAAGAGCAGATAGAGAAGCTGTTTGTAACCCAGACGCTTGGCGAACGCAGCGGCTATCTTGAGGCGCTTTCTGCTATCCCGGATGAGGTCATCGAAATGGCTGCGATGATTATTTCCCGTGCCAACATGCAGCTTTCTAGCAAGGTTCGCGAGCAGATTTTCTTTACGCTCGCCGACCACCTGACATTTGCCATCGAACGCAGTCGCAAAGGGATCGCCATTCAAAACCGCCTGCTGCCAGAAGTCAGACGATTCTATCCACAGCAGTTTCGCATCGCCAGTGAGGCGGTGGCGAGTATTCGCCAGCAATACCATATTGAACTGCCGGAAGAGGAAGCCGGTAATATCGCTTTTCATCTGGTGAACGGGCAGAGCGAAGGCGACGACGTGGCACAAGCCATGCAGTCGGTGAAAATGCTGAAGGATATTTTTAATCTTGTGCAGTATCACTTTAAGCAGGAGATAGACACTGGGTCAATTAACTACTCGCGCTTTCTGATCCACATGCAGTTCTTCCTCCAGCGTTTACAGGAGGGGGAACTGGACAGCGCGCGGGACAGCTTTCTGCTGGTGCAGGTGATTAAGGAGTATCCTCACGCTTACCGCTGCGCGCTGCTGATTCGTGAGTATGTCAAGGCCCAGCTCGGTATCACCCTCTGCGGTAATGAGCTGCTGTGGCTCACCGTCCATTTGGTGAGGATCACGGGTCTTGAAGCATAAATTATCAATGGTTGTCGCCGTAGAATATTAAAAGAATCGCATAATTTTCATTATGGGTTACTGGAGGTAGGGATTATTTTGGCAACTCAAGAACTCACCCTGTTATGTAATTCCTGTGGCGTTTTTAACGTTCGCTTCTGGTACCGACCAGTCTGTCAGATTAGGCGTGTCTCTTAGACACAAAAGGGTCAGCTCAAATCCGAGCTAATACAACATTCACAATGCCCTCTTTTCCCCTGTATTCTGTAGTGTTACGACAGTACAGTCTGGCTATTCTGTTCCTCTACGCTGTTTCCGGTTGCAACAGTCCAATGTATTTCTATATGACTTCGATTTAATTGCCGCTATGTTCTCTCTGGTATAAAAGACAAACTATCTCGCATTCTGCAGTTGTGTTGCACATATCAAAATCAGTCAATTACACAATCTATGTACCGGCTCAGAATGTAAAAAACAACGCCACCCGAAGGTGGCGTTGTTCACATCAGTACTGGTCTCTGTCTAACCAGTTACCGCTTTCAATCAGCTTTAACCCATCGACCGGACGTTGATACACGTACATCCATGCACTTCCGTACGGCGTCTGAATTAACTGGCGAGCATACTCGCCGCCGCGCGAACGCAGCGCATCAAGCTCTGCCAGCGTGGCGTTATCAATACGATAAACTTCCCCGTGTACTGTTCCCTTTCCCGGAACGGCGCCTGGATAGTGGCCCAGGCTGTACAACTGGTAGTTATCAATACTGAAATTACCCAGCAACAGGGCGTTAGTCATCCAGTGACTGTTACCTTGCTTAGTGCGTAAACTACCATAAACAAATATTCGCATTGCTAAAACTCGAACTGATAGAGCAGATCAAGTGCCTGATCTACGCCAGACACGGCTTCCAGATATAGCTTAGGCATCAGACGATAACGTAGCGTGAGTGTCGCTAAAGAGTCAAATATACCCACACCATATTTCACCTGCAGACCTGGTAGTACATATCCACTGACAACCACTTGAGATGAATCGCCCACCCCTTGTGTGTCCAGTGCCAGATTGCTTACGCCAAACGTCTCCCCGATTTTACCCACAACCTGACCACTTTGTGCAACCCCTAAGCCAATAAGCATAGACGTCATCGCCGCACTATCGCTCTGTTCGCTGTCCAGTCCTTGTCCACGTAGCAGGTAAGAGAGTGCCATTTGCTGCGACATCGCCGGGTCGGAGAAGATTTCCGCTTTCGGTTCATCTGCCGTACCCGTCACGCGAACACCAGCGATCACGTCGTCTTCTGTAGCATCTGGGTTACGTATAGCCTCGATATTGAGCAACGGCTGATCCGGCGGGCCGGAGAATAACAGCTCACCTTTACGCACAATCAGATCCTGGCCATAAGCATGGAAGCGACCGCTCGGAATATTAATCTGTCCGTTCAGTCCCAGCCCCTGCTTATCCTGCGCCACTTTGAGATCGCCCGTCAAACGCGCTTTCAGACCAAAGGCATCGATGCGCACGTTGTTGCCAACGTGAATGTTCAGATTGCTGTTGATCGGAATTCCGGCAGTCTGGGGCTTCTCAGGCTGAAGATCGTTATTGAGCATGACCATATCGCTGGAAACCCCGACCGCGCTTTCCGGCAGGTCGTGGACCACGATACGCGCCCACGGCACATCCACGTTACCGTCCAGGGTAAACAGATTCGGCGTGGCTTCGAAGACTACGTCCGGCGACACATCCAGGCGCACCATTGGCGGCACGGTGATACGTACCCGGCTACCTTTGGCCGCAATACGCGCGCGCCAGTTGTCGATCTGACTCCAGTCGGCACCGCCGCTCAGGTTAATCTCCCCTTGTTGCGTGCGCACCACGCCTGAAATCGTCGAACGGGTCCCGGCAAAATTAACGGCCAGCTGGCTCGGCTGCATGTCGAACGGCATAAAGTTGCCGTCAACGTCCAGGCCGCTCAGCTGTAACTGTCCGAGCAATTGCGGACTTTGCACGTCGCCGCCGAGGCGCAGGTTAGCGTTTAGCATCCCTGCGGCTTTTTCACCGCGCGAGAAGATGGGGTTCACCATCGCCAGATTGAAATTACGGATGTTGACGTTGCCGCCCAGATTACGTCGTCCTTGCGGATCGCTTATCTGCACCTGGCCGTCAAACTGGCCGTTATTGGTCAGGCGGATCAGCCAGCCCAGCTCGGCACGGTTGTTATGCAGGTCGGCGGTGAGATTCAGTGTGTCAAACGCCACCGGCAGTGGCGCGTCATTCACGCTTTGCGTGACCTTCACGTTGCGTCCGCTTAGCGTGACCTGCCCCTGCGGCAGTCCTTCTTTGGTGGTGTCCCAGCTCACGTCGGCCTTACCCGTGAACACGCCGCTGGCCTGGGTTGTATCCGGCATAAACGGTTTCAGCATTGCCAGATCGAAGCGGTTCAGGTTCACCACCGCGCGCCCTTCTGCACCCGCATCAATGGGTTGCGGTACGCACAGTTCAGCATTCGGGTTGTTCCAGCAGTGCGGCCCAATGCTGATTTTCTGTTCCTGATTGCGGTAATCCAGCGCGATGGGGCGGTTGAGCGACCACGGACCAACCGGCGTCTGAAAACGCGTATTGCTCAGCGTGCCTTTCCAGCGCTGTTCTTTACGATCAAAGTTCCCCGCCAAATCAAGCTGCCCGGAAACCGGCTCACCCTGGATGCGCAACTGTAGCTCATGCTGCTTTTCGCTGCCTTTGGCATTGAGCGTCACCAGGCTGATATTGACGTCAGGCTGTACAATCCGCTCAACGCGCACGTTGAGATTACCGGCGATTTGCTCAGCCGATTTCACATCGCCTTCGACGCGCACCTGGGCCACGGAAAGCTCCTGCCAGCGCAGGCCGCGCGCGGTGATATCCGCCAGCAGCTGTGGTGCTTCTACCGTACCACGAACTTTAACCAGTCCCTTCGCCGTGCCGCCTAACCCCGGCAGCGCGTTATCCAGGCTCGGAGCATCAATGGTCGCATCAAGATTGAGATCTTTGACCCCCAATTCCCCTTTCACCTCCGCGCTGTTGCGCCCCAGTTCCAGATGCAGGCCCGGGATCGTCCACTGCAGGTAGCTGTTGCCCTTCAGTGAACCGTTCACATTGACTTTATTCTGCTTCACGTTCCCGGTTAGCTTCAGCTCCGGAACCTCCATCTGCCAGCTTCCGCCGTACAGACTGCCGCGGGTTTTAATCAAACCATTGAGTTTTGATGGCCAGTCAGGTATCTCTTTCGCCGTATTGATGCCATCCAGCGTGAGCTCCCCGCGCCAGCTAATGGCCTGCTGCCAGTCCACCAGCGCTTTCAGCTCGGTTTTCCCTTCCAGCGCAGCTATGCTGAGTTTGTCGAGATTGATCTGCTGTTCGTTGCCTTTGGCATCCAGCGTGATGGTGGCCGGAGGAATATCCTGGCCTTTCACAGCGGTATGCATCGACAACGTATAGTCGGTCATCTTGCCGGTCAGTTTGAGCTTGATGTCATCGGCCTGGAACTGCTTGTCGCCGGTAAACGGCCAGTAAATCTGCTTGCTGACCACTTCCAGATTGAGCGGTAATCCCGCTTCTGCCAGTCGCGTCTGCGCGCGCAGGTCCATATCCACCGGACCAGACAGATTTACGCCGACTTCCAGCTGTTCACGCAGCGCGCCGCCAACTTTCAGCTTCACCTTTTCGCCCTTTAACGGGTCGATATTCAGCGTGCTGTTCAGGGTTATATCGACCGGCCATGTATCGGTGAGTTGCGCCGTGCCGCTGGCTTTCACCGTACCCTGATTAGAGTCGATATCCAGCACGTCGAGCTTCATGTTGCCGTCAATGCTACTCACCTTCAGCAGCATGCTATGCACCGTTAAATCGGTATCCCCGGTCACACGCAGCTGCTCGCCGCGAAATTCTTCGATATTGAGATTCAGCGGCAGATGAACGTCGGTCATTTCCGGCAAAACAGGTTTTGAGAACAGGTCTTTCAGCGTTTCACCCAGCGGTTTCTCATCCGGCTGCGGATTCTGGATTTTCGGTTCCACCACCTCTTCCTGCGCCACGTCCGCCACTTTTGGCAGAGCAATCAACAGCCCCTGCAATGACGTGGGCTTCAGGGTCAGCGTTTTTTCCTGCCAGTTGAGGCCGGAGGTGAAATCCAGAACGGACACCGTGGTGTCATCGATTTTGATATTGATGTTGTTAAGCGCCACGCGAGAAAGCGTGATCGGATAAGGCGTGGAGAGGTTCAGCGGACCGCTTTCCTCTTCCTCAACCGGCGCGGAAGGCGGCATCTTTTTACTGTCGATCGCCACGTTGATGTCTTTCAACGACAGATCGTTGACGCACAGGCTGCTGTCCCACAGGCAGTTAAGGCCCACAGCCAGATGCACTTCACCGGCATTCACCGCCACACCAGGCTGGTCATAGCGGATATTTTTTAGCGAGAGATCCCGCCAGCCACCGGTTACCTGACCAATCTCCAGCCCCGGCACCCAACGATTAGCGGCCTTGAAGAGCAGATGCAGGCCCGAGGTCGTGCCAACAAGGAACGCCACAGTGCCTAATAACAGCAGGATAAAAATCAGCACGCCGAGGCTTATCTTCTTCCATAAACTCATAATTCAGGCCCCAGACCGATGTAAAACTGTAAACCATGCTCATCTTTGTCGCCGACAGGTACAGCAAAATCAAGCTTGATCGGCCCCACCGGTGACTGCCAACGCACGCCAACCCCGGCACCGGTTTTGAAATCACTCCGGCGGATATCACTCACCGCTTCGCCACTATCGACAAACATCGCGCCCCACCATTTTCCGGTCACGTTGTACTGGTATTCCAGCGAGCCAGTCGCCAGCTTCGAGGCCCCTTTCAGCTTGCCGTCACTGCCTTCGGGCGAAATAGATTTGTATTTGTAGCCGCGAATACTGCGATCGCCACCGGCGAAGAAACGCAGGTCCGGCGGAACTTTGTCGAAGTCACCGGTTTCAATCCAGCCGAGGTTGCCGCGCATCACAAAGCGATGACGATCGTACAGCGTGCGGATCCAGACGTTCTGCGCCTGGAAGACGGAGAAATCGACATCAGAGCCCCAGGCAGTATTGGAGTAATCAATGGAATAACGTTGGGAGTCGCCCCAGACAGGCATCAGGCCGCCGCGTGAACGCGTCCGGCTGATCATCACGCCCGGATAAAGCAGCATGGTGGTGTTAGTGACATTACCCTGGGTAAAGTGGTCGAGGCTCCAACGCAGATTAATCGCACGCTGCCAGCCGCTCGAGAGATCCCAGTAGCGGGAAACCGCAAGCGTGGTCGAGTCCTGCTCGGTATCGTTCAAATCGGTACGCTTAAAGCCCCCCTGCACCAGGTAATACTGCTCCAGCGGGTTTTTTAACAGCGGCATTTTATAGCTGAAATCAAGGACCTGCTCTGGCGCAGAGATACTGGCGCTGGTCGTCAGGCTGTGACCGTAGGAGTTCATCCACGGCTTTTTCCACGATGTTTTTAACCGCGGCCCTACGTCAGTGGAGTAACCAACCCCGGTTTCGATGGTATTCTCAGTACGCGGCGAGACCACGCCTTTCAACGGCAGTACTTTGGTTTTACGAGCTTTGTCGAATTCCGGTGCCACTACCACGGAATTAAACCATCCGGTTGCAGAAAGGCGACGGTTCAGCTCCGCCAGATCTTTTGATTCGTACTCTTCACCCTCTTTGAACGGCACCAGGTTTTGCAGGTACTCATCGCTAATTTGCGAGCCTTCAAAGGTGACATGGCCAAAGCGATAGCGCTCGCCGCTGTTATAGTCGATATCCCAGAATGCCTGGCGGCGATCGAGCACAATCCCCAACTGGCTTTTGTTAAATTCGCTGTCGAAGTAACCTTTGCGCAGCGCCACGCTGGTGAGTGACTTTTTAAAGCTGTCATAGTCTCCCTGATTGAGCACCGTGCCGATTGCCGGACGCGTTTTCAGCAAATCCAGGTAATCTTTATCCGTACGCGCGCCACCACGCAGAATCACCTCAGTGCCGCCAATCAGTACCGGTTCGCCGGGAGTCACTTTGGCAATCAGCACCTGGCGTCCTTTCGCCGGCGGCGGACGCAGTTCAAAATCAATAGTCGGCTCAAAGTAGCCCAGCGCTTTTAGCCCTTCGCGGATGGCATCATCAACGCGCGCACGAAAACGCCGGTCTGGTGTGACTTCATCACTTTGAATTGTGGACAGCTGCGCACGGACGTTTTTCTCCAGCGGCCCTGATAATCCTTCGACCTGTAAGCGAACATTCGCGGCGGCGGCGGAGCCACTTAAGCACAGTAATCCCACCCAACATAACTGACGGATATGTGGCACATTTTCTCCTGAATATCCTTTTTTCCCACCCCTGGAAAAAAATACTATGCCGTTCCTCGGCTTAACAAAAAATCAACAATAAGAGTTGAAAAACAGACGACAACCCAAATATTTCTTATGTTTAACTCTAGACGCATTCACGCCGTTTATTGTGGGCAAAGACGCGTCTCGTTACAACCTTAACCCAAATGACTGATTTCGGGAGAACGGCCATGAGTTTATTTGATAGAAAGCATCTCGTTACTCAAGCAGATGCGCTACCTGGACGCAACACCCCGATGCCAGTAGCGACGCTGCACGCGGTTAACCAACATTCGATGACCAACGTGCCCGACGGGATGGAGATCGCTCTGTTCGCCATGGGCTGTTTCTGGGGCGTTGAGCGCTTATTCTGGTCTTTGCCCGGCGTTTACAGCACTGCCGCAGGTTACACCGGTGGCTACACGCCGAACCCAACCTATCGGGAAGTCTGTTCAGGCGATACCGGACATGCCGAAGCAGTGCGCATCGTCTATGACCCGCATGTTATCAGCTACGAGCAACTGCTGCAGGTGTTCTGGGAGAATCACGACCCAGCGCAGGGCATGCGTCAGGGGAACGACCAGGGCACGCAATATCGTTCCGCCATTTACCCGCTCACGCCGGAGCAGCAAAGCGCCGCGCACGCCAGCCTGGAGCGTTTTCAGGCTGCCATGACCGCGGCGGGCGATGACCGCCACATCACGACGGAAATTAATACGGCAACGCCGTTCTACTATGCCGAGGACGATCACCAGCAATATCTGCACAAAAATCCGTATGGATATTGTGGCATTGGCGGGATTGGCATTTGTCTGCCGCCGCAAGGATAAATATCCGCCTCTGGCGACTTTACAGTCGCTTACGCTATACTAGCTTCTGAATTTACCGGCTCAATTCCACGAGCCGGTTTTCACTGAAAATTCCATTGGATTTATACTCTATGGATTTCGAGTTGCAGAAAGGCGGCAAACTCGTGAATCCCCAGGAACATAGATAACTATGTGACTGGGGTGAATGAGTGTAGCCAACGCATCTGCAGCTTGAAAGACGACGAGTATCAACTTCTCCCTTCCGAGGATCTGACCTTAACGGTCGGATAAGATATGTTAAACAGTATTTTAGTCATTCTCTGCCTGATCGCCGTGAGTGCGTTTTTCTCGATATCCGAGATCTCGCTTGCCGCATCCCGCAAAATCAAACTTAAGCTGCTTGCCGATGAAGGCAACATCAATGCACAACGCGTAATGAAGATGCAGGAAAACCCCGGCATGTTCTTCACCGTCGTACAAATTGGCCTTAACGCCGTCGCCATTCTTGGCGGCATCGTGGGTGATGCGGCATTTTCCCCGGTGTTTTACAGTCTTTTCTCAAAGTACTTTGCTCCAGAGCTGTCCGAACAACTGAGCTTTATTCTTTCGTTCTCACTAGTAACTGGCCTGTTCATCCTGTTCGCGGATTTAACCCCGAAACGCATCGGTATGATTGCGCCAGAAACTGTGGCTTTGCGCATCATCAACCCGATGCGCTTCTGTTTGATGGTATTTCGCCCATTAGTATGGTTCTTCAATGGGCTGGCTAACAGCATTTTCCGGCTGTTCAAGATCCCAATGGTACGCAAAGACGACATCACCTCTGATGATATCTATGCCGTATTTGAAGCCGGTGCGCTGGCAGGTGTTCTGCGTAAGCAGGAACATGAGCTGATTGAAAACGTGTTCGAACTGGAATCCCGTACCGTGCCGTCTTCCATGACATCACGTGAGAACGTTATCTGGTTCGATCTGCACGAAGACGAGCAGAGCCTGAAGAACAAAGTTGCGGAACATCCGCACTCCAAGTTTCTGGTGTGTAACGAAGATATCGATCACATCATCGGTTATGTGGACTCCAAAGATTTGCTGAACCGTGTGCTGGCAAACCAAAGCATGGCGCTGAACAGCGGCGTGCAGATCCGCAATACGCTGATTGTCCCGGATACGCTGACACTGTCTGAGGCGCTGGAGAGCTTCAAAACCGCAGGTGAAGACTTTGCCGTTATCATGAACGAGTATGCACTGGTGGTGGGTATTATCACGCTTAACGACGTGATGACCACGCTGATGGGTGACTTAGTCGGCCAGGGTCTGGAAGAACAGATTGTGGCGCGTGATGAAAACTCATGGTTAGTCGATGGCGGTACGCCAATTGATGACGTGATGCGCGTGCTGGATATCGACGAATTTCCGCAGTCCGGCAACTATGAAACCATCGGTGGTTTTATGATGTTCATGCTGCGTAAAATCCCGAAACGTACCGACTCGGTGAAGTACTCAGGCTATAAATTTGAAGTAGTGGACATCGATAACTACAAGATCGATCAGCTGCTGGTTACGCGTCTTGACAGCAAACCGACCGTTCTGGTGCCGAAGCTGCCGGATGCGAAAGAAGAAGGCGCTGCATAAGTTTGCGGGCCTGAAAACATCAACGGCTCCTGTTACAGGAGCCGTTTTTTTATATACCACTTAAACTACCGCATAGCACTTTGATCACGCCATCTCAGTTTGCAGACGCATGACCTGACGGTTAACTTCGGACATCACAGAAAAGTGCTGTTTGTCCTTCACTTTTGGGATAAGAATCTTACCCTTATCAAATTCAAAAGCGCCTACATCCTTGATATATAACCGTCCACGAAACAGGATCTTCACGTACTTCGCCACCTGCAGCGGGTTGTATCGTTGGAAAATTTTCATTGTTGTCTCCTGCTGAGCATTACGCCTTTGCGGTACCACAATCGGTCCGACAATACTCAGGCGCAAATTTTAATGCCCTATGACTATAGACTATCTCTACGACGTTTCCAGCGTGTATAAGTTTATTTACCTTCAGGTTACAATTATTCAGAATTATCTTTTCAACGGTTCACTGTCTTCAGTATAAGCCTTCATTTTTCGCAGGATTTGTGCGCCCGTCCGCAAACTGGCATCGCGCTTGCGGGAAAAAGCATCATTCGCACATATGATTAAATTCCAGACCCAAGTGGTCGGATCACCTGCAAAATAAAAATAGAAGGAAACACCATGACCTTACAAAAACTGCTGACGCTGTCGTGCCTGTTGCTGCCGATGATGGCCTCTGCACATAAGTTCGAAAACAACCAGCGCGTACCACCGGTCGGTATCGCCGATCGCGGCGAACTGATTCTCGATAACGATAAGTTTAGCTACAAAAGCTGGAATAGCGCGCAGCTGCCGGGGAAAGTTCGCATTGTGCAACACATCGCCGGGCGCACCTCAGCAAAAGAGAAAAACGCCACATTGATTGAGGCAATCAAAGCGGCCAACCTGCCGCACGACAAGTATCAGACCACCACCATCGTCAACACTGATGATGCTATTCCTGGCTCCGGCATGTTTGTGCGCAGCAGTTTAGAGAGCAATAAGAAACTCTATCCGTGGTCACAATTTATTGTCGACAGTGATGGGATTGCGCGTAAAACCTGGCAATTGGACGAAGAGAGTTCAGCCATCGCCGTACTCGACAAAGACGGCCGCGTTCAGTGGGCCAAAGACGGGGCATTAACGCAGGAAGAGGTGCAGCAGGTTATCGCCCTGCTGCACAAATTGCTCAATAAATAGAGACCCGGAAGCCGGGGTTGAGGAACGATTCACGCGGGGTGTAATCCAGGGGCTTTCCCTGCCAGTCGTGAACGTGGGCTCCGGCTGCTGCAGCTACAGCATGACCTGCGGCAGTATCCCAAATATTGGTTGGTCCAAAACGCGGATACAGTTGTGCCTGCCCTTCCGCAACGAGGCAGAACTTCAGCGACGAGCCAATCGACGTGGTTTGGTGCTCACCGAGTTGTTGCAGATACTCTTTTAGCTCATTGTCGGCATGTGAGCGGCTAATCACCACCAGCGGAGGACGCGCGTCGCGTACCTGGATTTGTTTGCGCGCACCGCACTCTTCTTTCCACGCTTTGCCTTCCGCCGCACTGTACATCACCTTCAATACCGGGGCATAAACCACACCCAGTACCGCCTTTCCTTTCTCGATAAGCGCAATATTAACGGTGAACTCACCGTTGCGTTTGATGAATTCTTTGGTGCCATCCAGCGGATCAACCAGCCAGTAGCGCTGCCAATGTTGGCGGACATCCCAACCTGGAGGATCCTCTTCTGATAACACCGGAATATCTGGCGTCAGCGCCTGCAACCCTTCGAGGATCACCGTGTGCGCGGCAATATCCGCCGCCGTGACCGGAGAATCATCCTGCTTGCTGGTGATTTCTATCGGTTTGATTCCATCGTAGACCTGCATAATGGCATCGCCCGCGTTCCGTGCAAGCTGGCATACATGTTCTAGCATTCTCCACCTCATTTATGGCAGCGGTGTTAACTCGTTGTTTTACTTATACCCGATCGTCAGAGGATCCGCCAACTGTGATAGCACCTGCGGTTTTAAACGTTATATTCATGTCATGATTCACAGTTCTGTAAGCAAGAAGATTTATATACATTTTCTTTTGTGGCCTAGTTCTAAAAAGGATGCCCCTGATGATTAAGTTTAGTGCAACGCTTCTGGCCACGCTGATAGCAGCCAGCGTGAATGCCTCAACCGTCGATCTGCGCATAATGGAAACCACTGATTTGCATAGCAACATGATGGATTTCGATTATTACAAAAATACGCCAACGGAAAAATTCGGCCTAGTACGTACGGCAAGTTTGATCAATGCTGCCCGCAGCGAAGTCAAAAACAGCGTACTGGTCGATAACGGCGATCTGATTCAGGGCAGTCCGCTCGGCGATTACATGGCGGCGAAAGGGCTAAAGGCTGGCGAAACACACCCGGTTTATAAGGCGCTGAATACACTGGATTACGCGGTCGGTAACCTCGGTAACCATGAGTTTAACTACGGCCTGGACTATCTGCATAAGGCACTCGCTGGCGCAAAATTCCCCTACGTTAATGCCAATATCATCGATGTTAAGACCCAAAAGCCGCTATTTACCCCTTATCTGATTAAAGACACCGAGGTTGTCGATAAAGAGGGTAACAAGCAAACGCTGAAAATTGGCTACATCGGCTTTGTGCCGCCGCAAATCATGACCTGGGATAAAGCCAACCTCAGCGGTAAAGTGACGGTAAATGACATCACCGAAACCGCACGCAAGTTCGTGCCGGAGATGCGGGCGAAAGGAGCGGATGTGGTGGTGGTGGTGGCTCACTCCGGTCTTTCTGCCGACCCGTATCAGGCCATGGCGGAAAACTCAGTTTATTATCTCAGCGAAGTACCGGGCGTGGATGCCATTATGTTTGGTCACGCTCACGCTGTGTTCCCGGGGAAAGACTTTGCCAATATCAAAGGCGCAGATATCACTAAAGGCACCCTGAACGGCGTTCCGGCGGTGATGCCAGGCATGTGGGGCGATCATCTGGGCGTGGTAGATCTGGTACTGAATAACGACAACGGGAAATGGCAGGTCACCCAGGCAAAAGCCGAAGCACGTCCGATTTATGACGCGGCGGCGAAAAAATCCCTGGCCGCTGAAGACCAGAAAATCGTTGAGATCCTGAAGGCCGATCACAACGCTACGCGCGAGTTCGTCAGCAAGCCAATCGGTAAATCTGCCGATAACATGTACAGCTATCTGGCGCTGGTGCAGGACGATCCGACCGTGCAGGTGGTGAATAATGCGCAGAAAGCGTATGTAGAGCGCTTTATTCAGGGCGATCCGGACCTGGCGAAGCTGCCGGTGCTTTCCGCCGCCGCGCCGTTTAAGGTCGGTGGACGCAAGAACGATCCGGCCAGCTTTGTGGAAGTCGAAAAAGGCCAGCTTACCTTCCGTAATGCCGCCGATCTGTACCTCTACCCCAACACCCTAGTGGTGGTAAAAGCCAGTGGCAAAGAGGTGAAAGAGTGGCTGGAATGTTCCGCCGGACAGTTTAATCAGATCGATGTTCACAGCAGCAAACCCCAATCGCTGATCAACTGGGATGGTTTCCGTACCTATAACTTCGATGTGATTGACGGCGTAGATTACCAGATTGATGTTTCGCAGCCTGCCCGCTACGACGGCGAGTGCCAAACTGTTAACGCCAACGCAGAGCGTATTAAAAATCTGACCTTTAACGGTAAACCGATCGACCCAAATGCCACCTTCCTGGTCGCAACCAATAACTATCGCGCCTACGGCGGCAAGTTTGCCGGTACCGGCGACAGCCATATAGCCTTTGCATCACCGGATGAAAACCGCTCGGTGCTGGCCGCGTGGATAAGTGCCGAGACGAAGCGCACCGGTGAAATTCACCCGGCGGCGGATAATAACTGGCGTCTGGCACCGATCCACAGCGATACGAAACTGGATATTCGCTTTGAAACGTCGCCGTCCGATAAAGCCGCCACGTTTATCAAAGAGAAAGGGCAGTATCCGCTGAAGAAAGTCGCCACCGACGATATCGGTTTTGCCATTTATCAGCTGGATTTGAGTAAGTAACGTTAATGCCGGATGACGCAGTTTACAGCGCCATCCGGCAACATCTTACGCCGCCCGCACTTCCCGCTGCGCCAGCACCTGCGGTAAATTCATTTCAATCCAGTCCGCCAGCGCGGCGACCTTATCACTCACCTGCTCACCCAACGGCGTCAGGCTGTACTCCACGTGCGGCGGCACCACCGGATACGACACCCGATTGATAAACCCGTCCTGTTCCAGCGCCTGTAAGGATTGCGCCAACATTTTTTCGCTGACCCCGCCCATCTTGCGACGCAAATCGCTAAAGCGGTGCGTGCCGTCGCGCAGCGCGACCAGAATCAATACCCCCCAACGGCTGGTGACGTGTTTTAACACCTCGCGAGAAGGGCACTGCTCGGCAAACAAATTACCGTCGCGTAATTGTTGGGAAAGGGTCTGCGTAATCATCTTCATACTTACCTTTTTGTACGTACTTACTAAAAGTAAGTTTAGGTGCTAGTTTTACTAAACACAAGACAAACACCAAGGAGTTCCCCATGATTGCGATCACCGGCGCCACCGGCCAACTGGGCCAATACGTTATTGAAGCCTTGCTGAAAACCGTACCCGCCAGCCAGATTGTGGCCATTGTGCGTAACCCAGCCAAAGCTACTGCACTCAGCCAGCAGGGTATTACCGTCCGTCAGGCGGATTACATCGACGAGGCCGCTTTCACCACCGCATTGCAGGGGATCGATAAGCTGCTGCTGATCTCGTCCAGTGAAGTTGGGCAACGTACCCCACAGCATCGCAACGTGATTAACGCGGCAAAGGCCGCTAATGTGAAATTTATTGCCTATACCAGTCTGCTGCATGCCGACAGCTCTCCGCTGGGGCTGGCAGTTGAACACGTAGAAACCGAGAAAATGCTGGCTGACTCCGGCATTGCTTATACCCTGCTGCGTAACGGCTGGTATACCGAAAACTATCTGGCCAGCGCGCCAGCCGCGCTGGAGCACGGCGTGTTTATTGGTGCAGCGGGCGAAGGCAAAATCGCCTCTGCGACCCGTGCCGACTATGCTGCCGCTGCCGCGCGCGTCATCAGTGAAGACGGTCACGCCGGTAAAATCTACGAGCTGGCGGGCGATGAGGGCTGGACCCTGAGCCAACTGGCTACCGAACTGGCAAAACAGAGCGGTAAAAAGGTGGTGTATCAGAACCTGAGCGAAGCTGATTTTGCCGCCGCGTTAAAAGGGTTTGGTCTGCCTGCCGGTCTGGCGGATATGCTGGCCGACTCTGACATCGGTGCTTCAAAAGGTGGCCTGTTTGACGACAGCCATACGCTGAGCAAACTGATTGAACGCCCGACCACATCGCTGGCGGACAGCGTCAACGGCATCGTTTAAATGTTAAAAATCGGTTAATTATGGTAGCATCTCCGCGCATCCTCTCTGATAATGACATGATGATGCGTGGGGAGAGAAAACGTGCAAGGTGTACCTGAGCAGTTCATTGATGAGAAAGACAGCGCCCGCTTTCGCCATCTGGCGCAGGTGCCGGGCGTTGAGCTGTATCATGCGCATATCTCGCGCTACGCTTTTGAGCCCCATACCCACGAAGCGTTTGGTATTGGCGCGATCGAGGCCGGTGCGGAACGTTTTCGCTATCGCGGTACCCAGTACGTGGCCCCTGCCCATTCCGTCGTCACCATGAATCCCGATGAGCTGCATACCGGCGAAGCCGCAACCGCCGACGGCTGGCGCTACCGGATGATCTATCTTGAACCCGATCTTCTGGAAGAAGTCACCGGGATCCGCCACTGGTGGTTTCATGATGTTACGCGCCACGATCCGCTGCGCTCGCGTCAGATCTGTTCACTGATCCACGGCCTGTGGAATATCGACGATCCGCTGGCACAAAAAGGATTGCTGCTCGATCTGATCGATACGTTCCAGCCACTGGCCCGTCATGCGCCGGTACAACTGGAAGGTGCACATCGCTTTGAGCGCGTGCGCGAATATCTGCACGACAACTACATGCACCCGGTGACGCTCGACGAACTGGCCCGCGTTGCCTCGCTGAGCCCTTGGCATTTTCAACGCCAGTTCAAACTGCATTTTCACGTTACGCCACACCAGATGCTGATGGCGATCCGTCTGTGGCGCGCCAAAGGTTTTCTCACACACGGCATGCCCGCCGCAGATGTTGCTGCCGCAACCGGTCTGACCGACCAGTCGCATCTCACCCGCTCATTTACCCATCGTTACGGCATTACGCCTGTGCGCTACCAGAAACAGGTTTTTTCGCGCTGATGCGCAATCTCATACAATACAGCGGTGCGTTCCCTGCCTACACTCTGCGCAATGTTCAATGATGTGGATATCAAAATGATTAGCGGTGTACTGTACGCCCTGCTGGCGGGGTTGATGTGGGGGCTTATTTTTGTCGGACCGCTGATCGTACCGGAGTACCCGGCGGTATTGCAGTCGATGGGGCGCTACCTGGCGCTGGGGCTAATTGCCCTGCCGCTGGCCTGGCTGGGTCGCGGGCGTCTGCGTCAGCTGGCGCGCAAGGACTGGGGAACCGCACTGGCGCTTACCATGATGGGTAACCTGATTTATTACGTTTGTCTGGCCAGCGCCATTCAGCGTACCGGCGCGCCGGTCTCAACGATGATCATCGGCACATTGCCGGTGGTCATTCCGGTCTTTGCTAACCTGCTCTATAGCCAACGTGACGGTAAATTATCATGGTGGCGTTTAGCCCCTGCGCTGGTGCTGATCGGCATTGGCCTGCTGTGTGTAAATATTTCTGAATTGAATCAGGGACTGCCTGATTTTAGCGGCTGGCGCTACGGTTCGGGTATCGCACTGGCGCTGGTTTCCGTGGTGTGCTGGGCGTGGTATGCGCTGCGTAATGCTCGCTGGCTGCGAGAAAACCCCGATAAGCATCCTATGATGTGGGCGACCGCCCAGGCTCTGGTGACGCTACCCGTTTCTCTGCTCGGCTACATTGCTGCCTGTCTGTGGCTGAATGAGCAAGCGCCTGACTTCACCCTGCCTTTTGGCCCGCGCCCGGACGTGTTTATCGGACTGATGGTGGCCATTGCGGTGCTTTGTTCGTGGGTGGGGGCATGGTGCTGGAACATCGCCAGCCAGAAGCTGCCGACGGTGATCCTTGGGCCGTTAATTGTCTTTGAAACGCTGGCGGGGCTGCTGTACACCTTTATACTGCGCCATGAAATGCCACCGGTGCTGACGGTAAGCGGAATTTTGCTGCTGATTGTTGGGGTAGTGATAGCTGTCAGAGCCAAGCCGCAAAAACCAAGCGTCGTCGTGGTTTCACCATCATAATGTGCCGGATAATACTGCGCTAATCCGGCCTACAGGATATTTTCTTGTAGGCCGGAGCAGACGTTAAACTTTAAACACCGCCACCGTCTGATTCAGGCGTGCAGCCTGCTCTTCGAGCGCGGCCGCCGCTGAAGCGGATTCTTCCACCAGTGAGGCGTTTTGCTGCGTCACGCGATCCATCTCGGCCACCGCCTGACCGACCTGATCGATACCCCGGCTCTGTTCATCAGAAGCTGAGGCAATCTCGCCCATGATATCCGTCACGCGGGTAACAGCGCTGACAATCTCCGCCATCGTTTCGCCCGCTTCATGCACCAGTGCGGTACCAGCGTTGACCCGATTACCGGAATCATCAATCAGCGCCTTAATCTCTTTCGCCGCCTGCGCACTGCGCTGCGCCAGGGTGCGCACTTCGCCTGCAACCACCGCAAAACCACGCCCCTGCTCACCGGCACGTGCCGCTTCTACCGCCGCGTTCAGCGCCAGAATATTGGTCTGGAAGGCAATACCGTCGATAACATTGGTGATTTGTGCAATTTTGCTGGAACTGGTGGCGATTTCATCCATCGTACGCACCACGCCATCGACGACCGTTCCGCCTTTCTGTGCCGTTTGCGAGGCATTTTTTGCCAGGCTGGTCGCCTGCCGTGCGTTATCCGCATTCTGCTTCACTGTGGCGGTAAGCTGCTCCATGCTGGCAGCGGTTTCTTCCAGCGAGGCAGCCTGCTGTTCGGTACGAGAAGAGAGATCGTTACTGCCCGCTGCGATTTCACCCGCCCCGGTGTAGATGGTATCAGCCCCGTCGCGTACCACGCTCACCGTGTTCGCCAGCGACTGCTGCATGTCGCGAACGTTACGCGCCAGCAACGCCATTTCATTACTGCCGTCAGCGCTGATGTTGTGGGTCAGATCACCTGCGGCGATATGCCGGATATGTTCCATCACCTCGCGCAGTGGCTTCAACAGCACGCGCTGCATAGCAATCCAGCTAACAACAATCACCGTTACCACGATCAGCATTACGGCGGACAGCAGCCAGATAATCTTCTGGTAGTCATTCTCGTTATCCTGCACGCCCGTACTTGCCAGCGCGGATTGCGCCGCACGCCATTCCTGATAGACGCTCTGCATTGCCGTCTGTTTTTGTTCGGCATTCTGTTTGAACATCTCTTCCAGCTTACCCTCAGCCAGCAGCGCGTTCATTTTGGCAAGGGTTGTCGAATAAATGCCGTACTGCTCTTCCAGTCGGTCGGCCAGATGTTCATCCAGACCCGGCGTTTCCGGCAGTGCGTAGTATTTATCGTAATGATCTTTCGCTTCCGCCAGCAGACGGTTCGCCGTGTTCACCAACTCTTTTAACTGGCCCCCGTTAACCTCGCTTGCCATCGTACCCTGCAACCGCAGCATGCCCCGGTTGAGCGTGACGCGCGTCTGGTTCAGGCTAATCCACGCATCGGTAAACTCGGCCACGTTCTGGCTGGAAAGCTGAGACACGTTAAAATTTTGCTTATCGTTGTTGAGTGCGCCAATAAAGACGCCTGCGGAGATGAGTTGCATCGCGCCCAGGGAAAGTAACACGGTGATAAGTAAGGTTATCACTTTGATTCGTTTGAACATCTGTTGCCTTTTAATTATGCAGGTATTGTCTGAGGTCTAACTATCGGCAGCCGCGCCCGCTTATTTAACCTTCTGACGCGGCTTTTTTCGCCGCTTTACCCCTTTTCAATAAGATTCAGCATGTTAACGACATAAGAAATTTTCGTGACAGTCATCACAAATTCCCCCACCTCGAAAGGGGTATATCCTTCGCCATAAGTTGCATTTAAAATACATCTTATATTATTGAGAATGAGGTAACGGCTATGTCTTATCGCGATCAACCTTTAGGTGAACTGGCGCTCTCTATTCCTCGCGCTTCGGCACTGTTTCGTAAGTACGATATGGATTACTGCTGCGGCGGTAAGCAAACGCTGGCACGTGCTGCCGCGCGTAAAGAGCTGGATGTCGAGGCCATCGAAGCCGAACTGGCAAAACTGGCTGAGCAGCCGCTGGAAAAAGACTGGCGCACTGTGGCACTGGCAGAAATCATTGACCATATCGTTGTGCGTTATCATGACCGTCATCGCGAACAGCTGCCAGAACTGATCCTGCAGGCCACCAAAGTTGAACGCGTACATGCAGACAAGCCAAACGTACCGCGCGGTCTGGCGAAAAACCTGACCATGCTGCACGATGAACTGTCCAGCCACATGATGAAAGAAGAGCAGATTCTGTTCCCGATGATTAAACAGGGAATGGGTAGCCAGGCGATGGGGCCAATCAGCGTGATGGAAAGCGAGCATGACGACGCCGGTGAACTGGTCGAAGTAATCAAGCACATCACCCAAAACGTGACGCCGCCGCCGGAAGCCTGCACCACCTGGAAAGCCATGTATAACGGCATCAACGAAATGATCGACGACCTGATGGAACACATCAGTCTGGAAAACAATGTGTTGTTCCCGCGTGCCCTCGCAGGTGAATAAAAAAGGCGCCTGAGAGCGCCCTTATTTATGAAATAGTAGAGCCGCATCGCGGCTCTTTTTTTATTAGCGTACGCCAGCCATACGTTTCTTACCGATAAACAACCAGCCCAGCCCCAGCGCGATGAACCACAGCGGCGTGACGATCAGCGCCTGACGGGTATCTTCTTCCAGCGTCAGCAGTACCAGTACGAAGACGAAGAACGCCATGCACACCCAGCACATCACTTTTCCTAACGGCATTTTGTAGATCGACTTCTCATGCAGTTGCGGACGCTGTTTGCGGTACACCAGGTACGAGCAAAGAATGATGGTCCAGACAAACATGAACAGAATCGCTGAAACGGTGGTGATCATGGTGAACGCGCCGATCACGCTCGGATTAACGTACAACATCACCACGCCGCCCAGCAGACAGATACAGGAGAAGGTTAAACCTTTCGCCGGTACTGCGCGTTTGGACAGCTTAGCAAATGCTTTCGGCGCCACGCCTTCCTGCGCCAGACCGAACAACATACGGCTGGTCGAGAACACGCCACTGTTCGCGGAAGAGGCCGCAGACGTCAGAACAACAAAGTTAATCAAGCTCGCCGCTGCCGGCAGACCGACCAGAACGAACAGTTCAACAAACGGGCTCTTGGTTGGAACCACCGAACCCCACGGCGTGACGGACATAATCACGATCAGCGCGAAAACGTAGAACATGATGATACGGATTGGAATCGAGTTAATGGCGCGCGGCAGGGATTTTTCCGGATCTTTGGTTTCCGCAGCCGTCGTCCCTACCAGTTCAATACCCACGAATGCGAATACCGCAATCTGGAAGCCGGCAAAGAAGCCGCTCAGACCTTTCGGGAACCAGCCGCCGTCATTCCACAGGTGGGTGAACGACGCCTGAACGCCAGTAGGCGACTGGAAGTGCGTCAGCACCATCACCAGGCCAACCACAATCAGGCCGACGATAGCGACGATTTTGATCATCGCAAACCAGAACTCCATCTCACCAAACATTTTCACGGTGGCGAGGTTGAGGCCCAGCAGCAGGACAATCACCGCCAGCGATGCCACCCAGTCAGATAACCCAGGGAACCAGAATTGCGCATACGCGGTAATGGCAACGACGTCCGCCATCCCGGTCACTACCCAGCAAAACCAGTAGGTCCAGCCGGTAAAATACCCAGCCCACGGGCCGAGCAGGTCGGAGGCGAAATCACTAAAAGATTTGTATTCGAGATTCGAGAGCAGCAATTCACCCATTGCGCGCATCACGAAAAACAGCATAAAACCGATGATCATATAAACGAAGATGATCGACGGCCCGGCGAGGCTGATGGTTTTCCCGGATCCCATAAACAGGCCGGTACCGATAGCGCCACCAATGGCAATAAGTTGAATATGACGGTTTGTGAGATTGCGCCGTAGCGACTGTTCAGACGAAGCTTCTTCAACAGCTTCGACTTTTACCTGATCTACCATGTTTTTTTCTTCCTGTACCTGTCTGTGTTGTTCAGGCTCTGCGGCCTTTAGTGTGTCTATGATACGACGATCCTGTTATCAGGACTCATCGATATTAGGTAAGAATTGGCGGGATGAATACTAAGATTTAGATATAATGTTAATTTTATGTTTAAAGTGAGTGTCATATCACTCTGATAGCGCGAATCAGCTCACAAAAATACGCGCAAGCACGAGATTTGCAAGATAAAATATCGACATCGGTGTAACTATAGCTTTTCACTCTATTTTTCTGTTCCCCCCAGCCCTGGAGGGAACAGAAATCACTGCTTACAGAATTTCGAGCAGCTCAACGTCGAATACCAGCGTGCTGAACGGAGGAATGGACGCACCAGCGCCACGCTCACCGTAGGCCAGTTCCTGAGGAATAGTCAGTTCCCATTTGGAACCTACCGGCATCAGGGTCAGCGCTTCAATCCAGCCAGGGATTACGCCGTTAACCGGGAATTCAGCCGGCTCGCCACGGGCAACGGAGCTGTCGAATACGGTACCGTCGATCAGTTTACCGGTGTAGTGCACGCGAACATGGTCGGTACGTGCCGGAATAGCACCTTCGCCCTGCGTCAGAACGCGGAACTGCAGACCAGATTCAGTGCTGTTCACACCGTCTTTCTCACGGTTTTCTTCCAGATATTTGACGCCATCAGCGGCCATAGCCTGGAAACGCTCGCGACGTACCGCATCGGCACGTTCGTGGATTTCACGCAGCGCACGGTGCACAACGTCAACCGGTACAGCCGGATGTTTGCCTTCCAGCGCATCAGCGATACCCGCTACCAGTGCTTCAGGCAACAGCCCTTCCAGACCGGATTCGCTCAGCTGCTGTCCTACCTGCAAACCAATGCCGTAGCTTGCTTGCGCTTCGATAGTGTCAAAAGTCGGGGTGGCCATCATATTTCCTTTCATCGGATGTAAAGTAGCGGGCAGCATAGCAGCCATGCCGTATCCGGTAAAACTTTGTCTCGGGAACAGATGACAAATCGCGAGGAAACATAAACAATAGGAATATCCCGCGTTGATGTCACGAAAGCGGGCACGAAGGCAAATATCATAGAATCAAGCATCTATACTCTATGATTCAGGAACGAGACGCGGAGCAGGAGGAAAGCCATGCCCGGGCGCTTTGAATTAAAACCAACCCTGGCGAAAATCTGGCATGCACCGGACAATTTTCGCATTATGGATCCGCTACCGCCTATGCACCGCCGCGGCATTATTATTGCTGCTATCGTGCTGGTGATAGGTTTCCTGCTCCCTTCCAGTGACACCAGCGATGCTCCTGTGGTTACACGTACTGCCCAGCTGGATTTACAGTCACAGTCACAGCCGCCCACCGAGGCTCAGCTTCAGGCACAGCTGGTCGCCCCACAAAACGATCCAGGCCAGGTGGCCCCGGTTGCACCGGAACCCATCCAGGAAGGCGATCCAGACGCGCAGCCGCAAGCACAACAGTCCCAGCCTCAGACACAGCCTTTCCAGCAGGATAGCGGGATTGACCAACAGTGGCGCACCTACCGCGTAGATTCCGGAAAAACGCTGGCCCAGGTATTCCGTGACCATAATCTTCCACCGACCGATGTGTATGCAATGGCGCAGGTAGAAGGTGCAGGAAAACCGCTGAGCAACCTGAAAGACGGTCAGATGATTCAGATCAGGCAAAATGCCAATGGCGTGGTAACGGGGTTAACCATTGATACCGGCAATGGTCAGCAGGTCCTGTTTACCCGCCAACCTAACGGCAGTTTTATTCGCGCGCGGTAGCGTTGTTATCGACCAGAAGCCAGTTCAGGATCGTCTCTTTGATGACTCTGCGTCTGGCTTCTAAAGCCTGTGGCGAAACCATACTGATATGATAAACCATCCCCAACGTGTACTGATTGATCAAATAATACCCCCCTAGCGCAGCAATATTAATATTGACCTGTAATGGATCGATGTCGGGTTTAAAAATATTTAATCTTTTTCCTTCTTCCAGTAAAGATTCCATTAACTGTAAATGAGTACAGTTAATTTCAGGAAGACGTTTGGATTTTGCATAATGCACCCCTTTGCTCTGGTTTTCACTATGAACAATTTTTAAAAACCAAGGGTTACCGATGTAATAATCCCAAGTAAAGTCGATAATTTTTTCAATGGCTTTTGCTGGGGAGAGATCTGAAACATCAAGAGATTTTTCTTTTTGCCGAATATCGTTCCAGGTATATTCTAGAACTTCAATAAACAAATTTTCTTTATTGCCAAAATGGTGATAAACCGTCTGTTTACTGCAATCAGCGGCCTTGACGATATTATCGACTCTGGCACCTTCGTAACCATATTCGGCAAATTCATTGACCGCACACAACAGCAGTCTTTCCTTCAGGTTTTGCGCGTGACTGGTATCAAGATACATTCCGTTTCCCCACGTCTTATTCATGATTACTATCATAACCCTATTTCAGCTCCAGCCAAAAGGCAAAAACATTTACTTTCATTGAGTTATCAAGTGCCCTGTGATCATTATCGCAGATCAACCAACTAGATGGTTGATCTTTTTACCTTCTGATTGCAAGCTAATCGCCACCAAGGGAACAATATTCAAATAAAGAGGTTATTGTATGAAATCCAATCGTCCTGTTGCCGTCATTACCGGCGCCGCACGCGGTATCGGTAAAGGATGTGCGCTTGAGCTTGCACGTGGCGGATTTAATCTGCTGATTAATGATCGTCCGGATGCGAGCAGCGTAGAAAAGTTGCAGGCAACACAACAGGAATGTATGGCGGAAGGCGTCGAAGTGATTTGCTTCCCCGCCGATGTTGGCGACCTCTCTCAGCATGAAGAAATGCTCGATGCGGCGCAAAACCAGTGGAGTCGTCTGGACTGCCTGCTCAATAACGCCGGGATCTCCGTTAAAAAACGTGGCGACATTCTTGATCTGCAACCAGATAGCTTCGATGACAATATCGCTATCAACACCCGTGCACCATTCTTCCTCGCCCAGGCATTTAGTAAGCGTTTGCTGGCGCAGCCGAAACCGGAAGCTGAATTACCACACCGTTCGATTATTTTTGTCAGCTCTATTAACGCCATCATGCTGGCGATGAATCGTGGCGAATACACTATTGCGAAAACGGCTGTTTCTGCCGCTGCCCGCCTGTTTGCCGCGCGTTTATGTAATGAGCAGATCGGGGTCTATGAAGTACGCCCAGGTCTTATCAAAACGGATATGACTATTCCCGCAACCGCCTATTACGACGAACTGATCGCCAAAGGACTGGTGCCATGGGGCCGCTGGGGATATCCGGCAGATATCGCTTCCACCGTACGAACCATGGCGGAAGGTAAGCTGATTTACACCTGTGGTCAGGCTGTCGATATCGACGGCGGGCTGAGCATGCCGCGTTTTTGAGGCTGAAACATGAGAGATCTGTTACAACGCCCGGATTTATTCAGCATCAATACCGCGACACTCGGCTATAAAATGCCGCTGCCCGCCATTATTGATGCCTGTGCCGCGCGTGGCATTGGCGCAATCGCCCCCTGGCGTAGAGAGTTACAGGGGGAAAATCTGCAGCAGATAGCCCGCCAACTCGCCGCCAACAATATGGGGGTTTCCGGTTTATGTCGCAGCACGTACTACACCGCGCCGACGCTGGCAGAGCGCATGATTGCGATTGACGATAACCGACAGGCGCTGGACGACGCCGCTGTACTCAACGCCGCCTGTTATATGCAGGTAGTGGGCGGCCTGCCACAGGGAACGAAAGATCTGTATGAGGCGCGGGAACAGGTGAAACAAGGTATCCGCCAGCTACTGCCGCATTCGAAAGAGGTCGGCGTGCCGATTGCGCTGGAGCCGCTACACCCTATGACCGCCGCCGATCGTTCTTGCCTGTGTACGTTACGCCAGGCACTGGACTGGTGCGATGAACTCGATCCCGACGGCGAGTTTGGTCTTGGTGTGGCGGTGGATGTCTACCACGTCTGGTGGGATCCGGATCTCGCCAGCCAAATTATGCGAGCTGGCAAGCGCATCCTCGCGTTTCATGTATCCGACTGGCTGGTGCCTACCTCCGATCTGGTAAATGACCGGGGAATGCCGGGAGATGGTGTTATCAATATTCCGTCTATTCGTCGGTGGGTGGAAAACGCTGGATTTAATGGTGCCGTCGAACTGGAAATTTTCTCACCGTACTGGTGGCAACAGGATATTAACAGCACACTGGATATTAGCGTCGATCGCATCGCGCATTATTGTTAAGGATAAATCATGAGTGACCAACCCGTTCTATTCAGCAGAGCGGCAGCTTCCTGCCGTCTAACGTTGAACCGTGAAGATAAATGTCACGCTATTAACGAAGATATGATTGAATCTCTCGACTATTATTTAAATGAAATTGAAAACGATGCAACTTTACGTTTAGTCGAATTAACCGCGACCGGCGATAAATTCTTTTGCGCAGGTGGCGATATTAAATCCTGGTCTGCCTATTCGCCGCTGGATATGGGTCGAAAATGGATCAAACGCGGTAATAACGTTTTTAACCGTCTGCGTAATTTACCCCAACTCACCATCGCCAATCTCAACGGCCATACCATCGGCGGCGGCATTGAACTCGCCCTGTGCTGTGATATTCGGATCGCTCGTCCCCACGCCAAATTCTCTAACCCGGAAGTAATGCTCGGCATGGTACCTGGCTGGATGGGGATTGAGCGCGTACTTAATCAGGTTGGCCCTGTGGTGGGTCGCCAGATGCTGATGCTGGGAAAACGCCTGACAGCGCAGGAAGCCCAAGCCGCAAATTTAATTGATGAAGTGGTGGAAAAAGAACAGGTGGAACACTGGATGGCGAATCAGTTATCCCAGCTGGAAAAATGCGGCCCGGTGGCGCTGGCGCATATTAAGCAACTGATTCTGGCGCTGGAAAATAAACACGCCGACTACTCGCACCAACTACTGGCGGGGCTTATGTCTGCTACGCAAGATTGCCAGCAGGCCACGCGCGCGTTTGCCGAAAAAGGCAGCGTCAGCTTCCATAATCAATAAGGACATTGTATGCGTAAGATAACAACCGCCGACGCGCTGGCGGCGCAGATTGAAGATGGCGCGACTATTGCCATCAGCGGTAACGGCGGCGGTATGGTAGAAGCAGACTATTTAATGGCGGCCATCGAAAAACGTTTTCTGGAAACCGGATACCCGCGCGACCTGACGCTGATCCACTCGCTGGGAATTGGCGATCGCGACTGTAAAGGCACCAACCGCTTTGCTCATGCTGAAATGCTCAAGCGCATCATTGCCGGGCATTTTACCTGGTCACCCAAAATGCAGGAACTGGTTAAAAACAACACTATTGAAGCGTACTGCTTTCCTGGCGGCGTAATTCAGGCGTTGCTGCGAGAAATCGGTGCTGGAAGGCCTGGTCTTTTCACCCATGTCGGGCTGGGATCGTTTGTTGATCCGCGAAATGGCGGTGGAAAATCGAACGACTGCACCACCGACGATCTGGTGGAACTGATTGAAATTGACGGTGAAACCAAACTTCGCTATCGCCCCTTTAAAGTGGATTACGCAATTTTGCGTGGTACCTATGCCGATCCGCGCGGCAACGTGAGTCTGGAAGAAGAAGCTATTGATATGGATAGCTATTCTATGGCGCTGGCAGCACACAATAGCGGCGGTAAAGTGTTTGTACAGGTGCGCGATGTGCTGGAAGCTGGCGCACTTGAACCACGTCGGATCAAATTACCGGGGATTCTGGTCGACGGCATTGTTGAACACCGCGAACAACCGCAGACTTATCTTGGCGGTTACGATCTGACTATCAGCGGTCAGCATCGCCGTCTTACCTCTAACGATGCTATCGAACTGGTCGGTCACCCGGTACGCCGCCTGATTGCACGTCGTGCGGCTCGCGAACTGGTGGCAGGTGCATCGACTAACTTTGGTTTTGGTATTCCGGGTGGTATTCCCGGCGTTGCGCTGCGGGAAGGTGTTCCTTATCAAAGCTTGTGGCTGAGCGTAGAACAAGGCGTACACAACGGCATGATGCTGGACGATGCACTGTTCGGCTGCGCCCGTAACGCGGATGCCATTATCCCCTCCCTCGATCAATTTGAGTTCTATAGTGGTGGCGGGATCGATATCACCTTCCTCGGCATGGGAGAAATGGACCAGCATGGCAACGTTAACGTTTCGCACCTGAACGGCAACCTGATCGGCCCAGGTGGTTTCCTCGAAATTGCACAAAATGCCCGCAAAGTGGTGTTCTGCGGCACGTTTGATGCCAAAGGCAGCAAGATCGACGTTACGCCAGACGGTCTGCATATCGCCCAGCCTGGGCAGATCCCCAAGTTGGTGTCACAGGTTGAAAGGATCACCTTCAGCGCCGCCTACGCGCAGCAAAGCGGTCAGGAAGTGTTGTACATCACTGAACGTGCAGTGTTTCAGCTAACAACTCAGGGCGTCGAACTGATTGAGGTAGCCCCAGGCGTGGATATTGAACGCGATATTCTGTCGCATATGGCCTTCCGCCCGATTATCAATCAACCGAGATTAATGGAAAGCGCCTTGTTTACGCCGATGGAGGACGCATGAGCCAGCTTGATGACGGCATCCTGGATGCACTGACTCACGTCTCTTTCCCAAAGGGTTTTGCACAGGCAGAACCCGCCAGGGTTATCACGGTGGACGGCGTTGATTATCCACTCTGGCAGGTCGATGCGCTGGTGGTAGGTAGCGGTGCCGCCGGGCTGAGAGCGGCAATTGAGCTTAAACGCCGCCAGCAAAATGTGCTGATCGCCACCGCCGGGTTATACATGGGGACTTCCGCCTGCTCTGGATCGGATAAACAGACGCTGTTTACCGCCGCAACCGCGGGTAATGGTGATAACTTCGCGAATCTGGCGAAAGCATTAGCCAGCGGTGGCGCGATGGACCACGACACGGCGTATGTCGAAGCGGTCGGTTCCCTGCATACCCTAGGCGGGTTACAGTATCTTGGTCTGGAATTACCAGAAGATCGTTACGGCGCAATCCTCCGCTACCAGACAGACCACGACGAAGCCGGACGCGCAACCTCCTGCGGGCCACGAACCTCACGGCTGATGGTGAAAGTACTGCTGGAGGAGGTAAAACGCCTTCATATCCCAGTGTTAACCAGCGCTACAGTTATCAAACTGCTCCGCCACAGCGACGACGAGGGTACAGAGCGAGTCATCGGCGCAGTCCTGGTGACCAACTCGCGCGCCCATAATGCGTGGGGATTGGCTATCGTCATGACACCTAATGTGGTGCTAGCGACTGGCGGTCCTGGTGAACTCTACCGTGACAGCGTCTATCCGAATAAGTGTTTCGGTTCATTGGGGCTGGCACTGGAAGAGGGGCTGACGCTCGCCAATATTACCGAGAGTCAGTTCGGTATTGGTACTCCGCGCAGTACTTTTCCATGGAATCTTTCCGGTACTTATGTGCAGGTCATCCCCTACATCTACTCCACCGACAACGGCGGTTCAGAATACAACTTTCTGGCCGATTACTACCGCACTACTAAGGAACTGGCATCGAAAATCTTCCGTAAAGGGTATCAGTGGCCTTTCCACGCATCACGGATTATGGACTTTGGTTCAAGCTTGCTGGACATGGCCATTGCGCACGAGCAGTCGTTAGGCCGAAAAGTGTTTATGGACTTTAACCGTAATCCCGAAGCTGTGCCTGGCGATCTCCCTTTTTCACTGGAACGGGTTGATGAGGACGTTCGAGCCTATCTCGAAAACAACCAGGCATTGAATACATTGCCGATTCAGCGACTTAAACAGATGAATCCGCTTTCCATTTCTCTCTACAAAATGCATGGGCACGATCTGACAAAGAAACCGCTGCAATTTACCATGAACAACCAGCACATGAATGGCGGCATTGAAGTAGATATCTGGGGACAAACTTCCCTGAAAGGCTGCTTTGCCGTGGGTGAAGTTGCAGGTACGCATGGTGTGACACGCCCTGGCGGCGCTGCACTGAATGCAGGACAGGTGTTTGCGGTTCGCCTGGCTCGCTATATTGGCGAAAGCGGCAGCACTCTCATGGGTCAGATGACACCAGATGTAGCGTCAGACTCCCTTCGTGATGTCACAGAGATCATCAATCATGCACTAGCAAATGATACTGGCATGAGTATTCCGATATTACGCTCACAGCTTCAGGCACGAATGTCCGATCACGCTGGTTTTATCTGTCATCCCGCAAGCACACACCAGGCGGCAGCAAGCGCCAGGATCACCGCAGAGTTTGTTTACCAGAATGGGCTAACCATTAATCATGCCGCCGAAATTGCTGGGTTGTTTATGTGGCGACAAATGGCGCTAACATCCGCAGCGATATTGACCACACTGGACCACTATCTTGCCAGCGGTGGCGGGAGTCGTGGTGCGCGCATTGTCCTTGATAATCTGGGGACATGTCTGCCTCTAACCCGATTAGGGCCAAAAGAATCGTGGCGTTTTCGCCCGGAAAAGGTCAGCGATAAGCAGCATAAGCTAACGGTAACGTTCCAGGATGCTGAATTTATTGTTCGCAGAAAACCACTGCGTAATTTTCCGGATATACATGATCATTATTTTGAAAAAAACTGGCCTGACTTTTTATCCGGAGAAATATACCGCATCAAAAATTAAAAAAACTTACCTCAACAATTAAGTCGGTAACATTCGGTGGCAAGGAGTACCCATTTGCGTTACCGCAATAATATTAAATTACACGTTTAATAAATTACTACCATCATAAATTAAAGGGTTTAATTATGAAAAAAATAAAAAACTATCGATGGCATATGATTGCACTCGTATGTTTTATTACTGTTATTAACTATCTGGATAGAACTGCTTTAGGGATTGCTGCACCTACAATTATGGAAACCACCGGCATAACGAAGGAACACTATTCCTGGATTGTCAGTGCCTTCCAGTTCGCTTATACGTTGGGTCAACCCGTGATGGGCTTCTTTATTGATACCGTCGGTTTAAAACTCAGCTTTGCCATTTGTGCCGCAATCTGGGGGCTCGCGACGATGGGGCATGCGCTTACTGGCAGTTGGCAGGGACTGGCATTTATGCGCGCACTCATGGGTTTCAGTGAAGCCTCTGCCATTCCTGCGGGTGTTAAGACGGCATCAATCTGGTTTCCAGCTAAAGAACGCGGAATTGCCACTGGTGTATTTAATATGGGGACGTCGCTTGGTGCGATGTTAGCACCGCCATTGATTGCCTGGTGTATTATTTTTCATAGCTGGCAATTTGCGTTTCTGGTCTCAGGTAGTCTGGCGCTAATAGCGGCATTGTTATGGTTCTTTTTATATAAAGACCCCAAAAATGCTTCGCGACTATCTAAGGAAGAGCGTGAATATATTGAATCAGGACAGGAGCAACATTTAAAAACGGATAAAAAAGAAAAAACATCTGTCAAAAACATTCTCAAACAACGTAATTTCTGGGGTATTGGTATTGCCCGTTTTCTGGCTGATCCGGCATGGGGCACAATCAACTTCTGGGTCCCTATATTTTTCGTTGAAACACTTCATTTTAGTTTAAAAGAGATTGCCATGTTCGTCTGGCTGCCTTTCTTACTCGGCGATCTTGGCTGTCTTGCCAGCGGCTTTGTCGCGAAGTTTTTCAATGACCGCGGTATAAACCTGATTAACTCCAGACGCATTACCTTCAGCATTGCGGCTGTCATGATGATGACCATAGGTCTAGTCAGTATCGTCGAGAACCCTTATATCGCGGTGTTACTGATTAGCATCGGCGCATTCTCTCATCAGATGCTTTCCACTGTGGCGGCCACGCTGGGTGGTGATCTCTTCAAGAAGGATGAAGTGGCTACCGCCGTTGGTATGGCGGGAGCCTGCGCATGGACAGGGCAGCTAATCTTTAACTTATTCATTGGCGCATTTGTCAGCATTATTGGGTTCGCACCGTTCTTCATTGCACTCGCTTTCTTTGACATTCTTGGCGCACTGGCATTATGGATTCTAATCCGGGAAAACGATGTCGCAAGTGAAGGCAAGCTAGCAGCCTGTTAAGGTATCTCCATGCAGACACTATAATTCAGTTTATAGCGTCTGCTATTGATTGTTTTTCACGCTCTTATTCACCCACCAAATCCCCGAACAGACCAGCACCAGCGCCACCGCGTATTTACACTCGAGGATATTCTCGCCAAGGAAAATCGACGACAGTACCGCGCCAGAGACAGGGATCAGGAAGTTAAACGGTGCAATCATTCCCACGCGGTTGTATTTGAGCAAAATGCTCCACAATGCAAAGGCCACCGATGAGAGCAGTGTCAGATAACCCAGAATCGCCACTGAAGAAGAACCGTGTACGGTAAGCGTCCCGCCGAAAGCATAGCCCCCAATGACCAATGCCAGACCGCCCATCCCCAACTGATAACCCGTCATCACCATCGGGTCCACCGTCTGAGAAATACGTTTACCGTATAGCGTGGCCGCTGAGAGAATAAAGGCCGCCATCACCACCGAACCGTCCCCTAACAGACTAAAGCTAAAATCCATTCCACTGCTAAAGTTAACCACCATCACGCCGGTAAAGCCCAGAATACAACCCAGAGTTTTGTTGTAACTCAGCTTGTCATTTTGATAGATAAAGTGGGCCAGCAACACGCTAAAGAACGTACCGCAGGCATTCATAATTGAGCCCTTTACGCCCGTCGTGAACGCCAGGCCGATATAAAAGAAGATGTATTGCAGTGAGGTTTGCGTCAGTCCCAGCAGCGTAAGCTGACCAATCTGGCGTGGGCTTAACCTGCCAACGGGTTTGCGCTGCGCCATCACCAGCAGCAACAGTAATAATCCGGCAAACAAGAAGCGGTATCCGGCAAAGACAATTTTTGAAGGAATATCATCGGTGGCTATCTGGAAGATCTCATATCCACTTTTTATCGCCGGATAGGCACTCCCCCACAGCAGGCAGCAGAATGCCGCGCTCAGGTAGACCACGTTTTTACGCGCAAACAGAGGTTGGTGCGTTGGTTCCATTCCATCACCACTTTGAAATTGTGTTTTATTTTTATGATTATCCCGAAAAGGATAAAGAATAGCCAGAGCGAAAAACAGGGGGAGTAGAAAAGCAAAACGCCGGCACAAGGCCGGCGCTTTTACGTGGTCATCAGAATAAAAACTTATTCTGCAACTACGTTTACAGTCAGCTTAGCAAACACTTCGCTGTGAACCTGGAAGCTCACTTCGTGCTCGCCAGTGGTACGCAGAACGCCGTTCGGCAGACGAACTTCGCTCTTAGCAACTTCAACGCCAGCTGCAGTTACAGCGTCAGCGATGTCGCGAGTACCGATGGAACCGAACAGTTTACCTTCGTCGCCTGCTTTAGACGCGATGGTTACGGTTTCCAGTGCATTGATTTTCTCAGCGCGAGCTTCAGCAGCAGACAGAACGTCAGCCAGTTTGGCTTCCAGTTCAGCGCGACGTGCTTCGAAGAATTCAACGTTTTTCTTGGTAGCAGGAACAGCTTTACCCTGTGGTACCAGGAAGTTACGAGCGTAGCCCGCTTTAACGTTAACCTGATCACCCAGGCTACCCAGGTTTGCTACTTTATCAAGCAGAATAACTTGCATTACCTTATCCTCTTAAAGTCGTTAATAGACAGCGGCCGATTACTGATGACGATCGGTATACGGCAGCAGGGACAGGTAGCGAGCGCGCTTGATGCAGCGAGCCAGCTGACGCTGGTATTTTGCACGAGTACCGGTGATACGGCTCGGGACAATTTTACCGCTTTCGGTAATGTAGTTTTTCAACGTTGCGATGTCTTTGTAATCAATCTCAACAACGCCTTCCGCGGTGAAACGGCAGAACTTGCGACGACGGAAATAACGTGCCATATGGCTAGTCTCCAGAATCTATCAATTCAATCTGCTCGGCATGCAGAACCATTTTGCTCAGGCCGTTCTTTGCCTTGTGGCAAGAAATGAACCCCTGAACAGTTACTGCGCTACCGACCGTTATACTGTGAGTAATGGCCTGGTTTTCGTGTCCGCTAATAATAACGGGCATTTGGCACCACGCCTGCCGGTGGAAACCGGCTTCCTCCTGCACAGAACGATGCTCAAGCACGAACTGGCAATGAGGAATTCCTGATGGGCTGACCTTGCGAAGCGGCGTCCTGCACACTGTGCCGGATAACACCAGACGGTTGGTCATCAGAAATTACTCTTCAGAATCCCCAGCTTCAGCATCATCTGCGGTTTCGTTTGCGAAATCATCGCGACGTTCACGACGCTCGTCTTTCGCTTTAACCATCGGAGATGCTTCGGTAACAGCGTGCTTAGTACGCATTACCATGCTACGGATAACGGCATCGTTGAAGCGGAAGCTTGTTTCCAGCTCATCGATAACTTCCTGCGGCGCTTCAACGTTCAGCAGAACGTAGTGAGCTTTGTGCAGTTTGTTGATCGGGTAAGCCAGCTGACGGCGGCCCCAGTCTTCCAGACGGTGGATCGTACCTTCTGCTGCAGTGATTGCACCAGTGTAGCGTTCGATCATACCCGGAACCTGTTCGCTCTGGTCAGGATGGACCATAAAAACGATTTCGTAATGACGCATCGAATTGCTCCTTACGGATTATTCAGCCTCCTGTCTGGGTCAGCCGAGGCCCATGGAGGCAAGGAACGTGTTAAAGGTCGGCTGAAAAATGACGCGTCATAATACTGGCGACAGCCGGTAAACTCAAGGTGATTGTATGAATATTTATGAAACCGTCATCAGTACATATCCAACAGCATTTTGACGCAGATGCAAATCGAGACAATCACAATCATCGGTCGGATGACTTTCTTTCCGCGCGTCAGCACCACCGTGGCGCCAAGGCGCGCACCGAGAGACTGCCCAGCGAACATCACCAACCCCAGCGACCAAATCATTTTGCCGCCAAAAATGAAGAACAGAATCGAAGCGATGTTCGACGCCAGGTTAATAAAGTTGGAGTGAATTTGCGCCTTATCGATGCTATAGCCCCAAAGCGTGATATAGCAGAGCGTATACAAGGAACCGGCCCCTGCGCCAAGAAACCCATCATAAAAACCCACGCATCCGCCGCCGATAAGTGAAAAGAGAAACAAAGACACCTGCTGCTTTCTTTTCGGTTCACTGAGGTTAGGAGCAAAAATAAAGTAGATGGCGACGGCAATAATCAGCACTGGCAGCATCTTTTTGAGCAAATCTGGCTCAATGAACTGAATCAGCGTGGTGCCCAGCGCAGAACCGATAAAGGCAGATAAAAATACATACTTGTGTTCCTGCACGTTGATATGCCCCCGGCGCAAAAAGTAAATTCCGGAGGTGAGTGAACTGCCCAATGCCTGAATTTTATTGGTCGCCAGCGCATTGGCTGGTGGTAACCCAGAAATCAGCAATGCGCCGATAGAGAGAAATCCACCGCCCCCCGAAACCACATTAATAAAACCCGCCACCAGCGCCACCATAAACATAATCACGAAGTAGCTGAAATCCATGAATGAAGTATCCATAAGTTTTTGCCTTATAATCATTAAGTTATATTATTTTTCAACTCACTATAAACGGCGTACTCATCCGGTTAAATTGACCATTTGGTAAGAGCTTATGCTTGGTAAACAGGAATTTTTAACCGCAGCGGAAGGTATCAGCTGATTGTTAATTAAAGAAAAGATGGCTTTGCGGTAATTTTTTGAACAACTGCATCAGAAATGGTCGCTATCGACTCTGTCGGTTGTGGTTAAAATTAAATCAGAAGTTATCTACTCACAGGAGAGAGCTAACCAGAGACCGCAGTCGAGGAGGTACATATGCGAGCCCGTGTTTTGACCCTTCTGGCTGTGCTTTTGCTTAGTGCAAATGCAATGGCAGCCATTGAAATTACCCATCGTCAGGCCAGGAATATGGATGATGTGCAGAGCTTAGGCGTGATTTACATAAACCATAACTTCGCCACTGAAAGTGAAGCAAATCAGGCCCTGAATGAAGAGACCGATGCGCAAGGCGCAACCTACTACCATGTGATCCTCACCAGGGAACCCGGTAGTAACGGAAATATGCACGCCAGCGCGGATATTTATCGCTAGCTACCAGAAATAACCAACGAGAACATTGTCACAGTTTGACTTGCCCCCTTGATTGGGGGCTTTTTTTTGCAGTAAAACACCCTCGGAGCCAGACCGATAACATCCCCTTAAAGATTTAGCTCCGGGGCATTTTTCTTACTTCTGTCCGTAATAGGCGTTTGGACCGTGCTTACGCATGAAGTGTTTATTCATCAGGTAGTCATCAATATGGTTGAGGCCAGGGTTAATGCCGCGCGCAATCCATGCCATCTTTGCGATCTCTTCCATCACCACGGCGTTATGCACCGCGTCATGGGCGTCTTTGCCCCATGCAAATGGACCGTGCTGATACACCACAATGCCCGGCGTATGCAGCGGCTCGGCGTCACCCAGCGTTTCGACGATCACTTTGCCGGTATTCAGCTCATATTCGCCCTGTACTTCTGCTTCTGTTAGTGCCCGGGTACAAGGGATATCGCCAAAGAAGTAGTCCGCGTGAGTGGTACCCAGTGCCGGGATCGCCAGCCCCGATTGCGCCCAAGCCGTAGCGTGGGTGGAGTGGGTATGCACCACACCGCCAAGCGATGGATAGCGGCGATACAGCGCCAGATGGGTAGCGGTATCGGAGGAAGGACGATAGCCGCCTTCTACCACCTTCCCTGACATATCGACCACAACCATATCGTCAACGGTCATGCGCTCGTAGGTGACGCCACTGGGCTTGATCACCACCAGCCCGCGTTCACGGTCCATCGCGCTGACGTTGCCCCAGGTAAAGGTTACGAGGCCATAACGCGGCAAATCCATGTTGGCGTCGAACACCTGTTGTTTGAGCTTTTGCATTATGCTGCCTCCACCAGACCGGCGCTGGCCATGCGCGCTTTCACCCAGTCACGCGCTTTCGCCACTTCTGCCGCCGGGTCGTCTGACGCTTCACTCCACATCTCAATCAGATATGGTCCGCAGTAACCGCTTTGCTTGAGGGTCTCAAAGCAGCGTTCAAAATCAACGACTCCATCGCCAAACGGCACGTTCTTGAACACGCCAGGTTTGGTGTCTTTCACATGCACGGCGACGATATGCCCGATTCCAGCTTGTAGTTCCATCTGCACGTCGTTATCCCACGCCGACAGGTTGCCGATATCCGGATAGAGCTGGAACCACGGGTTATTGAGATAGTGTGCGTAGCCCAGCGCTTTGCTTATCGAGTTCATCAGCGGGTAGTCCATGATCTCCATCGCCAGCGTTACCTGCGCACGGCTGGCCATCTCAACGCTTTCTTTCAGCCCATCGCGAAAACGGCGGCGCGTCTCGTTATTGGCTTCCTGATAGTAAACGTCGTAACCGGCGAGCTGGATGACACGAATACCAACGTCCTGGGCGAACTGGATCGCTTTACGCATAATCTCCAGACCCTGCTCACGAACCGCGTCATCTTCGCTGCCGAGGGGGAAACGGCGATGGGCGCTCAGGCACATCGACGGCACCCGCACACCGGTTTCGGCAATAGCACTTACCAGTGCCAGGCGCTGTTCGCGGCCCCAGTCGAGACGCGCCAGGCGGGCATCGGTTTCGTCCACCGACATTTCGACGAAGTCAAAACCCAGCGTTTTCGCCAGCTGTAACCGCGCCATCCAGTCCTCCCCGGCGGGGAGCGCTTTTTCATAGATGCCGAGCGGAATTTGTTTCGACAGCATAACCGCTCCTTAGCCCCACAGCTGGGCGATGGAACGTTTGAACTGACGCGCAGCTTCTACCGGCGAAGCAGCGTCACGAATGCTGCGACCGGCGATAAACACGTGAATTGGGATGCCTTTAAACAACGGCAGGTCTTCCAGTGCCAGGCCACCGGTTACGGTAACTTTAAAGCCCATATCAGACAGGCGTTTGATGGCGCTGATGTCCGCCTCACCCCACGCCACGCCTGCAGCCTGCGCGTCACGGCTGCGGTGATATACCACCTGCCCGATACCCGCATCGCGCCACTCGTGCGCCTGCTCCCAAGTCCAGTAACCGGTCAATTCGATCTGCACGTCGCCATTGAACTCTTTCGCCACGTCCAGTGCACCCTTGGTAGTGTTAATATCCGCACAGCAGATAACGGTCACCCAGTCAGCATTGGCTTCAAAGCACATGCGGGAGAGGATTTTTCCCGCGTCGGCAATTTTGGCATCCGCCAGCACGATTTTATACGGGTACAGCGCTTTCAGATCGCGAACTGCGCGCACGCCTTCTGCCACACAAAGAATGGTACCAACTTCTATAATGTCCACTTCATCGGCAATCAGGCGCGTCGTTTCATACGCGGAAGCCATGGATTGGTTATCTAGCGCAACCTGCAACATAGGTAATGACATTTTGGTGTTCCTTTTAAACAGTCGCCGCGTTGGCGTTATCAATTAAATCCAGTACTTCCTGCGCGGTGCGACAGGCACGTAAACGGTCGAAATTAGCTTCATCGTCGAACAGATTGACGATCTGCATGATGCCCACTTCCTGATGCGTATTGGCGTCGACCGCCGCCATCGTTATCAGGATATCGACCGGGTCGTTATCTTCGTGGTTGAAGACCAGCGGCGTTTTCAGCGTCACCAGCGCAAAACCAGTTTTCTTGACGCCCTCTTCCGGGCGACCGTGGGGCATTGCCAGCCCCGGCGCAATGACAAAGTACGGGCCAAACTGCTCAACGCCGTCGAGAATAGCCTGGTAGTAACGCGGCTCAACCACGTCCGCCTTAACCAGCAGGTCAACGCTCAGTTTTACCGCTTCCTGCCAAGTACTGGCATCGGCCTGTAAAAGAATGGAGTTATTTTCTGCCAGCGAATCACGTAATTTCATGGTGCGTCCTTACTTCACGTCCTTCGGGAAATGTTCTTTGATCACTTCCAGCAGCTTCGGACCAAAGTCAGCAGGTGACAGCATGTTGCGTACGCCCACCACGTATTTATTGCCAGTAACGGTAATCTCACCGGCGATATGGGTGGAGGCGATGATGATATCCGCACCGCTCAGCTCACTTTTGTATTCACCCACCGCACAACTGTTCACCGTGTGGTCGATATTTGACTGGGTTAAAAACTGATCCACCTTCATTTTCATGATCATGGAACTGCCTTGCCCATTTCCACATACAGCCAGAATACGTACGGTCATAATCGGAACTCCTTATTAAGCAGACTGTTCTGCCAGTTGTTTTTCTGCGTCTTCCTCAGCGCGCAATGAGCGTCCTGCGAAAAACATATAAGCCAGTGCAATCACAATAATGACGGCCATAAAAATCAGCCCAATGGAGGCAAAGCCCTGCATCATCGGCGGTGCCAGAATTGACCAGTCCGCCATACCCATCCAGGCGCTCATACCGGTCAGTTTTACCGCCCAAACGCAGCCGAAGATTTCAATCATGCCCATCACCAGGCAAATCTTGAGAGCCGCGCGCCAGCCGCCAAAGTGATTGGCAAACACACCGATGGTGGCGTTAGAGAAGAACATCGGGATAAAGCCCGGAATGATCAGAATGGAGGAGCCGAAGCCTACCAGGATGCCCACCGCAATCAGCTGGCCGATGGTGCCCCACATAAAGCCCCAGACCACAGCATTCGGCGCAAAGCTATATATTGCCGCACAGTCGATGGCCAGTACCGCACCAGGGATTAAGCGTTGGGAGATGCCGTTGAAGGCTTCGGAGAGCTCGGCGACAAACATACGCACGCCCTGAGTGATGATGAAAATAGCCACCGCGAACGAGAAGCCGGTTTGCAGGATATAAACCGTCCAGTGGGTTTTACCCGCCATTGCCTGCACCACATCAATACCAAAGGAGAGCAGAATCGCGCCGAAGAAAATGGTCATCACAATCGCCGTCGAGACGATGTTGTCGTGGAAGATATTTAACCAACCCGGCAGTTTGAGGTCTTCAACGCTCTCTTCTTTTTTACCCAGATACGGCGCGATTTTATAAGCAATCCACGAAGCAAACTGCTGCTGGTGACCGATGGAGAAACCGCAGCCATCGGTCACTTCCTGGGTGGGTTTGTACATCATGTTAGAAGTGATACCCCAGTAGAGCGACACCAGCACCGCTGTGCAGATAATGGTGGTCCACATGGAATAGCCGAAGATGTAGAAGGAAACCGCAATCAATCCCGCCTGCTGGAACATGATGTGCCCGGTCAGCATGATGGTGCGAATACCGGTAATCCGCCGCAGCAGCACGTAACAGATGTTCAGCGCCAGTGCTAACAGCACCGCATAACCAACCCAACTATAGGCATCACCCATGCGTTCGATGGTCGCCATCATCGAGGCGTAGGTATCGGAAATCGCACCGTTGATGCCGTAAACCTCGGACATCTTCGCCACTACCGGTTTGAACGTGCTGGTGAGAATGCCAGACCCCGCCTGCAGCAGCATAAAACCGATAATCGTTTTGATCGTGCCCTTGATAATAACGCTGACACTTTTACGCAACAGGATGTAACCGAGACAGGTCACAATACCCAACAGCAGCGGCGCGTTGGTCATGACCTGATTAAAGAACACGGTAAAGATGTTGTAGAGGATCTCCATAACGATCTCCAGTAGACGAAGTTGCTGAACATTCATTACAGATGCCCAGGATGTTGTGCCCTCACTCTAGTTTTCAAAAGTAATCACATCAAGATTGAATTTGATTAATTGTGATGCAGTACGCAAATAATTCACTCACCAATGGAGTGGTTTTTACCACATTCAGTTAAACAAAAATAAAATCAATAAAAACAATTAAATACAAATAACAATTGATTAAAAATCACTTTATCCCATTGTAAGCCTTGCTTATACCCTCTCTCTGCGTTGAAAAATCACGCATTGCCATTTTGATAAAACGGTGTCAGTATCAATCAAAACAAATCACCATATGATTCAAATTGAACAAACATGAAGGTAAATGCGATGAGTAAAGTAAAAAGTATCACGCGTGAATCATGGATCCTGAGCACGTTCCCGGAGTGGGGTAGCTGGCTAAACGAAGAGATCGAACAGGAACAGGTTGCGCCAGGCACCTTTGCTATGTGGTGGCTGGGCTGTACCGGAATTTGGCTAAAATCGGAAGGTGGGACGAACGTCTGCGTCGATTTCTGGTGCGGAACAGGCAAGCAGAGTCACGGTAATCCACTGATGAAAGCGGGCCATCAGATGCAGCGCATGGCAGGTGTGAAGAAGCTCCAACCAAACCTACGCACCACGCCGTTTGTTCTCGATCCTTTCGCCATTCGTCAGATCGACGTCGTTCTGGCCACTCACGATCATAACGATCACATTGACGTGAATGTTGCCGCCGCCGTCATGCAGAATTGCGCCGACGATGTCCCGTTTATCGGGCCGCAAACCTGCGTGGATCTGTGGGTTGGTTGGGGCGTACCAAAAGAACGCTGCATCGTAGTGAAACCGGGCGACGTTGTTAAAGTAAAAGATATTGAGATTCATGCGCTCGACGCGTTTGACCGTACTGCATTAATCACCTTGCCAGCGGATCAAAAAGCAGCGGGCGTTCTGCCTGACGGCATGGATGCACGTGCGGTTAACTACCTGTTCAAAACGCCGGGCGGTACGCTGTATCACAGCGGAGATTCCCACTACTCCAACTACTACGCGAAGCACGGCAACGAACATCACATCGACGTGGCGCTTGGCTCCTACGGTGAGAACCCACGTGGTATCACCGACAAGATGACCAGTTCCGATATGCTGCGTATGGCGGAAGCGCTGAACACCCAAGTGGTTATCCCCTTCCACCATGATATCTGGTCAAACTTCCAGGCCGATCCGCAGGAGATCCGCGTACTGTGGGAGATGAAAAAAGACCGGCTGAAATATGGCTTCAAGCCGTTTATCTGGCAGGTTGGCGGCAAGTTCACCTGGCCGCTGGATAAAGATAACTTTGAATATCACTATCCGCGCGGCTTTGACGACTGCTTCACCATGGAACCGGATTTACCGTTTAAATCCTTCCTGTGATTGCACTTAAAATGCCGGGTCTTCCCGGCATTTTTACCCATTTATCTTAGTATTTTCAGGCTATTTCAAATATCATCTTTTCAAATCAATTTGTATCGGAATAGCTCATGACTGAAGCACAAAGACATCAAATATTGCTGGATATGCTGGCGCAGTTGGGCTTTGTTACCGTTGAGAACGTAATCGAGCGTCTGGGGATTTCACCGGCAACGGCACGCCGGGATATCAATAAACTCGATGAAAGTGGCAAACTCAAGAAAGTCCGCAACGGTGCAGAAGCGATTACCCAGCAGCGTCCGCGCTGGACGCCTATGAATCTGCATCAGGCGCAAAACCACGACGAAAAAGTGCGGATTGCCAAAGCCGCTTCCCAGTTAGTGAACGCGGGTGAAAGCGTGGTGATCAACTGTGGTTCAACAGCGTTCCTGCTTGGGCGCGAAATGTGCGGCAAGCCGGTGCAGATCATCACCAACTACCTGCCGCTGGCGAATTTTCTGATCGACCAGGAGCATGAAAGCGTGATCATCATGGGGGGGCAATACAACAAGAGCCAGTCCATCACGCTGAGCCCGCAAGGCAGCGAAAATAGCCTGTATGCCGGACACTGGATGTTTACCAGCGGTAAAGGACTGACCGCTGACGGGTTGTATAAAACCGATATGTTAACCGCGATGGCAGAACAAAAGATGCTGAACGTGGTCGGCAAGCTGGTGGTGCTGGTTGATAGCAGTAAGGTGGGTGAGCGCGCGGGAATGCTGTTCAGCCGTGCCGATCAAATCGATATGCTGATAACCGGCAAAAACGCTAACCCTGAGATCCTGCAACAACTCGAAGCACAGGGCGTGAGTATTCTGCGCGTTTAGAGATGTTGGCGGAAAAATGTAACTGTCGCCGCCAGCGCTTCAGGCGTGATGCGGTGCCGTACGCCCGCTTCCCACAGGCAGGTCAGCGAGTTTTCCAGACCTGCCTGAATCAGCGCCTGCTGTAAGCGTAGAGTCTCCACTGCCGGCACAACGTCATCGTCCTGACCATGCCATAACAGCAGTGGTCTGTCGGCCAGACGTTCCAGTTGATGTGTCACATCCCACTCAGCCAGCGGCGCGATGATCGCATCAAACTCCGCCTGCTGCTCCGGCGTCTGCACCGATATCGGGGGAAAAAGCGTGTGAGCAAGCTGGGTAAAATATCCCGACCCCATCAGGCTGGCTGCACATTTCACATCGGGATGGCGCGCCGCAATTCCCAGCGTTGTCATACCGCCCATTGATGCCCCAGCCACTGCAAGGCGTTCATCCAGCAGCCAATTTTCCGCCGCCAGCGCCGCACGTAACGCCGTAAATTCCTGCATATTTTGCTGCAATATCTGCCAGAAGCGGTGCATTCTGTCCTGTGCATCGCCGTGGAACCGAGCACCATGATCGGGCGCATCGGGCATGATGACCCGGAACCCAGCCTGCGCCAACGCAACGGCAAAATAGCTGTAGACCAGACTGGAAGAGGTAAACCCGTGGTAGACGATAATACAAGGGAGTGAAAGGTCGCGGTAATCCGCAGGAAATGCGTGCAAGACAGGGATACCAGCCAGCTGTCGTGTTTCAATTTCTATCATTTGTCGCCTCTTTTTTTCTGGTATGCCATGGAGAAATACTTAACGCAAGTGAATGTGTGCGGCAATGATTCATAATGTTGAGAACTGGGTTACGCTTTCGCAACATTTTCATTCGAAAATCGCGTGAGAGATAACAATTCGGGAACATTCCCCTAAAGGGAAATTAATAAGGCACTACACTATGGCTATCAGGAAACGAGATAGAGTTATGCGTCGGTTTGCCTCTTTGATGCTGGTGATGTTGTTAAGCGCCTGTAGCGTGCTGCAGGGTACGCCACAACCGGCACCACCCGTCGCCGACCACCCGCAGGAGATCCGCCGTGACCAGAGTAATGGGTTACAGCGATTAGGGACGGTCAGCGCACTGGTTAGAGGTTCTCCGGATGATGCGCTGGCAGAGATCCGTGCCAAAGCCGTCGCGGCTAAAGCAGATTATTACGTTGTCTTATTAGTCGATGAGACCATCGTAACAGGCCAATGGTATTCACAAGCTATTTTGTATCGTAAATAACATTGGGTTGAAATTTAGTCAGCTTTACATTGCTTTGCGCCCCTATGCGTTTTCCTGTGCACAATAAACCAACAGCAGGGAGCTTGAGGTTTATTCTCGCGATGGAATGCCCTGCCACGTGTAGGGGTACGAATAATGGAGCTGACGATGAAACAATCACTTGCCTTATCCTCACTGCTGCTTTCTGCCGGACTGGTGGATACCACGGCACAGTCTGCCGAGTTCGCCAGTGCTGACTGCGTTACGGGCCTGAACGAAATTGGCCAGATATCCGTCAGTAACATTGCAGGAAATCCGCAGGATGTAGAGCGCGTAGTCGCGTTAAAAGCGGATGAACAAGGTGCCTCATGGTACCGGATCATTCAAATGTACGAAGAACAGCAGCCCGATAACTGGCGTGTACAGGCCATACTTTATGCATAATACCCTGCCAGATGGCGCTCGCTTATCCGGCCTACATCGAAAATAAGACTGTAGGCCAGATAAGATGCGCCAGTGTTACCATCAGGCAAGTCGCTAACGTAATCCCCCCGTTGCCCGCAGTAATAAATCATTCTGCACCTGTTCAGACAGCTTCAGCCCACCGCGCGTATCCAGCATCATCTGACACCAGGCCTGCGCCACAGGTGGAGAAGCATAACGCAATATCTGCGCCCCGCAGCCGAGCAGGAAAAGTTGCTGCGTGATTTCCCGTCCCAACTCCTCACTGGGTTTACGTAAATGCTGCTGCAGCTTACGCACCATCCGATCGTAATGTCTGTCCTGCCCTTTGACTTCAGCAAAAGCCTCGCTGAGCATGTCGACCATACCAGCTTGTTTCGCCAGCACCCGCAGCACATCAAGGCACATAATGTTGCCAGATCCTTCCCAGATACTGTTTACCGGCATTTCACGGTACAAGCGCGGCAGCTCACTCTCCTCGCAATAGCCTGCACCGCCGAGCACCTCCATTGCCTCTGCAACAAATGGCATACCGCTTTTGCAGATGGAAAATTTAGCCGCCGGGGTGAACAACCGAGCCCACAGCACTTCTTTCGCGTCAGTTCGCCGATCCCAAGCCCGCGCCAGGCGAAACATTAACGCGGTCTGACCTTCCAGTTGAAGCGCCATGCGGCTTAATACCTGTCGCATCATAGGCTGCTCAATCAGCGGCTTGCCAAACACCTGGCGCTGATGCGCATGGTAAATCGCGACGGAAAAGGCGCGCCGCATCATGCTGTGACTGCCCAGCGCACAGTCAAAACGCGTCATCCCGCCCATTTTCAGGATATGGCGAATACCTTCGCCCTCTTCTCCCAGCAACCAGCCCATCGCATCCTGAAACTCAACCTCACAACTGGCATTAGAGCGATTGCCTAACTTATCTTTCAGGCGCTCAAGACGGATGGCATTACGCTGACCATCAGGTAAAAATCGCGGCACAAAAAAGCAGGATAAGCCGCCTTTTGCCTGCGCCAGCACCAAATGGGCGTCACTTTGCGGTACCGAGAAAAACCACTTATGCCCCACCAGCCGATACGCGCCATCCGCCAGGCGTTCTGCCTGCGTGGTATTGCTCAAGACATCCGACCCTCCCTGTTTTTCCGTCATTCCCATGCCGATCAGCAGGCCGCGCTTTTGCCCACCGGGTAGAAGATGTGAATCGTAGCGATCGCTGCGCAGTGGCGTCAGCCAGTCATGAAATTGTGAGGGTAACATCTGCAGTAACAACGGTGTGGCAGCAAATGTCATGGTCACCGGGCACAAGGTTCCCGCTTCCACCTGCGCATGCAACATGAAGCGTGCGGCTCGGGCAACAAATGCCCCCTGCCTCGCCTCCTCTTCCCAGGCAAGATTATGTACGCGGTTGGCGCATAGCCCCTGCATCAGTAAATGCCAAGCAGGATGAAAGCGCACATCATCCAGTCGCTGCCCCTGCGGATCGTATCGCAACAGTTCAGGTGGATAAGCGTTGGCTAACCGACCCAGTTCGAGCGATTCCGCAGTACCTAACTGCTGACCAATACTGGCTAGGAGATCGCTGTCCCAGGCCGCGCCTTCACGATTGACTGCTTCGCACAGGGCCCCATCCGACAGGTACAAATTGCTGTTATTGAGCGGTACAGGTTGGTTAAAAACGGTATGCGTTTGCCAGTGCATTGTGTCTCCCTCCGTCAATGGCCGTCGCCTTAAGTATGGCCAGTACCACAGTATTCGCGACGGAGGAAGATCACAAAAGTACGGTTAGCCCGCAATATAGTGAGGAATAAAACGAGAAGTATCTTTAGTGATCAACGTATTATCTTCGCGGATCCCCATGCCACAGGCTTCATCATCCACAATCCAGCTACCGATCAACGTGTAGCTGTCGCCAAAGCGCGGTAATGGCTGAAATGCCTGATAGATCATCGGTTCTTCGGCGTAATCACCCTCGGCATGCTCAACGACCTGCTGCTGACCATCAAAAATGGTGACATTTCCCCCTTCACGGGAAAATATCGGTTTGCGTACATAGCTTTCACCAGCTGCAATTTGTGGTGTTTCACCGTCAAACCAGGCGGGCAGCAGGTTGGGATGGTTGGGAAAAAATCGCCACAGCAATGGCATCAGCCCTTTATTGCTGAGTACGCTCTTCCATAACGGCTCAACCCACTGTTCGCGGCGATGGCGCAGTAAGGGGCCATTTTCATCTCGCATCATCCACTCCAGGGGATAGAGCTTAAAGGCGCGACGAATGACGTTATCATCCAGGTCCGTGAGAACACCGCCAACGCCAAGCCCCAGATCTTCGACGTAAATAAACCGTGACTCTTGCCCCGCCTGCTGTGCGCAATCCTGTAAATACAGCACCGTGGTACGGTCTTCATCGGTATCTTCACAGCAGCAGAAATAGAAGGGATCCGGACTATAAAGCTCAGCAAAACGGGAGATCAACCGCTCCTGAATAGCGTTGTACTGATCGGCGTCGCGTGGAATCACCCCGCTACGACGCGCATCTTCCAGCCATAACCACTGGAAATACGCTGACTCATAGAGCGATGTTGGCGTATCCGCGTTGTACTCCAGCAGCTTGACTGGGGCGTTATTTCCGCACCAGACAAAATCCATTCGGCCGTACAGAGAGGGATCGCGATTGCGCCAGCTTTCGGCAATAACATCCCAGTACAGCGGCGGGATCGCCAGTTGCTGCATAATCTGTTCGTCGTTAACTGCTCGTTCGACGACATCCAGACACATCTGGTGCAGTTCCGCAGTGGGTTTTTCGATCTGCTCTTCCACTTGCCGGAGCGTAAAGCGGTATGCCCGGCTCTCATCCCAGTAAATCTCGTTATCGATAATATGAAAATCAAAGCCGTGATCGTAGGCGATCCGGTCCAAATCCTGACGAACAGGGACATCATGTCGCAGCATCGTTAACCTCCCCAGTGCCCACGCGCGCTGGACGAACGCCCGTAGCCGCCGCGTGAAACCGTCGAGACTTTCTTCGTCGTATAACTATGGCTGGTTGCAGTATCATGTTTTCCACTACCGGAACGCCAACTGTAATCCCCGGAAGTCGTACGCCAGACCGGGCGCGAAGCATAGGAAGAACCACCGCTGCTATAAACATATTGTTCGTCGCGATTTTTGCGAATGACGCGGCTGAGTAAAAAACCGGAGAATATCGGCACCCAGCTTTGATCGATGCTGTCGAGATAACAGTCGCCAAACTGTGTCTGACAGCTCTGCTTGCTCATTTGCTTTGGCAGGTTAGAGTAGAACTCTGTTTTCGCATTGTTCCAGCCATCGGCACAAACGGTGGCGCTATTGCCATCGTCAATACATTCACTCACCGCGGAGTAAAAGGTACCGTCACCATCGTTATCGGTATTGCCGTCATCAGCACATCCTTTGAGGACAAAAAATGCCGCTCCGCCCATAATGGCCAGCGTCAGGTACTTTCCGCTGTATCGGCTGCGTTTTTTTACAAAGGGATTCGCCGGGCGCCCAATTCGCGTGATAGCAGAATGCCCTGGCGCCCTGTTTTTGTTTCCTGATTTACGTTTTCTTGCCATGATCGTCCATTACCATGTCATGCAGGCGGCGTTAAAAATGCCACCCGCCAGCGCAGCGGTCCCCATAAATAATCCCGCTGCAGTATTATGATTAATAATTTTCTCACTCATTGTCGGCATATATAAACGCACGCCACCGTAAACGATGAGTTGTATCACCAGTGCGATACCGCCCCAGGAAAAATAATCCGGAATGCTAACGGCGTTAATTGCCGCGCTGGATAACGGAATAACGTAGCCCAGCAACGTACCGCTAAACGCCAGTGACGCTGCAGTATTATTATTTTTAATCAGTTGCCATTCGTTGTGCGGCGTGATTTTTGAGTAGATAAACAGAAAAACGATCACCATGGCTGCACCAATAAAAAAATAGGCGCAAAAAGCCAGTAATGAATCCAGTATGTGCATTGTGTAACCTTCCCTGAAATTAACCAATTACATTAAGTGATGTTAATGGAATATCCACACCCAGCGCCCTCGAGAATACCCACTCAGGCTCTCCCTGCTCATTAAACGACTCTTCACCGTTCAACAGCAGGTATTCCCATGTATCCTCTGTAACCTGGCGCTGATAACCCATGGTAAAATTATGTACATCCCATGTGGCATGCTGATGATTTTCTACTTTTTCCAGCATATAAACCGGCTCAATATTCCCGGGCTCTTCATCGTTAAAAAAGCGCTGCCAACGCTCTTCCTGCCAGTTCAGCGCCGGGGCCCCTATCGCAGAAGGGCTAATGGCAGACTGCCAGTGTTTTTTCTGCGAAATCCCGTAACTTTCTGCATAAACAAAGAATTTGATATCGTCGATATCATCAATGTCTGAGCCGCCCGTGGTATTGATTTGCAGAAACTCTTCTCCGGACGTGTAGTAGCGAAAAATCTGGCTTCCGCCACCTAAATCAATGTGGCTGGCGGCTGCAACGGTGTACTCCTCACCGGGCAACTCGATCAATAGAGATTCTTCAAGCAGGCGAAACGCCAGTGTGTTAAGCGTAAAACCGGAATTAAGATGTAGCCCCAACGGCCCGCGAGCTGGCGCAACAGCAGCGGCTTTACCAAATAAGCGCTGGAAAAAACTCATCATCATTTTCCCTTAATGATCTGCCAGCCTTCTTTCGAGGCTGGCGCATTTCACCGACGTTTACTCGCCTTGCTGACGCTGCAGTCGTGCCAGAACATCCTGAGCCGAACTTTTATTGCTCGCCCCAATGCCTGCTTCGGCCAGCTTCTCATCCAGGTCACGCCCATCCGCAACCTTTTCCAGCTGCGCAGCGGCATCCAAACGGGCCTGACGCTCTGCCTGGCGCGTTTGCAAACGCTTGAGCGACTCTGCGGCTGTAGATACACTCGAAGACGCGCCTACGGTCGAGATAGTCACTGCCTGCTGGGCGCGCTGCATAGCTTCCGTCGCCTTTACCACCTCAAGCTGCTGCTCGAACTGTGCAATCCGTTGTGCGGTTGCACTAACCGCCTTTTCAACGCCATCCCGCGACGCCTCTAAGTTAGTAAGTACTAGCTCCTCAGCTGCAATGGCATTCTCCAGACGGGCGATTTCTTCTGCAACTTCGTTAATCAGAGACGGATTAGCGTTTTTACTCAGTGCTTCCAGCACTCGTGTTTCCAGACTGGATTTACGCTCGCGCAGATCGCTCAACTTGTCATGGCTGAGTTTCACTCGCGCCAGCAGGTCTACCCGTGATTTTCCGGCTTTATCCAGTTCACCTTTCGCATCACGGATATGCTGCTCCAGCATGCGGACCCCCTGCGCTTCTTCAATTGACTCTTCCGCCTGAGAAAGTACGGACTTGCCGAGGGTAAACAGGCTTTTTAAAATTCCCATAAATAGCGTTCCTTGTTATTCGTGAGTGTATTCTTCAGTGATTTCAGCCAGATCCAGCGCGTTATCTGCGAGCGTAGTCATCTCCAGCACTACATCATCCAGTGATGAATTAAGCGAGAGTGCTCCAAATGCGATGTAATATTCATCCTGCTGAACGCGAGAAACCCCCACGGAAGACAGAGGAAGGAGTTTCTGATTACGTAATAAGAAAATATTGAATTCATCCTGCTGATTAATACTGCTGACAGGACAAATAACTGTTTCAATAATTATCTGGCGGGATGTGAATAAAATACCGAGTGATAAATCGCCATAATCATTCATTTTGATAATTAATGATTGTTCGTTATATTCAATATCTATATTTAATTCAGGAATAGTTTGTATTGCTTCAGCAAGCAACTGCGGAGTCCATGCCATATATTATCCATATATAATTTAATTATAAATAAATGAATATCATTTTCTACCCTTTATCATACTCGTTTATAATAAAAAAAAGCCACCCGAATCCGGGTGGCTTTGTCTGAAAAATAAGTTTAGCCGCGCTGGCGGACGGCTTCAAACAGGCAGATACCCGTCGCAACTGAAACGTTCAATGACGAAACGCTCCCTGCCATCGGGATGCTGATCAGTTCGTCACAGTGTTCGCGGGTCAGACGACGCATACCTTCACCTTCTGCGCCCATTACCAGCGCCATTCGGCCGGTCATTTTACTCTGGAACAGCGTATGGTCCGCTTCGCCTGCCGTTCCGACGATCCAGATATTCTCTTCCTGCAGCATGCGCATGGTGCGCGCCAGGTTGGTCACACGGATCAGCGGTACGTTTTCTGCGGCGCCGCAGGCCACTTTTTTTGCCGTAGCATTCAGCAGTGCAGAACGATCTTTCGGAACGATAACCGCATGCACCCCGGCAGCGTCTGCGCTACGCAGGCAAGCACCCAGGTTGTGCGGATCGGTAACGCCATCGAGGATCAAAAAGAATGGTTGATCGAGTGAGGCGATCAGATCGGGCAGATCGTTTTCCTGATACTGACGACCCGGTTTCACACGGGCGATAATCCCCTGATGAACTGCACCCTCGCTTTTCTCATCCAGGAACTGGCGGTTCGCCAGTTGGATGACGACACCCTGTGCTTCCAGGGCATGGATCAGCGGCAGCAGGCGTTTGTCTTCACGCCCTTTGAGAATAAAGACCTCCTGAAAGCGCTCAGGCGCGCGCTCAAGCAGAGCCTGCACCGCATGGATGCCGTAAATCATTTCACTCATGAATGTACTCGTTAATAGTTTAGGTGTAACGCCGGGCGGCTCGCAGCGCGCCCGGCTTACGGTTTATGGCTGTTATTGTGCGACGTTCTTTTTCGCCGCGCGTTTAGCTTTGGTGGCGGCCGCGATTTTAAGCGTTTTTGACGATGGCTTTTTCGCTTTTTTATCGCCTTTTTTCTCAGCCGTTTTTTTATCCGCCTGAGGTTTGGCTTTGCCTTTTTTCTCGCCACGGAATGCACTGTCCGGCTCGAAATTCACCTTTTTTCCTACCTGACGACGTCTGCCGGTATTTTTACCCGCATCGACTTTTTTGGCTTTTTCGCGCGCGGTTTTACCTTCGTTACGCGGCGCACGTTCGCTGGAGATCAGACTAAAGTCGATTTTACGCTCGTCCATGTTGACCGCTTCCACACGGACTTCAACGCGATCGCCCAGGCGATACATCTGACCGCTTGATTCACCGGTCAGGCGTTGCCCAACCTGATCGAAGCGATAGTAGTCGTTATCCAGCGAGGAGACATGCACCAGACCGTCGATAAACAGTTCGTCCAGGCGGACAAAGAAGCCAAAACCGGTAACGCTGGCAATCACACCTTTAAAGACATTACCGACCTGATCCAGCATGAAGTCACACTTCAGCCAGTCGGAGACATCACGCGTGGCTTCATCAGCACGGCGTTCGGCCATCGAACAGTGCTGACCCAGCTGCAGCATTTCTTCCATCGAATAATGGTAGCCACCGGTTTCCGTGGTGTTGCCTTTATGACCCTGCTCCTGAGCCAGCAGATACTTGATCGCACGGTGCAAGGAGAGATCCGGGTAACGACGGATCGGCGAGGTAAAGTGCGCATAAGACTGCAGCGCCAGGCCAAAGTGACCGCGGTTTTCCGGATCGTAAATCGCCTGCTTCATGGAACGCAGCAGCATAGTTTGCAGCATTTCTGCGTCAGGACGGTCGGCAATCGAATCCAGCAGTTCAGCGTAATCACGCGGCTCGGGTTTGTTACCACCCGACAGTTCCAGTCCCAACTCCGCCAGTACGGAACGGAAGGAGGTAATGGCTTCAGTCGTCGGCTTGTCGTGAATACGGAACAGCGCCGGCTCTTTGGCTTTCTCGACGAATCGTGCCGCTGAGATATTCGCCATGATCATGCACTCTTCAATCAGCTTGTGCGCATCATTACGCTGCGTCTGCTCGATACGTTCAATACGGCGCTCGGCATTGAAGATAAACTTCGCTTCTTCACTTTCAAACGAGATTCCGCCGCGCTCTTCACGGCCTTTATCCAGTACTTTGTAGAGATTGTGCAGCTCTTCAATGTGTTTTACCAACGGCGCATATTGCTCACGCAATTCCTCATCACCCTGCAGCATGTGCCAGACTTTGGTGTAGGTTAGGCGCGCGTGAGAGCTCATCACCGCCTCATAGAATTTGTAGCCCGTCAGACGCCCTTTCGTGGAAATGGTCATTTCACAGACCATGCACAGTCTGTCCACCTGCGGGTTCAGTGAACATAAACCGTTGGAAAGGACTTCCGGCAGCATTGGCACAACCTGCGACGGGAAGTAGACGGAAGTACCGCGACTGCGCGCTTCCTGATCCAGCGGAGTCGGCGGACGAACGTAATAGCTTACGTCAGCGATAGCCACCCACAAACGCCAGCCGCCTCCGCGTTTCTTCTCGCAGTAGACCGCATCATCAAAGTCACGCGCATCTTCGCCATCAATCGTCACCAACGGTAAATCACGCAGGTCAACACGACCGACTTTGGCTTCTTCCGGGACTTCTTCTTTCAGCCCAGCGACTTGTTTAACTACCGCATCAGGCCAGATATAAGGGATTTCATGCGTACGCAGGGCCATATCAACGGCCATGCTGGTGCCCATGTTGTCACCCAGCACTTCAACAATTTTACCTACTGCTTTGGTGCGACGGGTCGGGCGCTGGGTCAGTTCAACCACCACCACAAAGCCCATGCGAGCCCCCATCACTTCTTCAGGCGGGATCAGGATGTCGAAGCTGAGACGGCTGTCGTCAGGAACCACAAAGCCTACGCCCGCATCGGTGAAGTAACGTCCGACAATCTGGCTGGTTTTCGGCACCAGTACGCGCACAATCCGCGCTTCGCGGCGGCCTTTACGGTCCGCGCCCAGCGGTTGCGCCAGCACCTGATCGCCATGGATGCAGGTTTTCATCTGCTCACTGGAAAGGTACAGATCGTCTTTGCGGCCTTCGACGCGCAGAAAGCCGTAGCCATCACGGTGGCCAATAACGGTACCTTTCAGCAGGTCAAGACGCTCCGGCAATGCATAGCACTGGCGACGAGTGAAGACCAGTTGCCCATCACGCTCCATCGCGCGCAGGCGACGGCGAAGCGCTTCTTGCTGCTCTTCGCCTTCAATGTTGAGTTCAACGGCCAGCTCATCGCGGTTGGCCGGTTTTTCACGTTTGGTTAAATGTTCGAGGATAAATTCCCGGCTCGGGATGGGATTCGCGTATTTTTCTGCTTCGCGTTCCTGGAAAGGATCATGTGACATCTCGGTTCCTCCGTTGTCATCTCTGATGAAGATTTTCGTCACTCCACCAGCAATAATTTATAAAGTGGTTGATTCTTTTCAACCAAATCAGCAAGTGTGTAGTTATCCAGTTCCGTGAGAAAACTTTGCACTGCCTTAGAAAGTGCCTGTTTGAGTCGACAGGCAGGGGTAATGTGGCAAAACTCGCTGCTGCAGTTGACCAACGTCAACGGCTCCAACTCGCGGACCACATCACCAATACCAATATCCTTAGCCGCTTTGCCCAGGCGAATACCGCCATTTTTTCCACGAATAGCAGTAACAAAGCCCGCCCGGCTAAGTTGATTGATTATTTTGACCATATGATTACGGGACACGCCGTAGACGTCTGTCACCTCAGAAATACTGGTCATACGTCCTTCGGGTAGTGACGCCATATAAATTAGCGCGCGTAATCCGTAATCGGTGAAACTTGTTAACTGCACATCAACCTCAGGAAAAAAGGATAAAACGGATAAGCCTGGTAGTATTAATTATATTGATGATAAACCAGCCACCAGCCAGGTCGCTAATTTATTTCAGTTCGGGAAGGAAAAAAGCGAGGAACTTACGTAATTTTAAGCCAGATACCGATGCAAAGCATCTCATCCGGCCTACGATAAAGCAAGCGTAGCGCCATCTGACGCTACGCGATAACCCAAATTATGCGTCGAACGGATCGCGCAGAATCATGGTTTCAGTACGGTCTGGGCCAGTTGAGATGATATCAATCGGCACACCGGTCAGCTCTTCAATACGCTTGACGTAATTCAGCGCTGCCTGCGGCAGGCCACTACGCTCTTTCACACCGAAAGTGGATTCAGACCAGCCAGGCATAGTTTCGTAGATCGGCTCGATGCCTTTCCAGTCGTCAGCTGCCAGCGGGGTAGTCGTCACTTCACGACCATCCGGCATACGGTAAGCGACACAGATTTTCACCTCTTTCAAACCGTCCAGTACGTCCAGTTTGGTCAGGCAGAAGCCAGACAGGGAGTTAATCTGTACTGCACGACGCACAGCAACGGAGTCCAGCCAGCCGGTACGACGACGACGACCGGTAGTCGCGCCATATTCGTTACCCTGCTTGCACAGGAACTCGCCGACATCATCAAAAAGTTCGGTCGGGAACGGACCTGCTCCTACGCGAGTAGAATAGGCTTTGATGATACCCAGAACGTAGTCCACATAACGCGGGCCCAGGCCAGAGCCGGTTGCCACGCCACCTGCGGTGGTGTTGGAGGACGTTACATACGGATAGGTACCGTGGTCGATATCCAGCAGCGTACCCTGGGCACCTTCAAACATGACGAAATCGCCACGTTTACGTGCCTGGTCCAGCAGGTCGGAGACATCAACAACCATAGAGGTCAGGATGTCGGCAATCGCCATCACATCATCCAGCACTTTCTGGTAGTCAACAGCGTCGACTTTATAGAAATTCACCAGCTGGAAGTTGTGATATTCCATCACTTCTTTCAGTTTTTCAGCGAAGGTTGCTTTATCAAACAGATCGCCAACGCGCAGACCGCGACGTGCTACCTTGTCTTCATAAGCCGGCCCGATACCACGACCAGTGGTGCCGATCGCTTTCGCGCCACGCGCTTTCTCACGCGCATTATCTAACGCAACATGATAATCAAGGATCAGCGGACACGCTTCAGACAGCAGCAGGCGCTCACGGACAGGAATCCCGCGGTCTTCCAGCCCTTTCATCTCTTTCATCAACGCAGACGGAGACAGCACTACACCGTTACCGATGATGCTGATGACGTTTTCGCGAAGAATGCCTGATGGAATAAGATGGAGGACGGTTTTTTCACCGTTGATTACGAGAGTATGGCCTGCGTTGTGACCACCCTGGTAGCGCACAACATATTTAGCCCGTTCAGTCAGGAGATCGACGATCTTCCCTTTACCTTCGTCACCCCATTGGGTGCCCAGTACGACGACGTTGTTACCCATTTTTCAAAATCACCGTTTGCTTAAAAATGGATTCTACCACCGCTTTTTCAGATATACAGCACTTTTTGCATGCGAAAAACCGCAAATTAGTCTACTTATTGTTCAGCCAATCGTTTTCTTCAACATGTAGTAGACCACAACGCCCGCAACCACAAGACCTCCACCAAAACGACGTAAAATATTTTCAGGAAGTTGCGCCATCGCCGCGATCATTTTCTTCCAGGCACTGGGATAAAGCATCGGACCCAGACCTTCCAGCACCAAAACCAGCGCAAGTGCCAGCAAAATTGTCGAATTCATCCGTTGTCCTTATATAAAAAGAAAACCACCGCATCCCTGGGGACGCTGGTGGTTTTGCTGGTCTAAAACCGCAGGTGCGAGTTTAGCGTGTCGCGGTGTTCGGTGTCTTCATGTAGCGGAAGAAATCGCTGTCCGGACTCATGATCATCACGTCCTGATTACCTTCGAAGCTCTTCTCGTAAGCACGCAGGCTACGGATGAAAGCGTAGAAGTCAGGATCCTGACTGAATGCGTCAGCAAACAGTTTAGCGGCTTCTGCATCACCTTCACCGCGCATAATACGGCCCTGACGCTCAGATTCTGCCAGCGTTTTGGTGACTTCATAATCCGCTGTTGCACGCAGTTTTTCCGCCTCTTCCTGACCCTGTGAACGATGGCGACGCGCTACCGCTTCACGCTCAGCGCGCATACGGTTATAGATCGCCTCAGACACTTCAGCAGGCAGGTTGATTTGCTTAATCCGCACGTCAACCACTTCGATCCCCAACGCCGCCATACTGTTCGGGTTGATGACCGGGACTTTACCGTTGGTTTCAGCCTGAACACGTTCAGCCGCTTCGGCAATCGCGCTGTCCGCCGCTGGCGTCGCGACTTCGTCTTCTGTACCTGCAGAACCCGAGTTCAGCGCATCACGGACTTCCAGCGTTAAGCGACCACGAGAGTCGGTAACGATGTCTTTTACGTCCAGACGGCCGATTTCAGAACGCAGACGGTCAGAGAACTTACGTTTTAACAGGACTTCTGCCTGAGAAACATCGCCACCGCCCGTTGCCAGGTAGTAACGGCTGAAGTCGCTGATACGCCACTTGATGTAGGAGTCAACGATCAGGTCTTTCTTCTCTTTGGTAACAAAGCGATCGGCCTGGTTATCCATGGTCTGAATACGCGCATCAAGCATCTTCACGGATTCAATAAACGGAATCTTGAAGTGCAGACCCGGCGCAACAACCAGCGGTTTGTTGTCATCGTCACGTAGAACTTTGCCAAAGCGCAGGGTAATACCACGCTCGCCTTCTTTGACCACAAAGAGAGACATGAACAGCACTACCAGAACGATGATGATAATCGCAATAACTGACTTACGCATCGTTATTCCCCCTGACGCTGGTAGTCGTTACGCTGCGCGTTAACGCGGCGTTGGTCCATAATATCGCCCTGACTGGTGGACGAGGTGTTGCTTGCTCCCGTGCTGGAAGACGATGCTGGCGGCAGAGTCAGCAGGTTTGAACTGCTTTCACTCTTTGCTGCCGGGGCGTTGCCACCTTTTAGCATTTGGTCCAACGGCAGAACCATCAGATTGCCACCCTTGTCGTTAACCAACACTTTACGGGTATGGCTCAGCACTTTTTCCATAGTCTCGATATACAGACGCTCACGAGTAATTTGCGGTGCGGCTTTATATTCCGGCAGAATTTTTGCGAAACGTGCCACTTCACCCTGTGCTTCCAGGATGGTTCGTGTTTTGTATGCACGCGCTTCTTCAAGAATACGCTGCGCCTGACCGTTAGCACGCGGCTGTACTTCGTTGGTGTAGGCTTCTGCTTCACGAATGTACTGCTGCTCGTTTTCACGCGCCGCGATAGCATCGTCAAACGCCGCTTTCACCTCTTCCGGCGGACGTGCAGCCTGGAAGTTGACGTCCAGCAGGGTAATACCCATGTTGTATGGACGAATGGTCTCTTCCAGTTCACGCTGGGTATCGCTACGAATAACGGTACGCCCTTCGGTCAAGATACGGTCCATGGTGTACTTACCGATAACTCCACGCAGGGCACTGTCGGTTGCCTGACGCAGGCTGTCATCAGCACTGGTCACGCTAAACAGATACTTCTGCGGATCGGTTACACGGTACTGCACGTTCATCTCAACGCGCACGACGTTTTCGTCAGAGGTCAGCATCACACCGGAGGCTGCCAGTTCACGCACGGCTTCAACGTTCACCGGCGTGACGGTATCGACAAATGTCGGTTTCCAGTTCAGACCCGGCTCAACCAGATGGCTGAATTTACCGAAGCGTGTCACCACGCCGCGTTCCGCTTCTTTAATGGTGTAGAAACCGCTGGCTGCCCAGATAATGACAATAGCTGCTGCGGCAATAGTAAAGACTCGACCGCCCAGTTGCGGACGCGGGCCTTGCGATGAACTACCGCCACCAGAGCCTGTACCTTTTCCGCCACCCAGCCCGCCGAGTTTTTTACTCAGCTTGCGGAAGATATCATCAAGATCGGGAGGTCCCTGATCGCGACCACCTTTGTTTCCATTTCCCTCAGGGTTGCCGCCAGGTTTGCTGCTTCCCCAGGGGTCGCGGTCTTGTCCGTTATTACCGGGCTGATTCCACGCCATGTTTATGCTCCATATTTGTTATGCGATGCTATACCTGCGTCTTTTGCGCTGCAGATGCGTTGGCTACGTCCCTCAACCTCCAGTCACATAGTTGACTATGCTCCTGGGGATTTCAGGGCTTGCCGCCTTCCTGCCGCACAAAATCCACAAGGTATAGAGGCGAAAAAATCTTCAGGCTATATCCGTCTGGTCAGACAACATAGTCTTCCAGTGCCGGTTCTTGTTTACAGAGGCGACGCCAGTCAACGATTGGCATGCGAACTTGCAGACCTACGCTGCCGTCCTCCTCCATCCACTCTTTCTCTATTGCCTGAAGTTGGTAAAACCGGCTTCTCAGACGCCCTTCCTGCGGCGGCAAACGCAACGTATGCTGCGCAACCTCACCAGAAAGACGCTCTGTTAAAGCCTGAAAAAGCTGTGGTATGCCAATACCGGTTTGTGCTGAAACCCAAACGCGGATTGGTTTATTTTCTTCATCTCTGTCGATACGCGGCTCAAAGTCGTCCAGCATATCGATTTTATTCATCACCAGCAGGGTCGGGATCTCGTGCGCGTCGATCTCTTCGAGAACCGTGTCGACGGCCTCAATGTTTTCCAGCACACGAAAATCTGCCGCATCAATAACGTGCAGCAGCAATGTCGCCTGACGAGTCTCCTGCAAAGTGGCTTTAAACGCCGCCACCAGGTCGTGCGGCAAATGACGGATAAACCCTACGGTATCCGCCAACACGGTTTCGCCGACGTCCGCTACGTCAATACGCCGTAACGTCGGATCCAGGGTCGCAAAAAGTTGATCCGCTGCATAAACCCGGGCTTCGGTTATCTGGTTGAACAGGGTGGATTTTCCGGCGTTGGTATATCCCACCAGTGAGACGGTTGGAACATCCGCTTTCTTGCGCGACTGCCGCCCCTGCTCACGTTGCTTTTCAACTTTTTGCAGGCGCGACTGGATCTGCAAAATACGATTACGCAGCAAACGACGGTCGGTTTCGAGCTGGGTTTCACCCGGACCGCGCAAACCAATCCCGCCCTTTTGCCTTTCAAGGTGGGTCCAGCCACGGACCAGACGCGTAGCCATATGGCGCAACTGCGCCAGCTCAACCTGCAACTTACCCTCATGGGTACGCGCACGCTGGGCAAAAATATCTAAAATCAGACCGGTCCTGTCGATAACAAGACACTGACATAACTGTTCCAGGTTACGTTCCTGGGCAGGGCTCAAAGCATGATCAAAAATCACCACCGCAGCGCCAGTCGCTTTTACGGCTTCCGCAATTTCGATTGCCTTACCTTCACCAACAAAAAACTTCGGGTGCGGTGCTTTACGGCTCCCGGTAATCACCTGCATTGCTTCGACACCGGCGGAAGAAACCAGAGATTCAAACTCCTGGAGGTCTTCCATATCTTTGTCTTGCGAAAAATAGATGTGTACCAGTACCGCCTGCTCACCGGCATCATAACGGTCAAACAAGCGTCAACCCCTTAATATATATCAACGGGGAACGCAGGATCTCTGGCTCCCCGTGTGTAAAACAGCTAACAACCTTATTCGGTTTCTTCGCTGTCCTGTTGCGCAGAAGAACCCTGCGCGCTGCTACCGTGATGGTAGTTACTGCTACCAGTGCCGCCGGTGGCATTATTGCTGTGATGAGATACCGGACGAGACGGGACAACAGTAGAAATCGCGTGCTTATAAACCATCTGGCTGACCGTGTTTTTCAACAGGATCACGAACTGATCAAAAGACTCGATTTGACCTTGCAGCTTAATACCATTCACCAAATAAATAGAAACTGGAACACGTTCCCGACGCAGTGCGTTCAGGAACGGATCTTGTAAAGATTGCCCCTTAGCCATTCTCTCTTTTCCTTATATGCTTATTTGTACTTTGAACCTTTCGATTCTGAAAAATTGCGCACGATACGTTTCAATTGTACACATTCAATTCGCGATAGCACCAACAACCTGTAATACTTCGTTTCGCGCCTGGTCAGGCTTTTCACTGTCAAGCCAGTGCACCCCTTCCCAACCACGCAACCAGGTTACCTGCCGCTTCGCCAACTGCCTCGTGGCGCAAACACCTCTATAAACCATTTCATCGTATGAAATTTCGCCTTCAATGTATGACCACATCTGGCGATACCCTACACAACGAATGGAAGGCAAATCCGTATGCAAATCTCCTCGGGCAAAAAGCGCCCGGACTTCTGCTTCAAAACCTGAAGCTAACATCTGATGAAAACGCTGCTCAATTCGCTGATGGAGCAGTTCACGGCTCGCCGGGGCGATTGCAAACTGATGCACCTGATACGGCAAAGCATCTCCTGACGTTTGCGTCAGCTCCGTTAAAGTTTTACCCGAAATGAAAAAAACTTCCAGTGCCCGGGAAAGTCTTTGCGGATCATTTGGATGAATCCGCGCCGCAGCTACCGGATCGATCTCCTGAAGCTGTCGGTGTAACGCGTCCCATCCACGCTCTGCCGCCTGCTGCTCAATTCTGGCCCTGACCTCCGGGTCCGCCGACGGTAACGGCGACAACCCTTCGAGCAAGGCTTTGAAATATAACATTGTGCCGCCCACTAACAGCGGGATTCGTCCCGCCGCGGTGATATCAGCCATCTCGGCTAGCGCATCGCGACGAAAATCCGCAGCAGAATACGCCTGTGCCGGATCGCGAATATCCAGCAATCGATGCGGCGCGGCCTTTAACTCTTCAGCATCCGGCTTAGCGGTACCGATATCCATCCCCTTGTAGATAAGGGCGGAATCAACGCTTATCAACTCTACTGGCAAAACTTTACGCAATTCAATTGCTAATGCCGTTTTACCGGAGGCCGTCGGCCCCATTAAAAATAGTGCCTTTGGCAGGCTCGCCTTACTGATATCACTCATGTTTCAGGGCGTTCATTACCGAATGTAAATCAACAGGTTGCAACAGACCACCCGGCGGCGTCTTCACTAATTGTGGGCATAGCCGCTCAACATCCGTTAACAGCGTAATGGCCTGGGCCATGCTCCACTGCGGATGTTCACTCATGACGTTTCGAGCAATCCACTGTGCGATATCGCCAGGTTCGAATACGGACTGCAGCGCCAGGTAGCCTATCAGTTCAGGAATCAAGATTTGTAAATTTTGTTGGCGTAAGGGTAAAGGCACCGCTCGGATGGTCACATGCTGCACATCCAGTTGAAATTCAATGCCCAATTCAGCCAACTGACTCTGCGCTTTTTGCAGCGCCGCCTTCTCATCATTGGTCACTTTTAGACGCAATGGGATCAGCAACGGCTGGGAGCAAACGGGACCTTGCTCTGGCGTTAACTGCGCCTGACGCAGCCAGCGCTCAGCCACTGGCAACGCCAGCAAGCGAATATGACCGTCACATTCCAGTAATGCGCAGTCTGCCCCAACGATCGTCAATACACGACCAAAACTTTGGCTGTTTCCGGTAAGAGGCGCTGCGGGTGTTTCAGACACAGAGGGTTTGTGCATTGGCGCAGACGTTTGCAGCAGTTGCTGATAAATTTCACCCTGCTGCTTTTGATACCCAGGCTGAGCATGAGGCCAACTGGCGCTCGCCTGGCGGCCACCGCCTCCGCCCGCCGATACGGAATAACGTGGTGTAGCTGGTTCACGCGCTGGTGCGGGTTCGGCAAAGTGGTTTCGTCCCGCCGCTACCCGGTTTTCCGGGATATACCTTGGCGCAGGCTCTTCGTCATCAGCCAAGGGCAGCGGCGTTTCAAGTTGCTGTTGCAGAACGCTCAGCACGCCCTGATAGATAAAATCATGCACCAGTCGGGACTGGTGGAAACGGACTTCATGCTTGGCAGGATGCACGTTAACATCCACCTGATGCGGGTCGATCTCCAGGTACAGGACAAATGCAGGCTGCTGATCGGCCCCAAGTTTATCTTCGCAAGCCTGACGGATAGCGTGGTTAATCAGCCGATCGCGCATCATACGACCATTCACATAGCAGTACTGGATTTCCGCCAGCGCCGTCGTGGTGTGATTTGGGTCAGCCACCCATCCACGCAGCGTTAAATCACCATGCTGCCACTCAATTGCCAGCGCATGTTCCAAAAACGGTGTGCCGCAAATCGCGCCCAGACGACGCTCTTTCTGGCCATCGGCTGAGACTGCGCGGTACTGACGTACCATTTTACCGTTGTGCGATAAATTTATAGTCACATCAAAACGCGCCAGCGCAATGCGCCGGATAATCTCATCGATGTGGTTAAATTCGGTTTTCTCGGTGCGCATGAACTTACGCCGTGCTGGCGTGTTATAGAACAAATCTAACACCTCCAGAGTGGTTCCCACCGGATGTGCGGCGGGTTTAACCGTCACGTCCATGTCGCGCCCTTCGGCATAGGCCTGCCAGGCTTCAGGTTGTTCCTGCGTACGTGACGTCAGAGTTAAACGTGAAACCGAACTGATGCTAGCCAGCGCTTCCCCGCGAAACCCGAGGCTAACGATAGCTTCGAGATCGTCAAGCGAGGCAATTTTACTGGTCGCATGACGCGCCAGCGCCAGCGCCAGCTCGTCTTTTTTAATGCCACAGCCATTGTCACGAATGCGGATAAGCTTGGCACCACCTCGCTCGATATCAATATCAATGCGCGTTGCACCCGCATCGATGCTGTTTTCTACCAGCTCTTTAACCACTGAAGCAGGCCGTTCTACCACTTCACCTGCGGCAATTTGGTTCGCCAGCTGTGGCGGTAGAACCTGAATCGGCATGGCTAATCCTTAATTGGTTAACGTGTCACCCGGCGAGACAGCGCTGGCGGTTTGCGCCGGTGCGCCCTGCGGCCCGGTTTGCATCGGGTGCGCCTGGAAATAGTTACGCAGCCCTTTGTAAATCGCCTCAGCCAGTTGCTGCTGATAATCATCGCTCGCCAACAAACGCTCTTCGCTGTTGTTACTGATAAAGCCGGTTTCAACCAGCACTGACGGGATATCAGGCGAACGTAATACGCCCAGGCTGGCGTGTTCCGGACGACGCTTATGCATCGAGCCAATGCGCTCTAGCTGCCCGATCATGCTGGTCGCCACATCATACCCTACGCGCTGTGAATGACCGAACTGCAGGTCCAGTACCGCCTGGCTCAAATACGGATCGGACTGACTGTTTGCCAGCACATCACCTGCGCCTCCCAACAGCTCCGACTGCTTCTCGTGCTGTTCCAGCCAGCCGGCCATTTCAGTATTGGCCCGACGGTTTGACAGCACCCACACGGAAGCACCTGTGGCATCCCGGTTAGGTGCTGCATCCGCATGGATAGAGACCAAGAAATTGGCATTTTGTTTACGCGCGACGTCGGAACGCCCCATCACCGAGATAAAGTAATCTCCGTCACGGGTGAGGACGCCCTTAAACATCGGATCATCATTGAGCAGACTACGCAGCTTACGCGCGACGGCGATGGTGACGTTTTTCTCCCGCGTGCCACCAGGGCCAATTGCGCCAGGATCTTGTCCACCATGCCCAGCATCAATCGCAATGACCACTTTGTCGCCATTATTGCTGCTCGTCGCCCGAGCGGCAGGTCGCGTGGTCGTATTACTGTTAGTCACGACAGTTGTGCGATTGTTTTCCGTTTTAAACGGGTTTCGCGCAGGTTCTGCCGGGCGCGGAGCGACAACGGGTGCTTCAACACGCTTTACCACCACAGGAGGTGGGGGCGGCGGCGGAGGGGCATCAGCATTAATGGTAAACACGACGGTATAGTTGCCACCGTTTTGCCGTTTTACGGCGGCGGCTTTTCCGTTCTCAGTCAAATCGACGACCAGTCGCAAAGACTGTGGATCATTCGGTGTGCCCGCACGAATCGCCTTTACCAGGTTATTTCCGCTAAACAACAGCGGTAATCCCTGAATTACACCAGTTTGTTTAATATCCAGCGCAACGGTGCGCTTCCCATCCTGCGAAACGGCATATTCAGGTTCGCCAATAAAGCTGAGCGTAATCCGTGCCTGTTGTTCACCATTGGAAACCTGAAGATCGGAAAGGCTGGCAGCCCCTGCCTGCGCGCACAGCAGGACCAAGGTTGCCATCAGCCAGTTTCTGATGCGATAAATCATCCCGCCACCCTTAAGGTTAATCGGCTAAACGCGCCAGCAATGAATCACCCGATGAGGAGACGGCACTTACGCGCGCCTCTCGACCTTGCGCCTGGTATTCAATGTGTATTTCGACGTCCGGGTCTGGCAGTACACCTTTACCTTGTTGTGGCCATTCCACCAGGCAAATTGCATCATTGGCAAAATAATCGCGGATCCCCATAAATTCCAGCTCCTCCGGGTCCGCAAGTCGATACAAATCGAAGTGATACACCATCAAATTCTCGAGCGAATAGGGTTCAACCAGCGTATAGGTGGGGCTTTTTACATTGCCTTTATGACCTAACGCCTGCAGGAATCCCCGGCTGAAGGTGGTTTTACCCGCGCCCAAATCGCCGTACAAATAAATAACCGTCGCGCCGTCACAGGCCTTGGCTACCCGCAGTCCCAGGTCTAACGTCGCCTGTTCATCCGGTAGCGGAATTACTCGATTCATCATGATAAACGTCAATCACATCAGGGTTAACAATACGCTGTAGCGTGGTAAAGAGATCTGTCGCCAGCATGCCGCGCGTACCAAAACGCGCCGCCAGCACATCCGCAGCCGCACCGTGCGCCACACATCCCGCACACGCAGCATCATACGGGGTAAGCTTCTGTCCGAGCAATGCGCCAATGATACCGGAGAGCACATCGCCCATACCGCCGCTGGCCATTCCTGCATTACCGGCATCGATAATACCTAACGCATTGTGTTCAGAGGCCACAACCGTACCCGCGCCTTTCAGCACCACCACACCTCCGTACCGTTTTACCAGACGTTGTGCAGAAAGTAAGCGATCGTCTTCAATTTCTGTAATGGAACAGCCCAACAGACGCGCAGCCTCACCCGGATGCGGCGTGATCACGCGATTGTGACGTTTATCGGGATTGATTGCCAGCAGGTTAAGCGCATCAGCATCCCAGAGCATCGGTTTACGAAAATTCTCAACTTTTTGCAGCGCTTTTTTGCCCCACTCTTGCTGTCCAAGCCCTGGACCGATGACCACCACATCCGCCCACGCCAGACTTTCATCCACCGTGCGAGGCGTCAACTCGTCGACCATCAACTCCGGGCGGGCAGTCAGAATCGGCGCAATATTTTCACGGCGCGTTAGCACTTTAACCAACCCGGCACCAGCGCGCAGCGCCGCTTCACCGGCCATGCGTATTGCGCCTGCCGTACCGTAGTCACCGCCGATAATCACCAGCCTGCCATGCGACCCTTTATGAGAGGTTGGTTGGCGCGGTGGTAACCAGCCCGCAAGCTGCGAAGCATCAAAGCGCTGAATCGGCGCTTCCTGTTCTGCCAGCCAGGCATCCAGCCCGAGTGAGCTAAAATGTATACGCCCGGTAACATCACGCGCTTTGCCGGTGAACAGACCAGGTTTCAGTGCAATAAAAGTGACGGTATGAGTGGCGTTGATGACTGCACCAGGCGTCGCCCCCGTCTGCGCCAGCAGGCCGGAAGGAATATCGATCGCCACCGCTGGGGCTGTATGGGCATTCGCACGTTCGATTAATTTAACCAGAGGGTCGCGCGGCGCGTGTGTTAAGCCGGTACCTAACAGCGCATCGATAATGACATCAACACCGCCCGGCCAGGTGATATCTATAGAATGAATGACGCCCCCCGCATTCAGCCAGGCGTTACGTGCTTGTTCTGCCTCTTCCGGGAGAGGCTTGTCGCTCTCCTGCGCCAGTAGCGTGACGTGAATACCCGACGCGTTGGCAAGCCTCGCCACGACATAGCCATCGCCGCCGTTATTGCCATGACCGCAGAGCACCAACCAGTGCCGCGCGTCAGGATACGCATTGCGAACAACAAGGAACGCAGCCTCTCCCGCGCGTTGCATCAACTCATACAGCGTCAACCCAAGGCTGTCTGCCGCCTCACGTTCCATCCGTTTGATGTCATCGGCGTGCCAGACGGAGTGTGGTATACTTGCGGGGTTTTTCTTCATTGTATGGTCCGTCATGTCAGAGCCCCTCGATCTCAATCAGTTAGCACAAAAAATTAAGCAGTGGGGGCTGGAACTTGGCTTTCAGCAGGTCGGTATTACCGATACCGACCTTAGCGAAGCCGAGCCCAAACTGCAGGCCTGGCTGGATAAACAATACCACGGCGAAATGGACTGGATGGCCCGTCACGGCATGATGCGCGCCCGCCCCCACGAATTATTACCCGGCACTTTGCGCGTCATCAGCGTACGGATGAACTATCTTCCCGCCAAGGCAGCGTTTGCCAGCACGCTAAAAAATCCCTCTCTGGGTTATGTCAGCCGTTATGCACTGGGCCGTGACTACCATAAGCTACTACGTAACCGTTTAAAAAAACTGGGAGAGTTGATCCAGCAGCATTGCGCTTCGCTGAATTTTAGACCTTTTGTCGATTCTGCGCCCATTCTTGAGCGTCCACTGGCGGAAAAAGCTGGACTCGGCTGGATTGGTAAGCACTCACTAATTCTTAACCGCGAAGCCGGGTCATTTTTCTTCCTCGGCGAACTGCTGATCGATTTACCGCTACCTGTGGATCGACCCATAGAAGAAGGCTGCGGCAAATGCGTAGCCTGTATGACCATTTGCCCCACGGGTGCCATCGTTGAGCCGTACACAGTTGATGCCCGCCGCTGTATTTCCTATCTCACTATCGAGCTGGAAGGCGCTATCCCGGAAGAATTTCGCCCACTGTTGGGTAACCGAATCTATGGCTGCGATGACTGCCAGCTCATTTGTCCCTGGAATCGTTATTCACAGCTAACCGAAGAAGATGACTTTAGTCCACGCAAACAGCTACATGCCCCGGAACTGATTGAACTTTTTAGCTGGAGCGAAGCGTGGTTTTTAAAAGTGACGGAAGGTTCGGCTATTCGCCGCATTGGACACCTGCGCTGGTTGCGAAATATCGCCGTCGCGTTGGGAAATGCCCCCTGGGATGAAGCCGTGATTAATGCTCTGGAAAATCGCAGAGGTGAGCACCCACTTCTCGACGAACACATAGAATGGGCGATTGCGCAGCAGATTAAGAAACGAAATGCATGTGTGATTGAGGTGCAGTTACCGAAGAAACAACGTCTGGTCAGGGTTATTGAAAAGGGTCTGCCGCGTGACGCTTAAGTCATCCACAGCTTGTGTATAAAAATAAAAACACATTGATATTCAAGAGGGAAAAAATCGTCAAGTGATCGCTTTAACAATTTGAAATGATAATTAGTTTATTAATTTCAAATGGTTATAAGGATACTATTCACCAGACGAAGCTTTTTGCATTCCAGGAATATTACCCGACCCTGTGGATAAGTCTGTTTACAAGAGTATGTCAAAGACAAAAGAAAACAGCCCCAACGCGATTATTCGTTGTGGATATGTTTTTTGAGATAAGAATTTGGAGCGGGAAACGAGACTCGAACTCGCGACCCCGACCTTGGCAAGGTCGTGCTCTACCAACTGAGCTATTCCCGCTTGGGTGTGTCTGTGCTGTATAAGCACTTTTCAAATTTTGGAGCGGGAAACGAGACTCGAACTCGCGACCCCGACCTTGGCAAGGTCGTGCTCTACCAACTGAGCTATTCCCGCTTGGGCGTGTCTGTGCTGTATAAGCACCTTTCAAATTTTGGAGCGGGAAACGAGACTCGAACTCGCGACCCCGACCTTGGCAAGGTCGTGCTCTACCAACTGAGCTATTCCCGCAAATCTGTACTGCTTTTGTTGCTGTCGTAATTTGCATTTCTGCATCGTTACGGGAGGCGCATTATACGAGAAATCCGTTTAGCTGCAACCCCCATGAATACGTTTTTTTTGAAAATTCGTTCAAGTGATTACTTTGCAATCAAGATGAACAATTTAGCGTCAAAAAACCGGTGACGCAAGCCACCGGAGAACAAAATCAAAGCTTAATAAAATGTTCGCGATAGTAAGCAAGCTCGGCAACCGATTCACGAATGTCGTCCATCGCCTGATGCGTCCCCTGCTTCGTGAAGCCATCGAGGATTTCCGGCTTCCAGCGACGAACCAGTTCTTTCAGCGTGCTAACGTCCAGATAGCGATAATGGAAATAGGCCTCCAGTTCCGGCATGTATTTAAACAGGAAGCGACGATCCTGACCGATGCTGTTGCCGCAAATAGGTGATTTACCTTCAGGAACCCACTCTTTTAAAAACGCCAGCGTCGCCAGTTCTGCTTCACGATCGCCCATAGTGCTCGCTTTCACGCGCTCCACCAGCCCACTTCCGGTGTGTGTACGCACGTTCCAGTCATCCATCAACGCCAGCTGCTCGTCGGACTGGTGGACGGCAATCGTCGGCCCTTCAGCCAAAATATTCAGGTTGGCATCGGTCACCAGCGTAGCGATCTCAATAATGCGATCGCGCTCGGGATCCAGACCTGTCATCTCCAGATCGATCCAAATCAGGTTGTTTTCATTGCCACTCATGCTATTTTCCACCCTTCAGCGTCACATTCAGTGTGACTATATTCGTCTAAAATTGCGTGTATCATAAATGTTTTGCCCATAATGGGCGACCAGGAGCCAGTCCGATTGAGTAAGAATAAACTCTCCAAAGGCCAACAGCGCCGCGTGAACGCCAATCACCAGCGTCGTCTTAAAACGTCCACGGAGAAGCCAGACTACGACGACAACCTGTTTGGTGAGACCGCTGAAGGCATTGTTATCAGCCGTTTTGGCATGCATGCCGATGTGGAATCTGCCGATGGCGAAGTTCACCGTTGCAACATCCGCCGTACAATTCGTTCGCTGGTTACCGGCGATCGCGTCGTCTGGCGTCCGGGTAAAGCAGCGGCCGAAGGCGTGAACGTGAAAGGGATTGTTGAAGCGGTACACGAACGTACCTCGGTGCTTACGCGCCCAGACTTTTACGACGGCGTAAAACCCATTGCGGCCAACATCGACCAAATCGTCATTGTCTCAGCCATCTTACCCGAGCTGTCACTCAATATTATCGACCGATATCTGGTTGCCTGCGAAACATTGCAGGTTGAGCCCATTATCGTACTCAACAAGATCGATTTGCTCGACGATGAAGGCATGGCCTTCGTGAATGAGCAGATGGATATCTACCGTAATATTGGCTATCGCTTGTTGATGGTATCAAGCCATAAAAAAGACGGGCTGCAGCCACTTGAAGAAGCCTTGACCGATCGTATTAGCATTTTTGCCGGTCAGTCAGGCGTAGGCAAATCTAGCCTGCTCAATAACCTTCTCGGCCTGCAAAAAGAGATCCTGACCAACGATGTCTCCGATAACTCCGGTCTGGGACAACACACCACGACAGCCTCTCGCCTGTACCATTTCCCGCACGGCGGTGACGTCATTGACTCCCCCGGTGTACGTGAGTTTGGGCTGTGGCATCTTGAGCCGGAACAAATCACCCACGGTTTTGTCGAATTCCATGACTATTTAGGTCATTGCAAATATCGCGACTGCAAACATGATACGGACCCAGGCTGCGCTATCCGTGAGGCTGTAGAGAAAGGGGCAATAGCCGAAACTCGGTTTGAGAATTATCACCGTATCCTCGAAAGCATGGCGCAGGTAAAAACGCGTAAAAACTTTTCTGATACTGACAACTGACAACTAAGCTAAGCATCGCTAGAATCGTCCCCTTTTTTCAGGATCCGGCCCGTATGCCGGATCGGGAACAAATTATGGCCTGGAGGCTACCTTGTTAAACTCATTTAAGCTTTCGCTACAATACATTCTGCCGAAATTATGGCTCACTCGCCTGGCGGGTTGGGGTGCGAGCAAGCGAGCAGGATGGCTAACTAAACTGGTTATCGATCTGTTCGTGAAATACTACAAGGTCGATATGAAAGAGGCGCAGAAGCCGGATACCGCCAGCTATCGCACCTTCAATGACTTCTTCGTACGCCCACTGCGCGACGATGCTCGTCCGATTAATACCGACCCGAATGTTCTGGTTATGCCGGCAGACGGCGTGATTAACCAGTTGGGGAACATCGAAGAAGACAAACTGCTACAGGCCAAAGGGCACAGCTACAGCCTTGAAGCGCTGCTGGCGGGCAACTACCAGATGGCGGACAAATTCCGCAACGGAACATTTGTCACGACGTACCTCTCTCCGCGTGATTACCACCGTGTGCATATGCCATGTAACGGTATCCTGCGGGAAATGCTGTACGTACCCGGCGACCTCTTCTCGGTCAACATCCTGACCGCGCAAAACGTACCAAACCTGTTTGCCCGTAACGAACGCGTTATTTGCCTGTTTGATACCGAGTTTGGCCCGATGGTGCAGATTCTGGTCGGCGCAACCATCGTCGGTAGCATCGAAACCGTCTGGGCGGGCACCATTACCCCACCGCGTGAAGGCGTGATCAAACGCTGGACGTGGCCTGAAGGCGAAAGCGAAGGGTCGGTGGCGCTGCTGAAAGGCCAGGAAATGGGCCGCTTTAAGCTTGGTTCAACCGTCATCAACCTGTTTGCACCAGGCAAAGTTAATCTGGTCGAGCAGTTGCAGGATCTTTCGGTCACCAAAATCGGCCAACCGATGGCGATCTCTACCGAGACCTTCGTGATGCCAGAGGCCGAACTGGCCCCACTTGCGAAAGACGAAATCGAAGCAGAACACGACGCCAGCCCGCTGGTTGACGACAAAAAAGACGAAAGTTAAACATAGGAATCGCTGCTGTGCGCCTGATTATCACTTTTCTGATGGCCTGGTGCCTCAGCCAGGGGGCGTACGCTGCGACGGCCCCCGATACCAAACAAATCACCCAGGAACTGGAGCAGGCTAAAGCGGCAAAACCCGCTCAGCCAGAAGCCGTCGAGGCGCTCCAGTCCGCGCTGAATGCCCTTGAAGAGCGTAAAGGCTCTCTCGAGCGTGCCGAACAGTATCAGCAGGTTATTGATAACTTCCCCAAGCTGTCCGCGACGCTACGCGCGCAGCTTAACAACCTGCGCGATGAACCGCGCAGCATCCCAACAGCTCTCTCTACTGACACCTTAAACCAGGAGATCCTCCAGGTTAGCAGTCAATTGCTAGAAAAAAGTCGTCAGGCCCAGCAGGAACAGGATCGCGCCCGAGAGATCGCCGATTCATTAAGCCAGCTCCCCCAACAGCAAACCGATGCCCGCCGTCAGTTAAATGAGATTGAACGACGCCTTGGCACAGCTAATGGCAATACACCGCTCAATCAGTCGATGCAGGCTGAATCAGCCAGACTCAAAGCGCTGGTTGATGAACTGGAACTGGCGCAGCTTTCCGCTAACAACCGTCAGGAACTGGCGCGAATGCGCTCCGAACTGGCAGAAAAACAGAGCCAGCAGCTCGACGCTTATCTGCAGGCATTACGTAATCAGCTTAACAGCCAGCGTCAGCGTGAAGCGGAACGGGCGCTGGAAAGTACCGAACTGCTGGCAGAAAACAGTGCGGGACTGCCGGAGGGCATTGTCGACCAGTTCAAGGTCAACCGGGAACTGTCACAGGCTTTAAACCAGCAGGCACAGCGTATGGACCTGGTGGCTTCTCAACAGCGTCAGGCCACCAGCCAAACGCTACAGGTACGCCAGGCGCTGAACACTCTGCGGGAGCAGTCACAGTGGCTGGGTGCGTCGAATATGCTGGGCGAAGCCCTGCGTGCGCAGGTTTCACGTCTGCCAGAAATGCCCAAGCCCCAGCAACTCGATACCGAAATGGCACAGCTTCGCGTGCACCGTATGCGCTATGAAGATCTCCTCAACAAACAGCCGCAGTTGCGTCAAATCCATCAGGTGGATGGGCAGCCGCTGACCGCAGAGCAGACCCGCATTCTCAATGCGCAACTGCGTACCCAGCGTGAGCTGCTGAACTCCCTGCTACAGGGCGGAGATACGCTGATACTTGAGTTGACCAAGCTGAAAGTGTCCAATAGTCAGTTGGAAGATGCGCTGAAAGAGGTTAACGAGGCCACTCACCGCTATCTATTCTGGACCTCTGATGTCAGCCCGCTCTCACTCTCCTGGCCGGTCGATTTGGTTCAGGATCTGCGTCGTCTAATCTCATTAGATACGTTTAATCAGCTCGGTAAAGCCAGCGTCATGATGCTCACCAGTAAAGCCACGCTGCTACCGCTGTTCGGCTCGCTGGTACTGGTTGGCTTTAGTCTCTATTCGCGTAAGCATTTCACCCGTTTTCTTGAGCGCTCGTCTGCGCGAGTCGGTAAAGTCACCCAGGACCACTTCTGGCTGACAATACGCACGGTGTTCTGGTCAATCCTTGTCGCCTCACCGCTGCCAGTGCTGTGGGCAACGCTGGGTTACGGCCTGCAGGAGGCTTGGCCCTACCCACTGGCCGTCGCCATTGGCGATGGCGTAACCGCCACAGTGCCCATGCTATGGGCGGTGATGATTTGCGCCACCTTTGCGCGCCCGAACGGCCTGTTCATCGCGCATTTTGGCTGGCCACGCAACCGTGTCGCTAAGGCCATGCACTATTATCTGATGAGCATCGGATTGATTGTTCCGCTGATCATGGCGGTGATCATGTTTGATAATCTCAATGATCGGGAATTCTCCGCCTCATTGGGGCGTCTGTGCTTTATGTTGATCTGTGGCGCGCTGGCCATTGTCACCCTGAGTCTGAAACGCGCCGGAATCCCGCTGTATCTCGACAAAGAGGGCAACGGCGACAACATGGTCAACAGCATGCTGTGGAATATGCTGATGGGTGCCCCACTGGTTGCCATTCTTGCAGCCGCAGTCGGTTATTTGGCCACGGCACAAGCACTGCTGACCCGCCTGGAGACGTCCGTAGCTATCTGGTTCTTGTTGCTGGTGGTTTATCACGTCATCCGCCGCTGGATGCTGATCCAGCGGCGGCGTCTGGCCTTTGACCGTGCCAAACACCGGCGCGCAGAAATGCTGGCGCAGCGCGCGCGTGGTGAAGAAGAGCCGCCACATTCCACCAGTCTTGAAGGCACGATTGATGTTGATGAAAGCGAAGTGGATCTGGATGCCATCAGCGCGCAGTCGCTGCGTCTGGTGCGTTCTATCCTAATGCTTATCGCCCTGCTTTCGGTCATCGTGCTGTGGTCAGAAATTCATTCTGCTTTCGGCTTTCTTGAAAATATCTCGTTATGGGATGTGACCTCTACGGTGCAGGGCGTAGAAAGCTTAGAGCCAATTACGCTGGGCGCGGTGTTAATTGCCATCCTGGTGTTTATCATCACCACCCAGTTGGTACGTAACCTACCTGCGTTACTGGAACTGGCACTATTGCAGCACCTGGATTTAACGCCCGGTACTGGCTACGCCATCACCACTATTACCAAGTACCTGCTAATGCTGATTGGTGGCCTGGTAGGCTTCTCGATGATCGGTATTGAGTGGTCGAAACTGCAGTGGCTGGTTGCTGCTCTCGGTGTCGGTCTGGGCTTTGGCTTGCAGGAGATCTTCGCCAACTTTATCTCCGGCCTGATCATCCTGTTTGAAAAACCGATTCGTATTGGCGACACGGTGACCATTCGCGACCTCACCGGTAGCGTGACGAAAATTAATACTCGCGCCACCACCATCAGCGACTGGGACCGTAAAGAGATCATCGTGCCCAACAAAGCCTTTATCACCGAGCAGTTTATCAACTGGTCGCTGTCTGATTCGGTTACCCGTGTGGTATTGACCATCCCAGCACCGTCAGAGGCCAACAGCGAGGAGGTCACACAAATTCTGCTTACCGCTGCGCAACGCTGTTCGCTGGTTATCGATAACCCAGCACCTGAAGTCTTCCTGGTCGACCTGCAGCAGGGAATTCAAATATTTGAACTGCGTATCTATGCCGCAGAGATGGGACACCGCATGCCGCTGCGCCATGAGATCCACCAACTGATTCTGGCAGGCTTCCGTGAGCACGGTATTGATATGCCATTCCCACCGTTCCAGATGCGTCTGGAGAGTCTGGGCGGCAAGCAAACGGGGAGAACCTTAAGCTCTGCGGGCAGAGGCAGCCGCCCGGCGGGAAGTTTGTAAGCTTAATCGTACCGGATAAGGCGCTAATGCGCCTTATCCGGTCTACAGGTTACTCCACCGCCCATTCAGGCTCATTGGCCATACGACGGCTGTAGTTTTGATAAATCGCCATCGCCAGCAACGAGAAGAATATCGGGCCACCGGTCATCCATAGCGCGCTGTTCCAGTCTCCGGCCTCAATCACTGGCTGGATAATGGTGAATACGTTGGCGAACGTCACCACCAGCACCACTACGCCTGTAGCCAGTAACGTTGCGGCTCGAGTTTTAAATATCACAAACGGTCTTTCCAGGCCGACGCGAGATTTAAAGAATGGGAATGCCAGCGCAAGGAACAAATACGGCAGCGTCATCGAGACGTTCGCCATCAACGTCAGTTTGTTATAAAACGCTGAAGCCGTATCACCACCAAACGACACCAGCAGAATAAACAGGCTCACCAGCAGACACTGCATCCACATTGCCGTCGTCGGCATGCCCACGGCATTCAGTTTCGTCATCGGCGCAGGCCACAGCGCTTTTGGCGTCCCTTGAATAATCGCTTTCAGTGGTGAGTAGCTGAGCGTGAAGAACGCACCGGTATAGGCGAGGAACATGGACAGTCCGGTGATGCGCGCAAACCATACGCCCATCGTCATCGCCGCATCAGGAGAAAGATGCAGTGCATTACCCAATGTCATTCCAAGGCTTTTCATCAGGATATAAGTAATATTACCCAGGTTAACCGAGCCATTACTTAATACCTGCTGCCAGTTGGTGCTAACACCCCATAAAAAGATGGCCAGTGAATAGCCCACTGAAATCACAATCGCGGCAAAAACAATTCCTTTCGCAAAGTTCTTTTCGGGCTTTTCTGTTTTATCAACCAGTCCTCCTACAGCTTCAATTCCGCCATAAGCAAAAATAGCAAACACCACAAATGACAACATGGCCAGACCGGACTGATATCCTGGGTTCGGTGAGGAGACAAAATTAATATCCTGCGCAAAGTGTCCACCGGTTAATAACAAAATAGCCACACTCACTAACAACAGAACTAAATTAAGACACATAACGGCAATTCCACCAACCGCCGTAATACGAGCAATCTTATTAATACCCCGTGACGCCACACCAGTAACCAATACCATCCAGCCGACGGCGAGCAACCCGACGACCTGCGTTGGCTCAAGCCCCGCGATACGCCAGGTCTGCGTCATATCCGCGCCGAACATAAAGGTGGAAAATGGTACCCAAACTTTCGCTGCAGTACTTACCATCCAGATAACATAGGAAGAGAACCACATAAAGGTGCCGATAAAGGCATAGCGAGGTCCAACACTATTATTCATCCATGAATAGATACCACCCTCTTCTTTCCGATAGGCAGAACCCATTTCAGCCATCATTAAGGCGAATGGAATAAAGAATAATAATGCAGAAAATACATACCATGGAATAGCGCTGTATCCCATTAAATAGAAAGCCGATGGGCTATTGGCGAATCCAAAAACTGACGTAAATATCATCAGGATGAGACCTGTCAGGCTCATCTTTTTTATTGTTTGGGTCATTAAACTATCCCTTACTCTGGAGAGTGTTTATTAAACACCACTCGCCGGTTAGTACTGCCCCCTTGCGGAGGTCAGCAATAAGAAAATCAACACAGGATTGATACCCGAATGCTAACAAAATTCTAGATTTAAATTGTGGCTATTAGAGGGGAAATGAAAAAAGATGCTACAAAGTGACGACTACGCGCCACTTTGCATTGTAGAAACATGTGTTACGCACGATCGACGGTAAAAGCGATGACATCGGCCAGACTATCGGCCCCCAGCGCCAGCATGACCAGGCGATCAACGCCTAGCGCCACGCCAGAGCAATCTGGCATCCCGACTTTCAGCGCTTCAAGCAAGTTGTTATCGATAGGCTGCTGCGGTAAGCCGCGGGCGGCGCGTTTGCGGTTATCTTGCTCGAATCGTTGCTGTTGCTCGCGTGCATCGGTCAGCTCATGGAAACCATTCGCCAGCTCAATACCTTTGTAGTAGACCTCAAAACGTTCGGCAACGCGGTGATCTTCGGTACTGATTTGTGCCAGTGATGCCTGGCTGGCCGGGAAATGATACACAAATGTCGGTTTATCTTTCCCGATATGCGGCTCAACGCCCATCGCAAACAGCAGTTGCAGCAAGGTATCCCGGTCCTCTTCGGTATCCGCGATATTGCTGAGATCCAGTTTAGCCGCCACTTCACGCAACTGAGTTTTATCCGCGGACAGCGGGTCGATTTCCAGATGACGCTGGAAGGCTTGCTGATAGGAGAGGCTTTCCGCAGGTGAGCAGTCCAGCACTTGCTGGAGCAAATCGTCCACTTCATTCATCAGACGATACATGTCGTAATGGGGACGGTACCACTCGAGCATGGTGAACTCAGGGTTATGATGACGGCCCATTTCTTCGTTACGGAAGCTGCGGCACAGCTGGTATACCGGACCACACCCTGCCACCAGCAGGCGCTTCATATGGTATTCCGGGCTGGTCATTAAATAGAGGTTCATGCCCTGAGAATGGCCAGGGCCAACGAAACGTGTTTCGAACGGGAACAGATGAATATCGGTAACCGTCGCCTGACTCATACAAGGTGTCTCAACCTCAAGCACGCCACGATCGGCAAAAAAGCGGCGGATTTCCGCTATAATTGCTGCACGTTTTAACAGATTGGGGATGGACGCGCTCGGCTGCCAGGTTGCCGTTTCGCTCATGGTTGTTTCTCCGATTTAAGACAAGGGCACGAAGTCTACTCGTAACACGCTAGCGAGACAAATTTCAGGAGGGAATCACAAACACGGGCTGATAGCTAAAAAAAGTAATATTAGGTGGTTTAGTAATTAAATTAATCAAAATCAATGATAATTCACCCCTGTGATACGCTAAAAAAATCGAACACGTCAAATTTCCCACCCCTCCCTGAGACTATACTATTGTACCTATAAAGGAGCAGTGGAAACGCGTTCATAACCCGTTTGACTCAGATGAAGCATCTGATTACGGGCGGGGATGAAATAACAACAATCTGGAGGAATGTCGTGCAAACCTTTCAAGCCGATCTTGCCATTATAGGCGCCGGTGGCGCGGGATTACGTGCTGCAATTGCTGCCGCACAAGCAAATCCCAACGCTAAAATCGCACTGATCTCAAAAGTGTACCCAATGCGCAGCCATACCGTTGCTGCCGAAGGCGGCTCTGCTGCTGTCGCGCAGGATCATGACAGCTTTGACTACCATTTTCACGATACGGTAGCTGGCGGAGACTGGCTGTGTGAGCAGGATGTCGTGGATTATTTTGTCCACCACTGCCCAACTGAAATGACGCAACTGGAACAATGGGGTTGCCCGTGGAGCCGTCGTGAAGACGGTAGCGTCAACGTACGTCGCTTCGGCGGTATGAAAATTGAGCGCACCTGGTTTGCCGCGGATAAGACCGGCTTCCACATGCTGCATACACTGTTCCAAACGTCTTTGCAGTTCCCGCAAATTCAGCGTTTCGACGAACACTTCGTCCTGGACATCTTGGTTGATGACGGTCAGGCTCGCGGCCTGGTCGCTATGAACATGATGGAAGGCACGCTGATGCAAATCCGTGCTAACGCTGTTGTCATGGCAACAGGCGGCGCAGGCCGTGTGTACCGTTACAACACCAACGGCGGCATCGTTACCGGTGACGGTATGGGCATGGCCTTGAGCCACGGCGTTCCGCTGCGTGATATGGAATTCGTTCAGTATCACCCGACTGGTCTGCCCGGCTCCGGTATCCTGATGACCGAAGGCTGCCGTGGTGAAGGTGGTATTCTGGTCAACAAAGATGGCTATCGCTATCTGCAGGACTACGGCATGGGCCCGGAAACTCCGCTGGGCGAGCCGAAGAACAAATACATGGAACTGGGTCCGCGTGACAAAGTTTCTCAGGCGTTCTGGCACGAATGGCGCAAAGGCAACACTATTTCCACTCCGCGTGGCGATGTGGTTTACCTCGACCTGCGTCATCTCGGCGAGAAAAAACTGCTTGAGCGCTTACCGTTCATCTGCGAACTGGCAAAAGCCTACGTGGGTGTCGATCCGGTTAAAGAACCGATCCCGGTACGTCCGACCGCTCACTACACCATGGGCGGTATCGAAACCGATCAGCACTGTGAAACCCGCATTAAGGGTCTGTTCGCCGTCGGCGAATGTTCATCTGTTGGTCTGCATGGCGCTAACCGTCTGGGTTCTAACTCTCTGGCAGAACTGGTGGTCTTCGGCCGCATGGCTGGTGAGAAAGCGATGGAGCGAGCTTCAACTGCAGGAGCAGCAAACGGTGCCGCACTCGACGCGCAGGTTGCTGGCGTTGAAAAACGTCTGAAAGATCTGGTTAACCAGGAAGGCAACGAAAACTGGTCCAAAATCCGCGATGAAATGGGTCTGTCTATGGAAGAAGGTTGCGGTATCTACCGTACGCCGGAACTCATGCAGAAAACCGTTGATAAGCTGGCTGAACTGCAGGAACGCTTCAAGCGCGTACGTATCACCGATACTTCCAGCGTCTTCAACACCGACCTGCTGTACACCATCGAACTTGGCCACGGTCTGAACGTTGCTGAATGTATGGCGCACTCTGCTCTGGCACGTAAAGAATCCCGCGGCGCGCATCAGCGTCTGGATGAAGGCTGCACCGAGCGTGACGACGTCAATTTCCTCAAACACACCCTCGCCTTCCGCGATGCTGACGGCACAACTCGCCTGGAATACAGCGACGTGAAAATCACCACTCTGCCGCCAGCTAAACGTATGTATGGTGGCGAAGCGGAAGCAGCCGATAAGAAGGAGAAGGCGAATGGCTGAGATGAAAAACCTGAAAGTTGAGGTGGTGCGCTATAACCCGGAAACCGATACCGCGCCGCACAGTGCTTTCTATGAAGTTCCTTATGATGAAACAACGTCACTGCTGGATGCGTTGGGCTACATCAAAGATAACCTGGCACCGGATCTGAGCTATCGCTGGTCCTGCCGTATGGCGATCTGCGGCTCCTGCGGCATGATGGTCAATAACGTGCCTAAGTTGGCGTGCAAAACCTTCCTGCGTGAATACACCAACGGCATGAAGGTTGAAGCACTGGGCAACTTCCCGATTGAACGCGATCTGGTCGTCGATATGACGCACTTTATCGAAAGCCTGGAAGCGATCAAGCCGTACATCATTGGTAACCCACGTACTCCGGATCAGGGTCCAAACACCCAGACTCCGGCGCAGATGGCGAAGTATCATCAGTTCTCCGGTTGCATCAACTGTGGTCTGTGCTATGCCGCGTGCCCGCAGTTCGGCTTGAATCCTGAGTTCATTGGTCCGGCTGCAATCACCCTGGCGCATCGTTATAACGAAGATAGCCGCGACCACGGTAAGAAGGAGCGTATGGCGCAGTTGAACAGCCCGAACGGCGTTTGGACCTGTACTTTCGTGGGCTACTGCTCCGAAGTCTGCCCAAAACACGTCGATCCGGCTGCGGCCATTCAGCAGGGTAAAGTAGAAAGTTCAAAAGACTTTCTTATCGCAACCCTGAAACCACGCTAAGGAGTGCACAATGACGACTAAACGCAAACCCTATGTGCGTCCAATGACGTCCACCTGGTGGAAAAAGCTGCCATTTTATCGTTTTTACATGCTGCGCGAAGGCACGGCAGTTCCGGCAGTCTGGTTCAGCATTGAACTGATTATCGGCCTGTTTGCACTCAAGCATGGTGCAGAGTCCTGGATGGGCTTTGTCGCCTTTTTACAAAACCCGGTGGTGGTGATCCTTAACATTATCGCCCTGGCAGCAGCGTTGCTGCATACCAAAACCTGGTTTGAGCTGGCGCCAAAAGCCGCCAACATCATCGTAAAAGACGAAAAAATGGGGCCAGAGCCGATCATCAAAGGTCTCTGGGCAGTTACTGTGGTTGCGACAGTAGTAATACTGTTTGTTGCCCTGTTCTGGTAAGGAGTCCGGAATGATTAATCCAAATCCAAAACGCTCTGACGAACCCGTATTCTGGGGCCTGTTTGGTGCAGGCGGTATGTGGAGCGCAATCATTGCGCCAGTGATGATCCTGCTGGTATGCATTATGCTGCCACTGGGCTTTGTTCCTGACGCCTTCACCTATGAACGCGTACTGGCATTCGCTCAGAGCTTCATCGGACGTGCGTTTCTGTTCCTGATGATCGTTCTGCCGCTGTGGTGCGGTTTACACCGTATGCACCACGCGATGCATGACCTGAAAATCCACGTGCCTGCTGGCAAATGGGTATTCTACGGACTGGCAGCGATCCTGACCGTTGTAACGGCGATTGGTATCCTGACCATCTAACCGCATGCGTTAATTATCAGGCCCGCCAATGGCGGGCCTTTTTATTTGTGCAGCACCCCAGTCAACCAACGGGAAAAATCACGCATCACGGGTGTCTCCGGGCGAGATTGCAAACGCGTTATCCAGTAACTCCCCAGATCAATCTGCGTTAAAAATGGCTGAACGATACGTTCACTACTGAGCAAATGCGTGAACATTCTGACCGGTGCAATTGCCACACCGATCCCCGCCTGCGCGGCTTCCAGCATGGTGACGGACGAGTCAAACACCACCACGTGTTGCATCGGTGACGGAGGCGCTTCTCCGGCAGCCTGCATCCAAAGCGTCCATTCATCACGCCGAAACGATCGTAATAACGGAAATTTCAGGATGTCCGCAGGTGCCTGAATCTGTGAGGCCAATGTCGGCGAACAAAGCGGTGACATCAGCGCGCTACACAAATATTGCGCATCGGTATCGTGCCAAGCTCCGCCACCATAGCGAATGGTATAATCCAGCCCTTCGGCGGCGGGATCCACACGGTTATTGTGAGTGGAAATATGCAAATCAATATGCGGATAACTGCGCTTAAAATCAGCCAACAAAGGAAACAGACAACCAACCGCAAAGGTGCCCACCACACCAATTTTAAGTTTTTCTTGGGTCTGTTTCGTGGCAAAACGATCCAGCATTCCCGCCATGCGATCGAAAGAGTCATTAAGTACAGGTAACAGACTTTCCCCTTCTGTCGTCAGCATTAAGCCACGTGAAACACGAACAAAAAGCTGACAATTGAGCTGCTGCTCCAGCGCTTTTACATGCTGGCTGATAGCAGAATGCGTAACGTTCAACTCAACGGCTGCACGAGTAAAACTGAGATGTCGGGCGGCGGCTTCAAAAGCCCGCAGCGAGTTAAGAGGAATATAGCTACGCGTCATCATATTGCCTGTTAGAAAAACTTATATCTGCTGCTAAATTTAACCGTTTGTCAACACGCTGCAAATCAAACAAACTGAGCGCGTCTGATGGGCCCGGACACCCTTTCGCTTTTTATTACGGAACTGATTTCATGATGAAAAAATCGTTATGCTGCGCGCTGCTGCTGACAGCCACTTTCTCAACGTTTGCCGCCTCAAAAACAGAACAACAAATTGCCGATATCGTTAACCGTACCATCACACCGCTGATGCAAGAGCAGGCTATTCCGGGTATGGCCGTTGCGATTATCTACCAGGGGAAACCTTATTACTTTACCTGGGGTAAAGCCGATATCGCCAATAACCGTCCAGTCACGCAGCAAACGCTGTTTGAACTCGGTTCGGTAAGTAAGACTTTCAACGGCGTGCTGGGCGGCGATGCTATCGCCCGCGGTGAAATCAAGCTCAGCGATCCGGTCACCCAATACTGGCCCGAACTGACAGGCAAGCAGTGGCAGGGTATCAGCTTGTTGCACCTGGCCACTTACACCGCAGGCGGCCTGCCACTTCAGATACCCGACGACGTTACTGATACAGCCGCATTGCTGCGCTTTTATCAAAACTGGCAACCACAATGGGCCCCGGGCGCTAAACGTCTCTATGCTAACTCCAGTATTGGTTTGTTTGGCGCACTGGCGGTGAAACCCTCGGGAATGAGTTATGAAGAGGCGATGACCAAGCGCATCCTGCAGCCATTAAAACTGACACATACCTGGATTACGGTTCCGCAGAGTGAACAAAAAGATTATGCCTGGGGCTATCGCGAAGGTAAGCCCGTACATGTATCTCCGGGTCAACTTGATGCTGAAGCGTATGGTGTGAAATCCAGTGTTATGGATATGACTCGCTGGGTTCAGGTCAATATGGATGCCAGCCATGTTCAGGATAAAACGCTTCGGCAGGGTATCGAACTTGCGCAGTCTCGTTACTGGCGTATTGGCGAGATGTACCAGGGGCTAGGCTGGGAGATGCTGAACTGGCCAGTGAAAGCCGACACGATTATCAACGGCAGCGACAGTAAGATTGCTTTGGCGGCGCTCCCAGCCGTTGAGGTAAACCCACCCGCACCAGCCGTAAAAGCCTCGTGGGTACATAAAACGGGTTCAACTGGCGGCTTCGGTAGCTATGTTGCCTTCATCCCGGAAAAAAATCTTGGCATCGTGATGCTGGCAAATAAAAGTTACCCCAACCCTGCCCGAGTTGACGCCGCCTGGCGCATTCTAGAAAAACTGCAATAACTGCCGCTGAGGCCTGAATCGTCAGGCCTCCTTTCTTACTCTTCTTTTCCTGCTGTCATCTACACTTAACAAAAAACAGCAAGGAAAATCTTATGCGCATTCTGCCCGTCGTTGCTGCAGTCACAGCTGCATTTCTGGTAGTCGCTTGCAGTTCCCCCACTCCACCCAAAGGCGTTACCGTTGTTAATAACTTTGATGCTAAACGCTATCTCGGGACCTGGTACGAAATCGCACGCTTCGATCATCGCTTCGAGCGTGGACTGGATAAGGTCACCGCCACCTACAGCTTACGCGACGACGGCGGTATCAACGTGATCAACAAGGGCTACAACCCAGACAGAAGCATGTGGCAAAAAACGCAGGGTAAAGCGTATTTCACCGGTGAACCCACACGCGCGGCAATGAAGGTGTCGTTCTTCGGCCCGTTCTATGGTGGGTATAACGTGATTGCCCTCGACCGAGAGTATCGCCATGCGCTGGTCTGTGGCCCGGACCGCGACTACCTGTGGATCCTCTCACGGACACCCACTATTTCAGATGAAATGAAACAACAGATGTTGGCTGTCGCGGCCCGGGAAGGGTTTGATGTGAATAAACTGATTTGGGTGAAACAACCTGGCGCTTAGTGAGTGCTAAGCTTCAGACCAATAATACCAGCGACAATCAGGCCCAGGCTCAGCAAACGAGCCGGGTTGGCCGATTCACCGAGCAACAGAATACCGGTAATAGCGGCCCCTACCGCGCCAATGCCGGTCCAGACCGCGTAGGCCGTGCCAACCGGCAGCGTTCGCATCGCCCAGGAAAGCATAGCGATACTGACGATCATGGCCGTAATGGTAATAATGCTCGGCGTCAGGCGGGTAAAACCGTGGGTATATTTCAGGCCAATTGCCCATACAACTTCGAGCAGGCCAGCAACTAACAAAACGATCCAGGACATATCAGGCTCCAGAGAAATAATGGGGCCGTCCCCGGTGAGAGAAGCGTCTGCAGGTCGTCCCGCAACGCTGAAGTATGAAAAGGCATTTTTGCCCGAGAGAAAATGAATTTCAACCTTTTTATCAATTGTCTGCTTAAAGCAAGAATTAAGCACAATTAGCAGCGTAGTTCCCGCATTTGGCTGCCATTGGACTTATCTATGATAAATAGCTTTCTGAAGTCAGGAAGCCGTTTGCCCCACTTCTGAATGCGAAAAGTTTATGCATAAAATTTTAGTGATTGACCGGTGCCACTTTACCCGCACGGGGATCGAGGCCTTGCTTAATCATTCTGGTAGGTTCAATTCTTCGTTTCTGGTATCAGGAATCAATAACCTCTTACTGGCAAAAGAGCATATTTCGCAGTGGAAACCGCATCTGGTGATCGCTGATTTATATGGTTTTCTCAGCGATGTGCACTCCAGCCCACCGATTGCCCCTTTTTTTATGAGCTGTGGCCTGATCCCCCTGATTTTACTGCAATCAGGAGACAGAGAGCCTGTACCCGCCCACAATCCGCACTACTCAGTCCATTCGGTATTATCCAAACGCACCATGCTAACTGAACTGTCTGACAGTATTCAGGACGCGCTACACGTTCGTCCCGCGCTGAAGACAACCCAAAACGCGACACCGTTACTTACGCCGCAGGAAGAGAAAGTACTGTCGATGTGGATGGACGGCGTGAGTAACAACGCAATAGCCTCTGCACTCAGCATTCATGGCAAGACGGTCTACACCTATAAACGTAATATTCGTATCAAGCTGCATTTAGGAAACCGCTTTTCACCGTTTTTGTCACTGCCGGCAAAAATGAATTAACGGTACGACGCAACGTCGTACCGTTCATGATTATTGCTGAGCTTTTGTCGCAGCACCAGAGATGGCACTACCACCTTCAGAAATATCCTGCCCGACTCCTCGTGTCGTATTACACGCGGTTAAAACAGAAGAAAGTACCAACACAGAAAAGATCGCAGCAATTGTCTTCTTAACCATAACGTCTTCCTTTTCTAGCCAATATTGTTTGTGTATAGCTACTTAATGATAGACAAGATCCGGAGGGTTGACGGATAAACGCGCGTTTTTAAGACAATATGAGAGGATCAGCTGGCAGCGTGAGAGATTGAATTACCAAGATGTTTGATGTCTTCACCGAAGCCACGCGCGGTATTACAGCCCGTCAGAAGTGTGCTGGTGAACAGGATAAACATTACAAGACCGAGAAGACGTTTCATCATTCCTGCCCTGGAAAAGTATGGCGCAGCGGCCTGCGCCATAGATCAAATAGGATGTATTACTTAACGCGGGAAACGTATTCGCCTGAACGTGTATCCACTTTGATCACTTCGCCGATCTGTACGAACAGCGGAACTTTAACGACAGCACCGGTGGACAGCGTCGCCGGTTTGCCACCCGTACCTGCGGTGTCACCTTTCAGACCCGGGTCTGTTTCAATGATTTCCAGCTCAACGAAGTTCGGCGGGGTCACGGAGATAGGCTGACCGTTCCACAGGGTTACGATGCACTCGGCCTGATCCAGCAGCCATTTAGCGCTATCGCCTACCGCTTTCTCGTCAGCAGCAAGCTGTTCGAAAGTGGAGTTGTTCATGAAATGCCAGAACTCACCGTCGTTGTACAGGTAAGTCAGGTTCATATCTACAACGTCTGCACCTTCAGCGGAGTCGGTGGATTTGAAGGTTTTTTCTACACGCGTACCGGTCAGCAGACGGCGCAGTTTAACGCGCGCGAAAGCCTGGCCTTTACCCGGCTTAACGAATTCACTGGCTTCAACCGCATAAGGTTCGCCGTCCATCATGATTTTAAGACCGGCACGAAAATCGTTGCTATAGTAAGTCGCCATAAGGCCCTCTGAAATTGTTAACTGGTAGCTAAGCCACAAAATGGCGCATATTGTAACCCTAAACACCCCATCCAGAGAAGATTGGTTAGTGCAACTTGCCGATGTTCTCACCGATCCGGATGAACTATTACGTCTTTTGAATATAGACGCTGATGAAAATTTGCTCGCAGGTCGTGAGGCAAAACGTCTTTTTGCCCTGCGCGTCCCGCGTTCGTTTATCGCGCGTATGGAAAAGGGCAACCCCAACGATCCGCTGCTACGCCAGGTTCTCACCTTGCAGGATGAATTCGTCGCGGTCCCTGGATTCTCGACCGACCCGCTGGAAGAACAGCACAGCGTGGTGCCTGGATTGCTACATAAGTATCGCAACCGGGCGTTACTGCTGGTCAAAGGGGGTTGTGCGGTCAACTGCCGCTACTGCTTCCGTCGCCACTTCCCTTATGCCGAAAACCAGGGGAATAAGCGTAACTGGCAGGCTGCGTTAGATTACATCGCGGCACACCCGGAACTGGATGAGATTATCTTCTCCGGAGGCGATCCGTTGATGGCCAAAGACCACGAGCTGGACTGGTTGCTCACACAACTGGAAACCATCCCGCATATTAAACGCCTGCGCATTCACAGCCGTTTGCCGATTGTCATTCCGGCGCGCATTACCGCTAGTCTGGTCGAACGCTTTGCGCACTCTTCCCTGCAGATTTTGCTGGTGAATCACATTAACCACGCCAACGAAGTCGATAAGACATTTCGTGAGGCGATGGCAAAACTGCGTCAGGCTGGCGTCACACTGCTCAACCAAAGCGTGTTGTTGCGTGGTGTGAATGATAACGCTCAGACGCTGGCGAATCTCAGCAACGCACTATTTGATGCTGGAGTGATGCCCTATTACCTGCACGTGCTGGATAAGGTTCAGGGGGCAGCCCACTTTATGGTCAGCGACGACGAAGCCCGTCAAATCATGCGTGAACTACTGACGCTGGTATCAGGTTATATGGTCCCAAAACTGGCGCGTGAAATTGGTGGAGAACCCAGTAAAACACCACTGGATCTACAATTACGTCAACAATAATCCAGATGAGTGTCCGTTTTCGGACACTCACTGCCAAATGATAATTTTCAATTTATTCAACCATACCCTGACTTTTAATTTATGTTATTTTAACGATAGCTATCTTCTCATGTATTTATAATACTATATAAATCAGTCAAATTTTAACTTTCTGTTGAATATTAGGTTAGGGAGAACCGCCGTGGCTATAAATATTAAGGGCATTAATACTGGTGTTATTCGTCAAAAGAATGAATTTATTGCACTGGCATTAAAGATCAAAGAACCCAGAAATAAAGAGTCACTGTTTTTTCTGTCGCCGTTAGGGTTACGAGACCTGCTTATCGCGCTGGAGAGCAGGCTGCATGCGAAGCATCAACTAAACGAGGACGCCCGCTTGCAGTATGAAAAAGCGCGCGACAAAGCCAGTCAGAAAATGCATGAAAACATTCCATTAATTCAGGAAAGTGAACTTAAAAATGCAGATATTAATCGTCGGGTAAACTCACTGACATTAGTGAGTGACGAAAGCGAAAACTTAATGCTATCTCTTACGCTGCATAATGGCCAAACTTGTGAGCTATTAATTCATGAACTGCAAATTACGGTTCTGGCACACGCAATTATTCACGCGATAAATAATGCAGGCATGCGTGAATTAGCACTGCGTATCACATCGTTATTAGATTTCCTGCCTTTGTACGATATTGATTGCCGGGATAGCGACAATATTGAATACGATTCCTATGCGCAACCTGAATGGAAGCATAATCTATTTAACCATTATCTGGCTGTCATCTACCGCTATAAGGATGAAGCAGGGAGCATTCAGTTCTGCGGTTCGGTGGTGAAAACTCGCGCACCTTCGGGTAGCAAAGAGGCGGAGGCGATTTCTCGTCGGCTTCTCGACTTCAGCCCAAGGCTGAAAAAATTAGCAGATGTGCCGTGTCAGGTATTCGTCAGAACGCTGACGGGTGAAAAAACGCAAAAACTCACCCAGGAGCAGTGCCTGCGCGCGCTACATCATTTACGCATTCAGTCTGCCAGTAAAGCGCAAAATGCCTGATGGCGTTGCACTTATCAGGCCTACGAACCCTCGAATTTATGTAGGTACACTCCATTACGCAAAATCATTCAATCTGCATCGCTGCGGCAAGTGAAGAAATCCCCAGGAGCATAGATAACTATGTGACTGGGGCTTCACAGCGCAGCCAACAAAGATGCAGATTGAAGGATGAAATGTAATCAGTTAGGGCACTTATAAACCTGACCAATCATCTCACTGGCGGTCGGGACAAAGCTCGACAGCATACCTTGTGATGGGCTGCTAACACCATAAATCACGTTACCGCCCATTGCCGCGGCCTGATTACGCAGATCGTTTGCCGCACCGCGCATAGAGCCACCTTCTTCGCCGTGCTGACCAGAAAGCCAATTGCTCTGCTTACCGGTTGCGGTGCCAACCAGTTGACACTCTGCGCCAGGCTTGTCTTCAACAAAGCGTACGCTTTGTCCGGCTGAACTCAGTTCGTTGCTGGAGCTACAACCCGCCATCAGTAGCGCGGCACCAACGATCCCTGCTAAGTATTTCACGTGCATGTTATTCCCCATAATCAATGCGCTGGACGTTTTGTCCGTAGCTGAATCATATACTAAAAATATGACCAAAAGAAAAACCCCCGGACATTTCTGCCCGGGGGTTTCTCATTTTTCGCGAGATGCGTATTTAATCAAATAATTCAGGTTGCAGGCAGGTGGCGAGTTCATGAATCCCCAGGAGCTTACATAAGTAAGTGACTGGGGTGAACGAACGCAGCCAACGAACCTGCGGCTTGAAGTATGAAGATTAAATTACATCATGCCGCCCATTCCACCCATGCCGCCCATACCGCCAGCGCCACCTAAATCAGGGGAATCACCTTTTGGCAGGTCAGTTACCATGCACTCGGTGGTGATCATCAGACCCGCAACAGAAGCCGCGTACTGCAGCGCAGAACGGGTTACTTTGGTCGGATCCAGAATACCCATGTCGATCATGTTACCGTATTCTTCAGTTGCTGCGTTGTAACCGTAGTTACCGTCACCCGCTTTCACGGTGTTAGCCACAACAGACGGCTCTTCGCCACAGTTCAGAACGATCTGACGCAGCGGGGATTCCATTGCGCGCAGCGCAACTTTGATACCCACGTTCTGGTCTTCGTTCTGGCCACGCAGTTCACTCAGTTTGGAAGCTACACGGATCAGCGCAACACCACCACCAGCAACCACGCCTTCTTCTACCGCAGCACGGGTCGCGTGCAGGGCATCTTCAACGCGTGCTTTCTTCTCTTTCATTTCAACTTCGGTAGCAGCACCCACTTTGATAACTGCAACGCCGCCTGCCAGTTTCGCTACGCGCTCCTGCAGTTTTTCACGGTCGTAGTCGGAAGTTGCTTCTTCGATCTGCTGACGAATCTGAGTTACACGGCCCTGGATTGCCGCTTCTTCACCCACGCCATCGATGATGGTGGTGGTATCTTTGTTGATCACAACGCGTTTTGCCTGACCCAGATCTTCCAGGGTCGCTTTTTCCAGCTCCATACCGATCTCTTCAGAGATAACGGTACCGCCAGTCAGCGTCGCGATATCCTGCAGCATAGCTTTACGGCGGTCGCCGAAGCCAGGTGCTTTAACCGCAGCCACTTTCACAATGCCACGCATGGTGTTAACAACCAGGGTAGCCAGTGCTTCACCTTCAACATCTTCAGCGATGATCAGCAGCGGTTTGCCTGCTTTCGCAACGGCTTCCAGAACCGGCAGCATTTCACGGATGTTGGAGATTTTCTTATCAGCCAGCAGGATAAACGGAGTTTCCAGTTCTACTGCGCCTGTTTCCGGCTTGTTGATGAAGTAAGGAGACAGGTAGCCACGGTCAAACTGCATACCTTCAACCACGTCCAGTTCGTCCTGCAGACCGGTACCGTCTTCAACGGTGATCACGCCTTCTTTACCGACTTTGTCCATCGCTTCAGCGATCAGTTTACCTACGGTTTCGTCGGAGTTAGCGGAGATGGTACCAACCTGAGCAATCGCTTTAGAGTCGGAGCACGGTACGGACAGTGTTTTCAGTTCTTCAACCGCAGCAGCGACAGCTTTGTCGATACCACGTTTCAGATCCATCGGGTTCATACCCGCAGCAACGGCTTTCAGACCTTCAGTGATGATGGACTGAGCCAGTACGGTTGCAGTGGTAGTACCGTCACCTGCAGCGTCGTTCGCTTTAGAGGCAACTTCTTTTACCATCTGTGCGCCCATGTTTTCGAACTTGTCTTCCAGCTCGATTTCACGTGCTACGGAAACACCATCTTTAGTGATGGTCGGTGCACCGAAAGATTTATCCAGAACCACGTTACGGCCTTTTGGACCGAGGGTAACTTTCACTGCATCTGCCAGTACGTTCACGCCGCGCAGCATTTTCACACGAGCGTCGTTACCGAATTTTACGTCTTTAGCTGCCATTTTCTCTTTCCCTTAAATTCGTATGTTCAGTGTCGTTCGCGGATTAAGCTTCAACAATCGCCAGGATGTCGCTTTCAGACATGATCAACACTTCTTCATTGTCGATCTTCTCAGATTTAACACCGTAGCCATCGTTGAAAATGACGATGTCGCCAACTTTCACGTCCAGCGGCTGTACGGTACCGTTGTCCAGGATGCGGCCCTTACCGACAGCGATGATTTCGCCACGAGTTGATTTACCCGCTGCAGAACCGGTCAGTACGATGCCGCCAGCAGATTTGGATTCAACTTCTTTACGTTTGACGATCACACGATCATGTAACGGACGAATACTCATTGATAGCTCTCCTTTGAGAAAGTCTTTATCAGTTATGGGTGGCGCCGGCCCGTGAACGGTTTCCCGGCTAGTGACCAGAGAAATGGGGATGAGGTTTTACTCCTTCAAGGGGGCAAGCGAAAAAAAAAATTTATCAGGAGAAAATCCCGTCAAAACACCGACACACCTCACATTTCATAACGATTTCAGCCACGTCGTCATAAGCAAATCCGATTGTGATACCATCAAAAATCTGCGCTGTAACCCGATTAACGGGCGTAACCGGATAACAACTTATGAGTGGACTGAAGCAAGAGCTGGGACTGGCTCAGGGCATTGGCCTGTTGTCGACATCACTGTTAGGAACGGGTGTTTTTGCCGTCCCCGCGCTGGCTGCACTGGTAGCAGGTAATAATAGCCTGTGGGCGTGGCCGGTCCTCATCGTTTTAGTCTTTCCCGTGGCGATTGTTTTTGCCGTGCTTGGTCGCCATTTCCCCAGCGCAGGTGGCGTGGCTCATTTTGTCGGCATGGCCTTTGGTCCCCGCCTGGAGCGCGTTACCGGCTGGCTGTTTTTATCAGTGATTCCCGTCGGACTGCCTGCGGCATTACATATTGCCGCCGGATTCGGTCAGGCAATGTTTGGCTGGCATGGCTGGCAGCTTTTGCTGGCAGAACTCGGTACGCTGGCGTTGGTTTGGTACGTTGGCTCCCGTGGCGCCAGTTCCAGCGCTAACCTGCAAACAGCAATAGCCGGACTGATTGTAGCCCTCATTGTCGCCATCTGGTGGGCAGGCAATCTGAAACCCGGTGAAATCCCCTTCCCTTCCGTGACCGATATTGAGCTGCCAGGGTTGTTCGCGGCGCTGTCGGTGATGTTCTGGTGTTTTGTCGGCCTTGAAGCATTCGCCCACCTGGCCTCAGAGTTCAAAAACCCAGAGCGAGACTTCCCGCGCGCACTGATGATTGGCCTGCTGCTGGCTGGCTCAGTCTACTGGGCGTGTACAGTCGTGGTACTACATTTTGGTGCCTATGGCGAACAGATGGCGGCGGCGGCGTCACTGCCCGAAATCGTCGTTCAGTTGTTTGGCGTACAAGCGCTGTGGGTCGCCTGCGTGATTGGCTATCTGGCCTGCTTTGCCAGTCTGAACATTTATATTCAGAGTTTTTCCCGCCTGGTGTGGTCGCAAGCGCAATATAAACCGGAGAGTTATCTGGCTCGCCTGTCCCCTCGCCATCTTCCACGCAATGCGTTGAACGCAGTATTAGGTTGCTGCGTGGTCAGCACATTGTGCATCTATATACTGCAAATCAACCTCGACGCATTAATCATCTATGCCAATGGCATCTTTATCATGATTTATCTGCTGTGCATGCTGGCAGGATGTCGACTTCTGAAAGGGCATTATCGCACGCTGGCGGTGATTGGCTGCCTGCTGTGTCTGCTGTTGTTGGCCATGGTCGGCTGGAAGAGTCTGTACGCACTGACGATGTTGGCTGGATTGTGGCTTTTTTTACCCAAACGAAAAATAGCTACCCACCAAATGTAAGCCAGACAAGACGTTTCGTCGCGATCTGGCTTACATGCCCGGCGGCGCAATTTAATCCCGGCGATCGTCATCTTTATGATCAAGACGGTTGCGATCGTCGTCTTTACGCTGAAACTCACCGTCAAAGGTATCCCCCCCACCGGTTCCGGCACTAAAGCCGCCTCCCGACATGCGCGAAAAGCGCAGGTGCGGCAGCAACTTCATCGTCAGATGCTTCTGCACCGGAGGTAATAAAAGAAGAAGGCCAAGGAAGTCGGTGAAGAAGCCCGGCAGCACCAGCAGCAAACCAGCAATAATCAGCGACACGCTCTTGATCATTTCTGCAGCCGGACTTTCACCTGCCGCCATCTTTTGTTGCATCAATAAAAAGTTCTTAAAACCCTGGTTACGAACCAGAGACATACCGATAACTGAGGTAAAAATAACCAAAATCAGGGTCATCAGGACACCCATCACATGGGCAACCTGGATAAAAATAGATATCTCTATGTAAACATAGAGAAAAATGGCAAGTAATGGTATCCAGCGCAAAGGGTTCTCCTGTTAATAACAGCCGTTTTCGTAACGTCTGTCGAAAAATTATGCTTCTCGCATCGGAAAGATGTGGTGGTGGTTAGCAAAATTTCAAGCTACTTGTACACTTATCTTTGGTGTTAATACTAAAGGGGTGATCTATTTCACAAAATAATAAATAAGGAGTAAATTCCACGTTTTAAGTGATCCAGATTACGGTAGAAATCCTGAACCAGCATATGATCTCGAGTATCAGACCGATGCAGGGGATAATCGTCGGTCGAGAAACAATCGAAATCACATATATCCTGTGTGTTTAGTAAAAATCATTGGCAGCTTGAAAAAGAAGGTTCACATGTTAAACAACATTCGTATCGAAGAAGACTTGTTGGGTACCAGGGAAGTTCCAGCGGACGCCTACTATGGTGTTCATACTCTGAGAGCGATTGAAAACTTCTACATTAGCAACAACAAAATCAGTGATATCCCTGAATTTGTTCGCGGTATGGTAATGGTGAAAAAGGCAGCGGCCCTGGCCAACAAAGAGCTGCAAACCATTCCTAAGAGCGTGGCAAATGCCATCATCGCAGCGTGTGATGAAGTCCTGAATAACGGAAAATGCATGGATCAGTTCCCGGTAGATGTTTACCAGGGTGGTGCGGGTACCTCCGTCAACATGAACACCAACGAAGTGCTGGCCAATATCGGTCTGGAACTGATGGGTCACCAGAAAGGTGAATATCAGTACCTGAACCCGAACGACCACGTGAACAAATGTCAGTCCACCAACGACGCTTACCCGACCGGCTTCCGTATCGCTGTTTACGCATCCATCATCAAACTGATTGATGCCCTGAACCAGCTGCGTGAAGGCTTCGAACAAAAAGCCGTTGAATTCCAGGACATCCTGAAAATGGGTCGTACCCAGCTGCAGGATGCTGTACCGATGACCCTCGGTCAGGAATTCCGTGCTTTCAGCGTTCTGTTGAAAGAAGAAGTGAAAAACATTGGCCGTACTGCTGAGCTGCTGCTGGAAGTAAACCTTGGCGCAACCGCAATCGGTACAGGTCTGAACACCCCGAAAGAGTACTCTCCGCTGGCAGTACAGAAACTGGCTGAAGTAACTGGTTTTGCCTGTGTTCCTGCTGAAGACCTGATTGAAGCGACCTCCGACTGCGGCGCATACGTTATGGTGCACAGTGCACTGAAACGTCTGGCTGTGAAGATGTCCAAAATCTGTAACGACCTGCGTTTGCTCTCCTCTGGCCCACGTGCCGGTCTGAACGAGATCAACCTGCCGGAACTGCAGGCGGGTTCTTCTATCATGCCAGCAAAAGTAAACCCAGTAATCCCGGAAGTCGTCAACCAGGTGTGCTTTAAAGTCATCGGTAACGACATCACCGTCACCATGGCGTCAGAAGCAGGTCAGCTGCAGTTGAACGTAATGGAGCCGGTAATCGGCCAGGCAATGTTCGAATCCATCCATATTCTGAGCAATGCTTGCTACAACCTGCTGGAGAAATGCGTTAACGGTATCACCGCTAACAAAGAAGTGTGTGAAGCATTCGTTTATAACTCCATCGGTATCGTAACTTACCTGAACCCGTTCATCGGTCACCACAACGGCGATATCGTCGGTAAAATCTGTGCCGAAACCGGTAAGAGCGTCCGTGAAGTTGTCCTCGAACGCGGTCTGTTGACCGAAGCAGAACTGGACGATATCTTCTCTGCTCAGAACCTGATGCACCCGGCTTATAAAGCAAAACGTTATACTGATGAAAGCGAACAGTAATCGTGTAGGGTAGTACCAGAGAAGGCACGTCAGATGACGTGCCTTTTTTCTTGCACCAAGTTACTTAAAAACAACAATTTAATATCAACTTGTTAAACAACAAGGAAGGCTAATATGATAGTTTTAGAACTTATCATCGTTTTGCTGGCAATCTTTTTAGGTGCCAGACTTGGGGGTATCGGTATTGGATTTGCAGGTGGGCTGGGTGTTCTGGTTCTCGCCGCTATTGGCGTGAAACCAGGTAATATTCCGTTCGATGTTATTTCCATTATCATGGCAGTTATCGCTGCTATCTCTGCCATGCAGATTGCAGGTGGTCTGGACTACCTGGTTCACCAAACTGAAAAACTGCTGCGTAAGAACCCGAAATACATCACGATCCTTGCACCAATCGTGACCTATTTCCTGACTATCTTTGCAGGTACAGGCAACATCTCTCTGGCAACGCTGCCGGTTATCGCTGAAGTTGCGAAGGAACAAGGGATCAAACCTTGCCGTCCTCTGTCTACTGCGGTGGTTTCTGCACAGATTGCGATTACTGCATCGCCTATCTCCGCAGCAGTGGTTTACATGTCTTCCGTCATGGAAGGTCATGGCATCAGCTACATCCACCTGCTGTCCGTGGTCATCCCGTCCACTCTGCTGGCGGTACTGGTGATGTCCTTCCTGGTCACTATGCTGTTCAACTCCAAGCTGTCTGACGATCCGGTTTACCGTAAACGTCTGGAAGAAGGCCTGGTCGAACTGCGCGGTGAAAGACAAGTTGAAATCAAAGCAGGCGCAAAAACCTCTGTATGGCTGTTCCTGCTGGGCGTGGTTTGCGTGGTGGCTTATGCCATCATCAACAGCCCAAGTCTCGGCCTGGTCGCTAAACCGCTGATGAACACCACCAACGCTATCTTGATCATCATGCTGAGCATCGCGACGCTGACCACGATCATCTGCCGCGTTGAAACAGACTCCATCCTGAACTCCAGCACCTTCAAAGCCGGTATGAGCGCCTGTATTTGTATCCTGGGCGTTGCATGGCTGGGTGATACTTTCGTCTCTCACAACATTGACTGGATCAAAGATACTGCAGGTAGTGTCATTCAGGGTCATCCGTGGTTGCTGGCTGTCATCTTCTTCTTTGCTTCTGCTCTGCTGTACTCTCAGGCAGCAACCGCGAAAGCACTGATGCCGATGGCTCTGGCACTGAACGTTTCTCCGCTGACTGCTGTTGCGTCTTTTGCTGCCGTTTCTGGTCTGTTCATTCTGCCAACTTACCCAACGCTGGTTGCGGCGGTTCAGATGGATGACACTGGTACAACCCGCATCGGTAAATTCGTCTTTAACCATCCGTTCTTCATCCCGGGTACGCTGGGTGTGGTACTGGCTGTCTGCTTCGGCTTCTTGCTGGGCAGCTTCATGCTGTAAGTTTTACCTGCAGGGTGCTTTATGCGCCCTGCAGTTCCTTCCTCCCGCCTCGCTTTGACTAACATCCTTCCCTCGTCCGTTGTATAGTGACCCCTCTCTTGCTGGTTACTCTGTTCTTTCGAGGTGTTTATGCTTGATGTAAAGAGTCAGGATATCCCCATCCCCGATACCGTAGTGGTACTCTGTACCGCTCCGGATGAAGCAACCGCCCAGGATCTTGCAGCTAAAGTACTGGCAGAAAAACTGGCCGCCTGCGTCACACTGCTACCCGGTGCGACCTCCCTTTATTATTGGGAAGGTAAGCTGGAACAAGAATATGAAGTGCAGATGATTTTAAAAACCTCCGTCACGCACCAGCAAGCGCTTCTCGATTGCCTGAAGTCACATCACCCGTACCAAACACCTGAACTTCTGGTTTTACCCGTCACCCACGGAGATTGTAATTACCGCTCATGGCTCAACGCATCCTTACGCTGATCCTGCTGCTCTGCAGCACATCGACTTTTGCTGGCTTATTTGACGCGCCTGGCCGCTCACAGTTTGTCCCTGTCGACCAGGCATTTGTGTTTGATTTTCAGCAAAACCAACACGACCTAAACCTCTCCTGGCAGGTAAAAGACGGCTACTATCTTTATCGTAAACAGATAAGCATAACCCCGTCTCAAGCCGAGACTGCCGAGGTAAAACTGCCGCCAGGGGTCTGGCATGAAGATGAGTTTTACGGCAAGAGCGAAATTTATCGTAAGCAGTTGAACATCCCCATCACGGTCAAGCAAGCTGCCGCGGGAGCTACGCTAACGGTCACCTATCAGGGTTGTGCCGACGCTGGGTTCTGCTATCCGCCAGAAACAAAAACCGTGCCGTTAAGTGAAGTGTCTGCCGATACCAGGGCAACACCTGCGCCAACCCCTGCCACTGTCGCACCGCAAGAGAAACCACAACCCACAGCCCAACTCCCCTTTTCCGCGCTGTGGGCATTACTGATCGGGATTGGCATCGCCTTTACACCTTGCGTACTGCCGATGTACCCGCTGATTTCCGGTATCGTGCTGGGTGGAAAACAACGCTTATCAACCGGGCGAGCATTGCTGCTGACCTTTATCTATGTCCAGGGAATGGCGCTCACCTACACCGCACTAGGTCTGGTCGTTGCCGCAGCCGGATTGCAGTTCCAGGCGGCGCTGCAGCATCCTTATGTGCTGGCAGGCCTTGCAATCGTCTTTACGCTGCTGGCCCTGTCGATGTTTGGCCTGTTCACGCTACAACTGCCCTCTTCACTACAAACGCGCCTCACACTAATGAGTAACCGCCAGCAAGGCGGCTCTCCCGGCAGCGTGTTTGTAATGGGGGCAATTGCCGGTCTGATCTGTTCGCCTTGCACCACCGCCCCACTGAGCGCAATTTTGCTGTATATCACTCAGAGCGGAGACATGTGGCTGGGCGGCGGTACGCTGTATCTGTACGCGCTGGGAATGGGATTACCTCTGATGCTCATTACCGTCTTTGGTAATCGTCTGCTGCCGAAAAGCGGCCCGTGGATGGAACATGTCAAAACCGCCTTTGGTTTTGTCATCCTGGCGCTCCCCGTATTTTTACTGGAGCGTATTATCGGCGACGAATGGGGGATCCGCTTGTGGTCACTACTCGGCGTCGCGTTTTTTGGCTGGGCATTCATTACGAGCCTGCAAGCAAAGCGCCCATGGATGCGCATTATGCAAATTGCCCTGCTAGTCGCCGCACTGGTGAGCGTACGTCCATTGCAGGATTGGGCATTCGGCGCGCCGCATGCTCAAACGCAGGCGCACCTGAATTTCAAACCTATCGCAACGGTTGATGAGTTAAATCAGGCGCTGACGGAGGCAAAAGGCAAACCGGTAATGCTGGATCTGTACGCCGACTGGTGCGTAGCCTGCAAAGAGTTTGAGAAATACACCTTCAGCGATCCACTGGTTCAACGAGCATTAGGCAACACGGTATTATTGCAGGCGGACGTCACGGCAAATAGCGCCCAGGATGTCGCACTGTTGAAGCATCTACAGGTTTTAGGACTGCCAACGATCTTGTTCTTTGATGCCCAGGGTAAAGAACAGCCAAATGCGCGGGTCACAGGCTTTATGGATGCCGCAACCTTTAGCGCACATTTGCACGATCGCCAACCGTGAGCGACACTTGCAAAAGGAAAACGGAGGAGAGTACCGTGCAACGTGAAGATGTCCTGGGAGAAGCCCTGAAACTACTAGAAGTTCAAGGGATAGCCAATACCACGCTCGAAATGGTGGCCAATCACATTGATTATCCGCTTGATGAACTGCAGCGCTTCTGGCCCGATAAAGAGGCTATTCTATACGATGCTCTGCGTTACCTCAGCCAGCGGGTGGATATCTGGCGGCGTCAGCTTTTGCTGGATGATACCTTGAGCGCTGAGCAGAAGTTACTGGCTCGCTATAACGCCCTGGCCGATTGTGTGAACAACAACCGCTATCCCGGCTGCCTGTTCATTGCCGCCTGTACGTTCTACCCCGATCCCGGGCATCCGATCCATCAGTTAGCCGATCAGCAAAAAAAGGCGGCACATCATTTTACCCATGAACTGCTGACCACGCTGGAAGTTGACGACCCGGCGATGGTCGCCAGGCAGATGGAACTGGTGCTTGAAGGCTGCCTGAGCCGAATGCTGGTCAATCGTAGCCAAGCCGACGTAGAAACGGCACACCGCCTGGCAGAAGATATCCTGCGCTTCGCCCAATGTCGTCAGGGCGGCGCGCTGACCTAAGCAAACATATCAGGTCATGTAGCGAGTGAGTCAGTCACCGTGCATCAAGATAAAAGGTGCGATGTAAAACGACCCGCTCGCTGCCAGCATCGCCTGTTTAAATCGCACCAGTCTGGAAGATTTGTGCAAACCTCAGTCATAAACGCACCGATTGCCGTAATATTAAGCGGTTGGACGACTTTTCCTGAAATTTTATTGACTGTCAGGCGTGAATACGGTTTAATGCGCCCCGTTGCCCGGATAGCTCAGTCGGTAGAGCAGGGGATTGAAAATCCCCGTGTCCTTGGTTCGATTCCGAGTCCGGGCACCACTATTTAAAGAACCCGCCTATGGCGGGTTTTTGCTTTTCAAGGTACCGGTAGATTTCTGGTCGAGCTGAACCCAGACGCCACAACCCAACTCTTCCATCCAGTCTCAGCATTGCCCTTTGATGATTTCCTGCCAATCTGGTCTCGCCACCATCCTTTTACAGGCCGCAAACTGACGGTGCCCATTATTCCCGTCATGTATATCTCCCCGGTAGATTCATCACCCCAGGGCAGTATCCGGTCTTTGTCCGGTCCCTCCGCTATCTCACAAGGCTGAAACTCCCCCTGTTGCGTCAAAATTCTGATTCACAGTGTGTTAATCAAAAATTCATTGTCTGAGCTGCTCATACATTAGACAATAACCCCTATTTATTACGTGTGTTAACTGGCTGTGCCCTGCACTCCACCCTGGAAGGTGTCCCGTTAATGGATTTAACTGCAATCCCCCTGAATAAATCGTTATCACTCTACAGGCTGGAGATCAATGCCAGCACGGTTATCCCCGATGTGCTGAGATTCAGAGGCCGGGAAGCCCTGAGCCAGCCTTTCTCATGGCGCATCGAGTTCACCACACCGCAGACCGTTCAGGGTGAAGATGTTCTGATGAAATATGCCAGTTTCGATATGAACGGGCATAAAGCCATTCACGGTATGATTACCGCCTTCGAATGGCTCTCCACCAGTGCCGACCAGTCTCATTACGCCATAACCCTTGAATCCCGTCTCGCCCTGCTCTCCCGCTCCCGCCGTTGTGCTGTGTTCCAGAATCAGTCTGTACCCGAAGTAGTGGAACAGGTGTTGCGGGCTCACGGACTGGAGGGACCGGATTTTGAATTCCGCCTCTCCCTTGAATACCCATGCCGTGAAGTCATTACCCAGTGGCATGAAACTGACCTCGAATTTATCCAGCGACTGCTGGCAGAAGTTGGCATCTGGTTCCGCTTTGAAATGAACGACGCGACAGAACTGGACGTAGTGATTTTTGGCGATACCCAGCTTCAGTATGTATTTGATGTCAGACTGCCCTATCGGGAGCCATCGGGCCTGTCTGCGGAAGAATGTGTCTGGAGTGTGCGTACCAGGCACAACGTGGTGCCGGGTGGGGTACATGCAAATACCTACAACTACCGTACCGCCACCACACCGATGCATGCCAGAGTCTCTGTTCGCAGTGATGCGCTGACAACGGGGGAACATTACCGCTACGGTGAAACCTACCTGAAGGACGGGGATGATACTGACCCGGAGCCCGCCACAGAGAGCGGCGCATTCTGTGCGCGAATTCATCATGAAAGAGAACTGAACAGCTCATCTCGCCTGCATCTCTTCAGCAATGCCCCCCATCTGATGCCCGGGCAGGTGCTGGATCCACAGGGCGAAATTATTACCGCGCTGAAAGAAGGGATGCTAACGACTCTGGTGACGTTTATTGGCTCGCGTGATTCCCGTCTGCACGTCTCGGTGTGGGGGCAGCCTTATACAGAACGCTACTGTTTCCGCCCTGTCTGTCCTGAGCGCCCTGAGATCAATGGGACACTTCCCGCCCGCATCGAGAGCCGTGAGAAACACGATATATATGCCCATCTCGATGAGCACGGACGTTACCGGGTGAAGCTGGATTTTGACCGCAACGACAGTGAACAGGGCTACGGCTATCTGTGGCTGAGAATGGCTAAACCCTATAGTGGTCCGAATTATGGCTGGCATACGCCGCTCACAGACGGGACTGAAGTCGCCATTGCATTCAGCAACGGTGACATTGACCTGCCCTACATTTCCCATGCCATGCACGACTCTGAACATGCCGATATTGTGACCCGCGATAACCGCAGCCAGAACATTCTGCGCACGGCTGGTGGGAATGAACTACGGATGGAAGACCTGCGCGGTGAGGAGCACATTGCACTGACCACGCCTTATGGCGCTTCGCAGTTAAATCAGGGCCATATCACTGACGGCCAAGGTAAACCGCGCGGTTCCGGTTTTGAGCTGCGCACCGATGAACACGGGGTGATCCGGGTGGCGAAAGGGCTGTTCATCACCGCCGAGGGGCAGTCTAAAGCGGCGGGTGACGTCCTGGATATGGATACGGCGTTGCGTGAAATTGAAATCTGCCAGAATCAGTTGCAGGCACTGGCTGCTGCTGCGGAACAGGCTCAGGCGCTGGAAGCCGATATCGCCAGTCAGATAGCCATGTTCGACAAACGCCTGAAACCACTGAACGAGATGATTCACTTGCACGGCCCGGAAGGCGTGGCCTTCACCAGCGGCGAACACATGCAGATGAGCGCCGCGCAGAACGTGGCCTTCAATGTAGGCAGCGATTTCAGCAGCGGATCGATGGGCAACACCGCGATACTGGCTGGGGAAAGCGTCGGGTTGTTTGCCAGAACAGGTTCGCTGAGCCTGAACGCCAGCGAAGGTCCGGTGCAGATACAGGCGCAGAACGGGGAAATGCACCTGAGCGCCGAGCAGAAACTGAGCCTGATAGCGATGGGCGACATGCTATTCGCGGGCAAGAAAAAAGTGACGCTGATTGGTGGTGGGAGCTACCTCATCCTCCATGACGGGAAGATTGAGTACGGGACGAGCTCGACCTATACGCGAAAGATTAAGCGGTCTGTGGTAACAGGAACCGCAACGGTGCCCGTGGATTTACCCTCTCACAACAAAGTGGCAGACTTGCCACCGGTTCTGAACGCGTTTTCATTTTCATAAGCAAGGAATGCACAGATGCACATTTCACCGCCCATCCTGTTTCCCCGCCAGAATAATGAAGAGTATGCCGCCTGGGTCATGCGGACGATGCCTGTCGACCCGCGTCGTGGTTTTCCGGTAAACGCGGTTGAGTCATGGCACGGTGGCATTCATATCCCCCATACCGATACCGGCGCGTTAGCCAATCCGCTGAGAGCCGTTGCTGATGGTGTGGTGGTTTATGCAAATTACCCTACGCCCACGGAGAAACGTGATACAAAACCGCTGAACTACGATGGCGCAACGGATAATGGCTGTGTGCTTATTCGTCATGAAATCCTCACGGGTGAAGACCCTGTGGCGTGCGTGTTTTACTCGCTGACCATGCACATGAAACAGGTACGCCCTGAAATTCAGGATAAACCGGGTGTTATCGTCAGACGGGGCCAGGTCATTGGCACCACCGGTATGGTCAGCGGGCAAAACGCGTACCATTTTCAGCTGTGCTGCTCTTCCGATATGCTGAAGATGCTGTGCGGTCGCGACCACGGGAGTCTGGATGTCAGCGCGCCGGGCAGAACGAAACCTGTTTATGGCCATCGCTATTTCCTTCTTCCGGAAGGGACCGCCATTTATCAGGGGAGCACGCCTTACGGGCTGTCAAAATTCCCTTGCTGCGTTACCGCCGAAGCGCTCTATGTTATCCATGAAGGTGCGAAAACCCGGACGCTGCATAAGGTCGGTGATGATTACCAGCCCGTCGGGGAAACAGCCATCGCCGTGGACTATATCTGCGAACCCACACCGACAGTCAGCGGGCATAAAACCTACAGTGAGTGGGTACGTATGGCCTACCCCGGTGGTGAAGGATGGGTAGATGTTTCGTCTCCGGCGGTGAATACCTGGACGGATGCCGATTTCCCCGACTGGGCGGGCTGGACTCTTGTTGATGACGACACCACGCCAGATGGTCAGTGCAATTCGGCGACAGTAAAGAAAGCGCAGGAAAAGCAGAATACTGATTTTACCCGCTTTATCTGTCAGTTTTCGCTGGAATGGGATTTTGCCTCGTTTGACACCCGCTTTTCCTGGCTGAGGGCACCGAATGCGTCGCTGCCTGAGCCGATGAACGATGAGAGTTACGCAGAACTAAAGGAGCATGCCCGGGCTCTGTCGTTCTTCGATAAACTCCCCGTGGACACCCAGAAAGAGCTAATGGGTCTGGTCTGGCATTTTGACCCGCGTGGTCTGATGATCCAGCTCCAAAAAGCAGAGCGTCGACTCATCTATAGTACAAAAAATAAGATGAATGATTTTACTGCTGACGATATGCGTTACGGTGATTTATCCAAAGAGCAGATACTGGCGCAGGGGAAGCTGAACCGGGTAAACCTGTTTGGTGAGGAGTTTAAGATCAACCTGTTTAATTTTAACAAAACGGTGGATGAGCACTTCGCCAGCATGGACAGCATGGCTTTCTGGACTGCAAGTGGTGAGTATGCCCCCCTTATCCAGATCATGCTTGAGAAATTCAAAAAAAATGAAGGTGGGATAATGCAACACGAGTTGCTGAACAAGGCATTTCTGGAGCACGGGACTACGAAAAAATGCGTCGATACAATAGAAAAAATAATGATAAATATATTTTATAGCAATGAATACAACACCTTTAAAACTAATGATATTAATAAAATCACATCAGACATTGCGGAGCAAGTTACTCTTCCAAAATTTACTGATTTGGATTGGTTCAATGGTTTGGGCATAACCATCCATGATACTTACTCCACGAAGATATATCTTGATGATTTCGAGATTATAGAAAATGAAACTGATAGATTCCGCAGTAAAAGATTTAAAGCACGATTAACATTTCAGATTCAGGACCATTTCGGGTTAGATATTGCTGATTTAAATGGGAAAATATTTGAACTCTCCCCTTGGTTTTGCTCTTGGTTCATTCTTCAGCGATATAGAGGCTATAGCTTTAAACCTTTTATTAATGAATCAAATTTCAGTGTTTGGATAGAAGGGTAACAAAATGAAATACTTGAAAACAATCGTTATTATATTTATTTTTGGTGCATTTTATATCCTCTATGCATTCTATATCCGCCAAGGCCATATAAATAAAATCTATCAGCACACAGAACACAGTGAAATCTGGGATAAGAACTGCAAATCAACTGTTATTTTAGTAGATGATGCACCTCTGTCCCATTATGCTCTGGAAAAACTCTGGAAAAAAAATAGCAAGGAAATTATCGAGAAATGGAATCCCTTCACAGATGAGTGTGATGATGTTCTTTTCGTTAAAAACAATATTGGGTATATCAAACATAGTGGAGATGTTAAGTTTTGGATAGCCGATGATGAAATTTGCTTGAATGACTCCTTAGGAGGGTGCATCTCATGGGAAGATCGTTTATTTTATGTCGGGCTAAGAGCTTCTATTTTAGGTAATGAAACCGTAGGGGAAATTAACGGAAAACCTATCTACATTCGATTCATTGGCCAATAGTCGATAACTTGTTAGCATCACAGTCATATAAAAACCCAAACTAACACAGATGATATCAGGAGTAGCTTACCGTTATGATTACTTTCTTGAGAGTTGTTTTCATGCTTTCTCAGATTTACATTTCTTTAGCGTCAGTGTTTTTTGTGACTGGGCATGTACTTAAAGACCCTATGCAAAATGGTCTTTACCTAATTTATGCTTTAACTTTGCCCATTGTTTCTGTAGTGTTTTTTATTTTATGTTGTTGCATAGCAATGATAAGAAAGGATCTTATATTGGGAATCTTCAACGCAATAAATTTCACAGTACTTTTCATATTGTTTTTATTTAAATTGGTTGTGCGATGAGATACACACTCATAAATATAATTAACTATTGATACGGTCTCAGTTTCTCAAGAAAGCTTCGTATTGTCTCCAACAGTCAAATTCTCCCGTTATTCCCCCGCAATTGCCCCCGTCATTTTCCCGCTCCAGATCACCTCGAATTCCTTATGTACAAACACTTTCACTGAAATCTCCCGTTTCCCCGTTCGATTTTCAATGGGTGGGGTTGGCATTTACCGCTGAACACAACATTTATCTTTACCCTATCATCTGGCTACTTTCATAAAATGAGATCAAATCCATCCTGAATAAACACCATAAGCTGATTGTTAATAACAGACCATACTGAGAGAGTATTCTTTTCATATTACATCCTGAACAGATTTGATAGTTTACCAGGCATAGTTAGCATTATGGATGCTGGTAAATGTGGAGATTCATTATTGATTAAACAATCTCAAAGAAATTTAATTAATCATAAAAAATCACAACCCACAATTAAATCACCATCACACTATTCAAACATCAATGCTTATTGATAAAATGAAACCACATACAGATTCATTTATATATTATTCATATAGGTTATTTATCATCCAATAAATTTATCCTCTTCACTACTGAAAGCCCAACAGTAAACAGCACACCATTGCCTTTCATTCCGTGCCACGCCTGCACCATTTTCACGGGGAAACGGGGAAATACCCGTCAAAACGTTATGCCGCAATGCTTTTTCACCTCCCGTTTTCAGGGATTTCACTGGGAAAACGACGGGGAGGACCAGAGACAGACCGGAGAATGCCGATTCTCCTTGCCCCACAATCCATGACCTTCAATGCCAGAACATTACGATGCTGCCTTTTCTGCCACGGTTTGCATAACGCACTGAGGCACGGGACTCTTCCCTCCCTGTCTCACTTTCTGACCACATTCACGCATTGAATCACCCCTGCATAAGGAGACTTCTGCATGTCCACACCACGCCGTTTTAAGTTTACTCACCGCCTCATTGATGGCCTGCCACCTAATGAATCCAATGCCCCTTCCCGGGAAGCCGAGTATAGCGATACCGAAATCAGCGGGCTCAAATGTCTGGTTGGTAAGGGAGAAGGTAAAAAGAAGTTTCTCCTGCGCTATCTCTGGCAGGGCCGCAAACGCGCCATCAGCATTGGTCACTGGCCAGAGGTTGATGTCATTGTCGCCCGAAAGATTGCCACTGAGATGAAACGCCAGATAGCTACCGGCACTGACCCGCGTTATGAGCGGGACAAATGCCGGGCCATTCCTACTCTTCAGGAAGCCTTCAGCCAGTATTATTTCCAGTGGGCGAAACTGCATAAAAAGAGCAGGAACAAGGATGAGCAGCGCTTTCGTGACCATATTGCCCCTGTCATGGGAAATCTGCTGCTTAATGAAATCACGCCGCGACACGTGACTCGTCTTCAGTCATCGTTGTGCGAAACCTGTCAGCCCGCCACCAATAACCGGGTGATTGCCCTGCTGAAAGCCCTCCTCAGGTGGTCATTGCGTCATGAGATGGTGGCGACTAACCCGGCAGCCAACATCCCCCTGCTGCGTGAAAATAATGCCCATCAGCGCTATTTCTCGGAAACGGAAATCAGGCGCATATTTGATGCAGCCAACGAGGATAAGAGCCGTGTAGCCGGTATTTATGTTCGCTTATTGCTGCTGACCGGCCTGCATCGCGATGAACTCAGGCTGGCAAAATGGGCGCATTACAGTATGCAACAGGGAACACTTTGGCTACCGGAGACCAAGAACGGCTCAGGACGGCTAGTGCATCTCAATGACTGGGCAGTAAAACTCATTAATGAACTGCCTCGCTTCGGCGGCAATATCTGGATGTTTGGTGGCAAAATTCCGGGTAAACCGGTCTGCAATGTGACCAAAGCCTTCAGACGCATTATCGGGGCAGTAGAGATGGGCGACGGCATCGCGGATAAATTCGAAGTCGATGGTGGCATCAATTTTACGCACCAGGTGGTCTTCGGGGACCAGTTCATCAAGGGTGATGGTTTCAAACTGATACTGCTGTGGGGAGGGGGCTCTGAGCATGACGGTCAGTCCATTAGATGTACTGGCCTTATTAGATCAAAGTCCCGGTCTTTCGACCAAGACTTTGTCAGCAGTCTGAAACCAGCCTACGGGCTGGTTTTGTGCTTTCTGGGGTTCCGATCAGCAAGTGCTCTCTCGCACTGCAGAAGCGAGATAATCGACAAAAGCTCTGACTCTCGCTGAAAGATGCCAGTTTTGTGGATAAAGCACGTAAAAAGGACGTGAACATCCGCCAATGTCTTGCAGGACCTCAACTAATTGCCCCTGAGCCACTGCTTCTTTAGCGACAAAATGATAAATCTGAAACAGCCCACCTCCGGCAATCGACCAGCCCACACTGGCAAGGACATCCTCGTGCACCCGTTGTCTGCTGCTGAAATTAAAATCAATATTCCCGGACTGCTCATTTTTGAAAACCCACGGCATCGGACGCCCCGTGCTGGGTAAAATAAACTGAATCAAATCATGTTTGTGTAATGCTTCCAGTGATTGTGGCCGCCCGCGTTTTGCCAGATAGGCAGGAGAACAGAAAACACCCACGCTGGCATCTTCCAGCTTGCGGGCCACCACCCGGGAGTCCTGGGGTTCACCCAGACGTATCGCAAGATCATAACCATCTTCAACAAAGTCGATATTTCGGTTGGAGATATTGAGTTCAAGCTCAACCTCGGGATATTTCGACATAAATGCGGGTAACAATGGTGCCAGGCGATGATGCCCGTATACCGTCCCTACGCTCACCCGCAACAGACCTTTTGGCTGGCTATGTTGCCCCGAGATAATGCGCTCCGCTTCGGCAATCTGCTCAAGTGCCTGCTGACATTGCAGATAATACAATTGCCCGTCACTGGTAAGCCGGACATTGCGCGTCGTCCGGTTAAACAGCCTTACACCCAGCCTAGATTCGAGCCGACTGATAGAACGGCTAACCGAGGCTGGCGTAATACCCAACACTTCTGCCGCACCGGTGAAACTTCCTTGTTCAGCTGCTTTGCAAAACAGTTCAATGCTCCCGAGCTGCACAGATTCAAATGAGCGAGACATTTATTACCTCAGGTAACTAATGAAGTTCAATCAGAGCAGTTTATTCAACCATAAAGAATGAGTAAATTCCCCGCATCAGAAATCGAGTATCGACTCATTAGCAACGCATTCATCAGGAATATCACTATGAAGAAAATAGCCCAGGGCTTACTTGCCACTTTTGCACTGGTGGCTTCTGCTACCGTCTTCGCTGCCCCAAAAGCAGAGGTTCTGATACTTTTATCCAGCGAGACAGAACTGCCATTACAAAACGGGAAAACCTATTCGTCCGGTTTCTATCTTAATGAACTGGGTGTACCGGCTGATGAACTTTTAAAGGCGGGTTACACGCTGACTGTGGTGACACCAAGAGGCAACCAGCCGAAGCCCGATGCTCATTCCATTGATCCACTGTATTTTGGTAATAACCCAGATGAAATGCAGCGGATCGCTAAAGTGGTTGAACAGGTTACGGCTACAAGTAACATCAAATCAGTCAGGGATGTGCTCAATGCTGGCACGGGCAACTATGCAGGTCTGTTTATTCCTGGTGGCCATGCTCCGCTCATTGACTTGTCCACTAATGCTGACGTCGGCAAACTTCTGAGCCATTTCCATGCGGCGGCAAAACCAACGGCCGCCATTTGTCACGGCCCAATAGCGCTGCTGGCCGCTCAGGACAACCCGATGGGATATGAAAAAAGTATGATTGATGGCAAACAAGGTGCGGCAAAGAACTGGATCTATTCCGGCTATAAGATGACGATTTTCTCAGACGCCGAGGAAAAAGTATTTGAACAGTCCCTGAACGGAGAAAAGCTGCGTTATTACCCTGCTCAGGCGATGACTCAGGCGGGAGGAAAAATGAATTTTGCTACTGCGTGGACACCGAATGTCGTGACGGATCGTGAGCTTATCACCGGACAAAACCCGTTCTCGGATAAAGCGCTCGCTAAAACATTCATTGCAGCACTGAATAAACAAGCGGGTGCAAACTAAGAGTCGGGCACAACCAGGCCAGACACGAGTTTTGAAAATCCCCGTGTCCTTGGTTCGATTCCGAGTCCGGCACCACTATTTAAAGAACCCAGCCTATGGCTGGGTTTTTGCTTTTCAAGGTACCGGTAGATTTCTGGTCGTCCTGACATAACCTTGCTCATCACAATTTATCTGCGGTCGATTTTCTCACTCTTTCGGTGGCCTTGTTGGCTTGTGCCGGGGCAGGTTCACTCCGTGATTCCCCCGCGTCTTTCGCTTTACGCGCGACTTCGTCCATGATGAGTCGATAGGCGATGTAGTACTTGTAGATGTTACTCACATAGGTGACGGTCTCGGCGCCGATCCGCTCAGCTGCCAGATATTCTACGTTACCAAACCAGACATCAGGGTCAAAGCCACGCGTCTTTGTTTCGGCGCGTAACCGGGCGATGCGGGCCGCACCCGCGTTGTAAGAGGCGAATGCGAAGAGCGCCTTATCAAGCTGAGTCATTGGCTCATCACCGTAGTAACTGTCTATCATCCATCGCATATATTTCACCCCAGCATGGATATTGGGATCCAGCTTACGGATGTCGCCCACTTTCAGTTCCCTGCCCGTACGCGGCATCACCTGCATCACGCCAATGGCACCGACATGGCTGCGGGCCGACTGGTTGAGCCGCGACTCCTGATAACCTTGAGCAGCCATCAGCAGCCAATCTACATCATAGCGCCCCCCATACTTTCTGAATAAATAAACCATTTTCAGCAGCTTGCGACGCTCTTTCTCAGCCGCTGCACTTTTAACGTATTCTGCGCTCTTCAGGTAACGAAACAAAATGGTGTTACCCAGCTTGCTGCCCTGGCCATTTTCCTTAACGAAGTCATTCAGCAACGCCAGAAGTTCTGGGCTATTTTTGCGTACTGCCCACGCGATATTGGCATCATTACGCAACACAATGTCTTCATGTATCTGAATTTTTGGAAATACTTGTTTCCAGAATTCAGCTTTATGGCGATCGACGACGATCAGCGGAATGAGACCGGCGTTCAGCATCTCGATAAGATCTTCGTCCTCAAGTGACTCAGGTGCGACTTCGAGAACAACAGGGGGAAGCGACGCTTTAGCAAAGCGTACGTTAAGCGCCTTCAGGCTTTCGTAATAGCTTGATGAAAGGCGCACAAATACCGTCTTGCCGGAGAGTTGCTCCAGGGTCTTGACCGTAGGAGAACTGGGGCCCGAGAGCAGCAGTTCCTGGACATTGAGATACAGGGGGATAGTGAAATCCACACGTTTCTGACGGTCCGGAGTGATGGTCAGATTTGCGGCTGCGATATCTCCCCGTCCCTCGTTGAGAGCCGCGAACAGCTGATCACGCGCCACCGGCACAAAGATAATGCGTACTTTAAGGTGGTGTTGTTTTAGCTTCTCCTCCTTCAATAATTTGGCGTTGAATTCGCGTTCAAACGCCATAAACATGTCATGGGTGGCGCCGCGCTGGGTTCCTTTATTGATGAAAAAGAACGTCTTGCTGTAGGTCGTGAGTACCCGGATCACCCGGCGGTCGACCATCCCTGGCAGATCGCCCACCCAGGGTTGCAGCAACTCATCCTTATTAACTTCAAGTGCTTCTCGTGGCTCCTGCTGAGGCTGATTTTGCTCAACTGAAACAGCAAGCAAGGGGAAGCCGAGCAGCAAAGCGGCAATAAGAGCGATGAAAATATGGCGAACAGAGAGGGCATTCATGGCGCGAGACTCCGCATGGTGCATCTATCCATTTTAGCCAACGCCGAAGCTCTCTGTTGCACTTCGTCAGTTTCCTGAAACTGCGTTACGTCATTTCTGACGCGTTTAAAATCCCAAATATTGCGCCGCCCGGCAGAAATCATTGTGCTGACTTGCATTTTTATTCCTTGTGCACTGCACTCAAATTCGGGAGACAAACGACAACATCGGGTGAGAATGATGGGGATAAGCGACACAGCGCGGGAGGGGATGAACCAGGCTCCGGGGGTGGGGAAAAGACCCCGTTATCATGGCATGCACCGAAATACACAAGGAATGTTCTTGTGAGCCTCACCATTGAATTTGTCGATATCTGCAAAGCATTTGGCCCGGTGCGCGTGTTGCATGGGGTGAGTTTTACGCTGGCACCAGGAAAAATATACGGCCTGTTAGGGGAAAACGGTGCCGGTAAATCAACCCTGATGAAAATCCTCGCCGGTTACGAGCAGGCCAGTGAAGGAGAGCTGCGTATTGACGGCACAGCCCGCCACTTTCGTTCTTCTCGTGAGGCAGAGCAAGCCGGTATCGTATTGATCCATCAGGAATTCAATCTAGCCGAACACCTCTCGATTGCCCAGAATATTTTCCTCGGTCATGAATACAAACGAGGCTGGCTACTTGATGAGCGCGCGATGGAAAAAGCGAGCGCGCACTGTCTTACCGAGGTGGGTCTCAGAATCTCACCGAATACGCTGATACGACGGCTGATCGTCGCAGAAAAGCAGTTAGTCGAGATCGCCAAAGCATTATCACGCCAGGCGCGTTTATTGATCATGGACGAACCTACCGCCACGCTGACACCCGCAGAAACAGAGCGATTATTCGCGCTGATAGGCAAGTTTAAGGAAAATGGGGTTACCGTCATCTATATCTCTCACAAACTTGATGAGGTCAAAAGCATCACCGATGAGGTTATCGTGATGCGCGATGGCCGCTTCGTTACCCGTGCCGCCACCGCCGATCTCACGCGCCAACAGATGGCAAACCTGATGGTAGGGCGTGACATGTCCGACATGTTTCCTCCGAAGGTTTCACCTGCCAGCGAGGCTCCCATTGCTCTGGCCGTTGAAGGGTTGTCAGTACCTGACTGGATCGATGAGCTCAGCTTTAACGTGCGCGCGGGTGAGATCCTCGGCTTCGCCGGTCTGGTGGGTGCCGGACGCACTGAGGCCTTTGAAGCGATCATCGGGCTGCGACCACGTAGCGCCGGTACAGTGAAGCTGGGGGGAAAAACAGTGAAGTGCGATAACCCACGCGATGTCATGCGTCAGGGCCTCACCTATTTGCCGGAAGATCGCAAAGGCAAAGGTTTACATATCAACCTCGGGCTAAGCGAAAACTTGACGCTGATGACCTTGGATCGCTACGCCAGGCCTTTACTCAATCAACACGCTGAGCAGGAGGCGCTTAAGCAGGCGGTAACGGTCTTTGGGCTAAAAGTAGGCGATCTTAGCGCCAGGGCACGCATGCTTTCTGGGGGGAATCAGCAAAAACTGGCGCTTGCCAAATACCTGCACCCGGACCCGCACATCATCGTGCTTGATGAACCTACCCGTGGCGTCGATGTAGGGGCCAAAAGGGACATCTATTTTTTGATTCAACAACTCGCAGCAGAAGGACGAGCCGTAATCGTCATCTCCAGCGAGTTGATTGAACTAATCGGTTTGTGCCATCGCGTACTGGTGTTACGTGCGGGGCGGTTGCAGGCAGAGCTTAGTGCAGAGAACCTGAACGAAAAGGAGCTGATCACCTATGCCACCGGTACCTGCTGATCGTTTTCTGGTTTTCCGCCGCACCTGGGCGCATCTTTCGGGAGTTGGCCCGCTGATTGGCTTGATTCTGCTATGTGTCGCTGGCACCCTGCTTAACCCGGATTTTGCCACCTTCGATAACATGATGAATGTGCTGACCCGCACGGCTTTCATCGGCATCATTGCCGTGGGCATGACCTTTGTCATTATGTCCGGTGGCATCGATCTTTCGGTTGGTTCCATGGCGGCACTGATCGCTGGCTGCGTGATCCTGTTTATTAATCACTTCACCGATCACCCTCTGGCTGGCGTCGTGTTGGGGGCGCTGTTTGCTCTGGTGCTGGGCGCACTGTTTGGTACCTTACATGGCGTTTTAATTACCAAAGGACAAATCGAAGCTTTTGTCGTCACTCTGGGCACCCTGGGTATTTTTCGGGCCTGCCTCACCTGGTTGGCCGATGGGGGCGCACTCACTCTCGCTGACACGCAGGCGGATATCTACAGCCCTGTCTATTACGGCAATTTGCTCGGCGTGCCTATTCCGGTATGGGTGTTTGCCATCGTGGCGCTGGCGGGCTGGCTGTTACTCAACCGCACTGCTTTTGGCCGCTACGCTCAGGCCATCGGTTCGAACGAACAAGTCGCTCGTTATGCCGCGATCCGCGTCGATCGTATCAAAATCTTCGCTTATGCGCTGCTCGGTTTCTGTGTAGGGATCGCGACCTTACTCTATGTTCCACGACTGGGCTCCGCCACACCGAGTACCGGCTTGTTGTGGGAGCTGGAAGCGATCGCTGCCGTCGTGGTGGGCGGGACGACCCTCAAGGGAGGCGAAGGCCGCATTGTCGGTACGGTGATCGGCGCCATCCTGCTTTCCGTGATCAGTAACATTCTTAATCTCACCAGCATCATCAGCGTTTATCTCAACGCCGCCGTTCAGGGGGTGGTGATTATTATCGTCGCGTTTCTGCAACGTGGGCGCTGAGGTAGTGGTAACAGAGGAAATCCGCGGGCACGCGGGCAAACCGTTCGATTAACTGGAGATAACTCGATGAATAACGTGCTTCGCATTATTGGTGCCAGTGTCCTTGCGTGTTCGCTCAACACTAGCTGGGCGGCAGAGAGTGTAACTATGGGTGTTTCTATTCCTACAGCTACCCACAGCTTCACCTCCGGTATTGTCTGGTGGGCCAACAAGGCCAAACAAGATTTAGAGAAGGAACATCCTGATCTCAAGGTCATCGTGAAAACGGCCGCCAACGCCCCCGAGCAGGCTAACCAGCTGCAGGATTTGTTGACCGTGAACAAAATGAATACCTTGGTAATTTTCCCGTTTGAATCCGCAACGCTGACCAAGCCAGTGGCTCAGGTTAAAGAAAAAGGCGTGTATGTCACGGTCGTTGACAGAGGGTTGACCGACACCAAAGCCCAGGATGCTTACGTCGCTGGTGACAACACAGCCTTTGGTAAACTGCCTGCCGAATATCTGGCGAAGACCATGGGTGGCAAAGGCGATCTGGTCGTCTTGCGCGGTATTCCGACCACACTGGATAATGAGCGTTTTGAGGCATTCTCTGGGGTGATAAAACAACATCCTGATATGAAAATTCTAGATGCCAAATATGGCAACTGGAACCGGGATGATGCCTTCAAAGTGATGCAAGACTACCTGACACGCTACAAGCATATCGATGCCGTCTGGGCTGCCGATGATGATATGGCGGTAGGCGTGCTCAAGGCCATTAACCAGGCCAAACGTGATGACATCAAAATCGTCTTTGGTGGCGCAGGTGCCAAAGGGGCGATCAAAACGTTAATTGAGGGAAGCGATCCACGCATCCAGGCTAATGTCTCTTATTCACCCAAGTTTATCTACGATGCGATCAAACTGACCGCAGAGGCACGCCTGCAGGGCAAAGAACTGCCCGCCAAAACCATTATTCCTTCGGTGTTAATCACCAAAGAGAATGCCAAAGAGTTCTACTTCCCTGATTCGCCGTTCTGAGTTTGTCTCCCTGCGGGGTGTGTTGAGCACCCTGCAACATCCACTATCACCGCATGATGAAGGAGCAGCACATGAAAACCATTAAAGGACCGGCTGTCTTTCTTGCACAATTTATTGGTGAGCATCCTCCCTTCAATACATTGCAGGGATTAGCTGGCTGGGCCGCTGGTCTGGGGTTCCACGGTGTCCAACTCCCGACGAATCATCCCCATCTGTTTGATTTGAACCAGGCAGCACAGAGTCAAACCTATTGTGACGAGGTCGCCGGACAACTGGCAGAGCATGGGCTCGTCATTACGGAGCTTTCAACACACTTGCAGGGGCAGTTGATGGCAGTGCATCCGGCCTATGATTCTCTGTTTGACCCATTTGCTGCCCCCGAAGTGCAGAAGAACCCAACTGCACGTACCGAGTGGGCGGCTAATCAACTGAAGGCAGCGGCGAAGGCCTCTCAACGTCTCGGGTTAACGGCACATGCGACCTTTAGCGGCGCCCTCGCCTGGCCTTACCTTTACCCCTGGCCCCAACGACCGACAGGGCTTATCGATGAAGCCTTTGCTGAGCTGGCACGCCGTTGGCGCCCTGTCCTGGATGCCTTTGATGAGCAGGGCGTTGACGTTTGTTATGAGCTGCACCCTGGTGAAGATCTGCATGATGGGGTGACGTTCGAACGTTTTCTGGCGGCACTGGATGCGCATCCACGAGCTAATATTCTCTATGACCCCAGCCATTTCTTATTGCAACAAATTGATTATCTGGCATTTATCGACATATACCATCAACGCATTAAAGCGTTTCACGTGAAAGATGCCGAGTTCCGCCCCACCGGACGTCACGGGGTGTATGGAGGGTATCAGGGCTGGCAGGATCGTGCAGGGCGTTTCCGCTCTCTGGGTGATGGTCAGATCGACTTTGGGGCTATTTTCTCGAAGCTGACCCAGTATGACTTTTCAGGCTGGGCCGTGCTCGAGTGGGAGTGCGCCCTTAAGCACCCCGAGAGCGGCGCTGCTGAAGGGGCACAGTTTATTCGCCAGCATATTATTCGGGTGGCGGAACATGCCTTCGATGACTTTGCCGATAGCCACCTCAATCCTGCTCAGTTATCCACTCTGCTGGGGATAGGGGCGAAAACATGAATCGCCGCCCGACGGGATGATCGCTACGAGCTGCGACTACCGCGCATCGGGTTGACTCAATATCCTCTTATACCCCCTCATTCATACTCTCTTTGCTTTGAATGAGTCGTAGCGCCAGATAGAGATCTGGCACCAAAATAAGATCATCATCTTTCATGGTTGGCCGACTGTCCTTAAACCAGCGCGTTAATTCTGTTTTTCTGCCCGCAAGGATTAACTTAATCTGCCGCGCTTTCAGGTCACGCTTTAATTCACTAATTGTGGCTAAGACACTAATATCTGAATAGGTGAAACACGCAACGGCGTCAATAACCACCCATTTCGGTTGTAGCACTGCACCATCGACTAAATTCAATACACGTCGTTTAAAATAGGCCACATTAAAATAGGTCAACGGCGAGTTAAATCGATACATCAGCACGCCGGGGATCATTTTTACATCGGTGGTATTCCCTAATGAGTGGATCATTCCATTTTCATCAGTGCCTAACAGGTGTTCAGTGGGGCGAAAGACGGTACGCAGGAACTGTAACAGGCCAAGTAACACTGCAAGGCCGATACCCTGGATCACGCCGATAATTAAAACACAGACAAAAGTAAAACAGGCCAGGCGAAAAGCTTGCTTATTTCTTCGCCTTAGACTCCAGAGCCCTCGTAAATCAATCAATGACCAGGATGCATAAATTAAAACAACGCCTAATGCAGCGACCGGAATATATTGTAAGGGCTGGGTGAAAAACACCACAACGATGCCAATGATTAACGCGGCAACCACGGAAACCAGTTGGCTTTTTCCCCCACTGGAATCATTAACCGCAGTCCGGGAATCGGCTCCGCTAATAGCAAATCCCTGAGATAAGCCAGACATGATATTCGCGATACCCAACGCTCTGAACTCAGCATCAGCATTAATTTCATACCCATTCCTGGCGGCGAAACTGCGCGCGGTCAGCATCAGGCTAACAAAACTGACTAACGCCAGGTTCAGCGCCGGGATAACTAAATCACGCATCAGAGCAGGCTGGAATGCTCCCCAGTGAACAACGGGCAGACCAGACTGGAAGCCATTACCCCCAATAGTGGCAATACCATATTGTTGCGCAGATGTGCTCCATACCAATGCCGTGGTTATCACAATGGCAATCAAAGGTGCTGGCCAATGGCTACGAAAGGTTTTGATAACCATTAAAATAGCTAATGTTAAGAGTGATATCCCTACGGTTAATAAATGACTCTCTGAAATACGGCCCGGTAGCGCAATAATTTTCTCAATCACTTGTTCTTCATTTAGCGAGATCCCCAAAACCTTGCCGAATTGCCCGACAATAATCGTCACGGCAACACCGTTAAGCAACCCTGTCAGAATGGGATGGGAAAGCAGGTCGGCAAGAGCACCCAGGCGAAATTTACTGGCAAGCAGGCACCATCCTCCCATCATCAATGTCATGACGATCGTCAGTTGCCAGTGAAGTTCGGGATTTCCTGCAGCCAGAGGAACCACAACCGCTGCAATCACCGCGCAGGTGGTAGCATCAGGGCCAACAATTAGCTGACGGGAAGAGCCAAACAGCGCGTAAAATATCATCGGGAGAACACAGGAATACAACCCTACGATAGCCCCTACCCCCGCTAATTCAGCATAAGCAATAGCAACCGGAAGCGCGACAGCAGCAACAGACAATCCAGCTTTAACATCATGTTTTAGCCAGCTTTTTTCATACGCTAATAAATGCTTTAGCCCTGGCATGTAGTTTAATAAAACGTTTCCGAACACGTTATTCTCCGAATATCTCCTCGCTTAGAGATAAAGATACACGGTGGCGTCGCGGTCGAGGCTGATATTTTCACAGTAAAACAGGAAATCTGTGTCGTTCACGGGCAGGATGAAGGGATACTCAGGCCGGACGGGACAAAAAATACAGACGCAAAAAAGCCCATCCGGCAGGATGGGCTTCTTCACTTGTTTGATGCCTGGCAGTTCCCTACTCTCGCATGGGGAGACCCCACACTACCATCGGCGCTACGGCGTTTCACTTCTGAGTTCGGCATGGGGTCAGGTGGGACCACCGCGCTACAGCCGCCAGGCAAATTCTGTCTATCAGACCGCTTTTGCGTTCTGATGTTATCTGTATCAGGCTGAAAATCGTGTCTCTTCACCAAAACACCTTTGGCGTTGTAAGGTTAAGCCTCACGGTTCATTAGTATCGGTTAGCTCAATGTATCGCTACACTTACACACCCGACCTATCAACGTCGTAGTCTTCAACGTTCCTTAAGGACTCTCAAGGAGTCAGGGAGAACTCATCTCGGGGCAAGTTTCGTGCTTAGATGCTTTCAGCACTTATCTTTTCCGCATTTAGCTACCGGGCAATGCCATTGGCATGACAACCCGAACACCAGTGATGCGTCCACTCCGGTCCTCTCGTACTAGGAGCAGCCCCCCTCAATTCTCCAGCGCCCACGGCAGATAGGGACCGAACTGTCTCACGACGTTCTAAACCCAGCTCGCGTACCACTTTAAATGGCGAACAGCCATACCCTTGGGACCTACTTCAGCCCCAGGATGTGATGAGCCGACATCGAGGTGCCAAACACCGCCGTCGATATGAACTCTTGGGCGGTATCAGCCTGTTATCCCCGGAGTACCTTTTATCCGTTGAGCGATGGCCCTTCCATTCAGAACCACCGGATCACTAAGACCTGCTTTCGCACCTGCTCGAGCCGTCACTCTCGCAGTCAAGCTAGCTTATGCCTTTGCACTAACCTCCTGATGTCCGACCAGGATTAGCTAACCTTCGTGCTCCTCCGTTACTCTTTAGGAGGAGACCGCCCCAGTCAAACTACCCACCAGACACTGTCCGCAACCCGGATCACGGGTCTACGTTAGAACACCAGCCATTAAAGGGTGGTATTTCAAGGTTGGCTCCATGCAGACTGGCGTCCACACTTCAAAGCCTCCCACCTATCCTACACATCAAGGACCAGTGTTCAGTGTCAAGCTATAGTAAAGGTTCACGGGGTCTTTCCGTCTTGCCGCGGGTACACTGCATCTTCACAGCGAGTTCAATTTCACTGAGTCTCGGGTGGAGACAGCCTGGCCATCATTACGCCATTCGTGCAGGTCGGAACTTACCCGACAAGGAATTTCGCTACCTTAGGACCGTTATAGTTACGGCCGCCGTTTACCGGGGCTTCGATCAAGAGCTTCTCCTTACGGATAACCCCATCAATTAACCTTCCGGCACCGGGCAGGCGTCACACCGTATACGTCCACTTTCGTGTTTGCACAGTGCTGTGTTTTTAATAAACAGTTGCAGCCAGCTGGTATCTTCGACTGATTTCAGCTCCACGAGCAAGTCGCTTCACCTGGTATCAGCGTGCCTTCTCCCGAAGTTACGGCACCATTTTGCCTAGTTCCTTCACCCGAGTTCTCTCAAGCGCCTTGGTATTCTCTACCTGACCACCTGTGTCGGTTTGGGGTACGATTTTGTGTTACCTGATGCTTAGAGGCTTTTCCTGGAAGCAGGGCATTTGTTACTTCAGCACCGTAGTGCCTCGTCATCACACCTCAGCGTTTAATAAGAGTCCGGATTTACCTAAACTCTCCGCCTACATGCTTAAACCGGGACAACCGTCGCCCGGCTAACATAGCCTTCTCCGTCCCCCCTTCGCAGTAACACCAAGTACAGGAATATTAACCTGTTTCCCATCGACTACGCCTTTCGGCCTCGCCTTAGGGGTCGACTCACCCTGCCCCGATTAACGTTGGACAGGAACCCTTGGTCTTCCGGCGTGCGGGTTTTTCACCCGCATTATCGTTACTTATGTCAGCATTCGCACTTCTGATACCTCCAGCAACCCTCACAGGCCACCTTCAACGGCTTACAGAACGCTCCCCTACCCAACAACACATAGTGTCGCTGCCGCAGCTTCGGTGCACAGTTTAGCCCCGTTACATCTTCCGCGCAGGCCGACTCGACCAGTGAGCTATTACGCTTTCTTTAAATGATGGCTGCTTCTAAGCCAACATCCTGGCTGTCTGTGCCTTCCCACATCGTTTCCCACTTAACTGTGACTTTGGGACCTTAGCTGGCGGTCTGGGTTGTTTCCCTCTTCACGACGGACGTTAGCACCCGCCGTGTGTCTCCCGTGATAACATTCTTCGGTATTCGTAGTTTGCATCGGGTTGGTAAGTCGGGATGACCCCCTAGCCGAAACAGTGCTCTACCCCCGAAGATGAGTTCACGAGGCGCTACCTAAATAGCTTTCGGGGAGAACCAGCTATCTCCCGGTTTGATTGGCCTTTCACCCCCAGCCACAAGTCATCCGCTAATTTTTCAACATTAGTCGGTTCGGTCCTCCAGTTAGTGTTACCCAACCTTCAACCTGCCCATGGCTAGATCACCGGGTTTCGGGTCTATACCCTGCAACTTAACGCCCAGTTAAGACTCGGTTTCCCTTCGGCTCCCCTATACGGTTAACCTTGCTACAGAATATAAGTCGCTGACCCATTATACAAAAGGTACGCAGTCACCCTGATAAATCAAGGCTCCCACTGCTTGTACGTACACGGTTTCAGGTTCTTTTTCACTCCCCTCGCCGGGGTTCTTTTCGCCTTTCCCTCACGGTACTGGTTCACTATCGGTCAGTCAGGAGTATTTAGCCTTGGAGGATGGTCCCCCCATATTCAGACAGGATACCACGTGTCCCGCCCTACTCTTCGAGTTCACAGCATGTGTGATTTTGTGTACGGGACTATCACCCTGTACCGTCGGACTTTCCAGACCGTTCCACTACCACATATGCTGATTCAGACTCTGGGCTGCTCCCCGTTCGCTCGCCGCTACTGGGGGAATCTCGGTTGATTTCTTTTCCTCGGGGTACTTAGATGTTTCAGTTCCCCCGGTTCGCTTCATTACGCTATGTATTCACGTAATGATAGTGTGACGAATCACACTGGGTTTCCCCATTCGGAAATCGCCGGCTATAACGGTTCATATCACCTTACCGACGCTTATCGCAGATTAGCACGTCCTTCATCGCCTCTGACTGCCAGGGCATCCACCGTGTACGCTTAGTCGCTTAACCTCACAACCCGAAGATGTTTCGTAAAACATTCCGCGTTGCGAAAATTTGAGAGACTCGAACACACCGCTTATCTGTTCTTATTACGGAGAACAGACACAGTGTGTCGTTTCAATTTTCAGCTTGATCCAGATTTTTAAAGAGCAAAACTTCTTAATGCACTCGGAAGTACATTTAGAAGTTCATCATTCATCAGACAATCTGTGTGGACACTACAAAGAACGTTTCTTTAAGGTAAGGAGGTGATCCAACCGCAGGTTCCCCTACGGTTACCTTGTTACGACTTCACCCCAGTCATGAATCACAAAGTGGTAAGCGCCCTCCCGAAGGTTAAGCTACCTACTTCTTTTGCAACCCACTCCCATGGTGTGACGGGCGGTGTGTACAAGGCCCGGGAACGTATTCACCGTAGCATTCTGATCTACGATTACTAGCGATTCCGACTTCATGGAGTCGAGTTGCAGACTCCAATCCGGACTACGACATACTTTATGAGGTCCGCTTGCTCTCGCGAGGTCGCTTCTCTTTGTATATGCCATTGTAGCACGTGTGTAGCCCTACTCGTAAGGGCCATGATGACTTGACGTCATCCCCACCTTCCTCCAGTTTATCACTGGCAGTCTCCTTTGAGTTCCCGGCCGAACCGCTGGCAACAAAGGATAAGGGTTGCGCTCGTTGCGGGACTTAACCCAACATTTCACAACACGAGCTGACGACAGCCATGCAGCACCTGTCTCAGAGTTCCCGAAGGCACCAAAGCATCTCTGCTAAGTTCTCTGGATGTCAAGAGTAGGTAAGGTTCTTCGCGTTGCATCGAATTAAACCACATGCTCCACCGCTTGTGCGGGCCCCCGTCAATTCATTTGAGTTTTAACCTTGCGGCCGTACTCCCCAGGCGGTCGACTTAACGCGTTAGCTCCGGAAGCCACTCCTCAAGGGAACAACCTCCAAGTCGACATCGTTTACGGCGTGGACTACCAGGGTATCTAATCCTGTTTGCTCCCCACGCTTTCGCACCTGAGCGTCAGTCTTTGTCCAGGGGGCCGCCTTCGCCACCGGTATTCCTCCAGATCTCTACGCATTTCACCGCTACACCTGGAATTCTACCCCCCTCTACAAGACTCTAGCCTGCCAGTTTCGGATGCAGTTCCCAGGTTGAGCCCGGGGATTTCACATCCGACTTGACAGACCGCCTGCGTGCGCTTTACGCCCAGTAATTCCGATTAACGCTTGCACCCTCCGTATTACCGCGGCTGCTGGCACGGAGTTAGCCGGTGCTTCTTCTGCGAGTAACGTCAATTGCTGCGGTTATTAACCACAACACCTTCCTCCTCGCTGAAAGTACTTTACAACCCGAAGGCCTTCTTCATACACGCGGCATGGCTGCATCAGGCTTGCGCCCATTGTGCAATATTCCCCACTGCTGCCTCCCGTAGGAGTCTGGACCGTGTCTCAGTTCCAGTGTGGCTGGTCATCCTCTCAGACCAGCTAGGGATCGTCGCCTAGGTGAGCCGTTACCCCACCTACTAGCTAATCCCATCTGGGCACATCCGATGGCAAGAGGCCCGAAGGTCCCCCTCTTTGGTCTTGCGACGTTATGCGGTATTAGCTACCGTTTCCAGTAGTTATCCCCCTCCATCGGGCAGTTTCCCAGACATTACTCACCCGTCCGCCACTCGTCACCCAAGAGCAAGCTCTCTGTGCTACCGTTCGACTTGCATGTGTTAGGCCTGCCGCCAGCGTTCAATCTGAGCCATGATCAAACTCTTCAATTTAAGTTTGATGCTCGTGAATTAAACTTCGTAATGAATTACGTATGTTCACTCAGAGACTTGGTATTCATTTTTCGTCTTGCGACGTTAAGAATCCGTATCTTCGAGTGCCCACACAGATTGTCTGATAAATTGTTAAAGAGCAGTTGCGACGCGCTTTAGCGCTCTGTCGCGAGGTGGCGTATATTACGCTTTCCTCTTTCAGAGTCAACCTCTTATTTTCAGGTTTTTCTCTTCAACCGAACCGGCTGTTTGTGTGAAGTGATTCACATCCGCCGTGTCGATGGAGGCGCATTATAGGGAGTTTCCTGACGCCCGCAACCCTTAAATGACAGAAAAATGACTGACTGCTGCATTCCACAGCAAAACCCCGCCTTATACCTATTTACACACAGAGTTATCCACAAAGCCGTCGAAATTCCCAACCTCACATCAAGAAGAAGAGTGCAAATCGCGCCTGGAATTCTCTATATAGGAGGGGAATCAACGCACACCCTTTTTCTACTCTATATATAAGAAGAGCAAACGGCAGTAGCCCCATAATCGCCCTACCACCTTTGAATTACGCATTTCATCAGGCGATAATACCCGTACAATCAGTGATTCCAGGACAGTGATGAGAAACGCTCTGCAACGTACTTCTATACGCAAACGCCCGATGAAACTCGGCACTACCGTGATCCTCATGGTCAGTGCCGTACTCTTCTCCGTACTGCTGGTCGTGCATCTGATTTACTTCTCACAAATTAGCAATATGACGCGTGACGCATTAGCAGACAAAGCCCTGGCGGTGGCGCGAACGCTGGCTGACTCTCCGGAAATCCGTCTGGGCTTACAGAAAGCCCCCAAAGAGAGTGGCATTCAGGCGATTGCTCAGGCGGTGAATCAAAGTAATGACTTTTTGTTCATCGTCGTCACGAACATGCAAAGTATCCGTTATTCTCATCCCGAAGCGCAGCGAATCGGCCAGCCCTTTAAAGGCGACGATATTTTGCTGGCGCTGCAAGGAAAAGAGAACGTTGCAATTAATCGCGGCTTTCTGGCTAAAGCACTGCGCGTGTTTACCCCCATCTATGACGAAAACCACCGCCAAATTGGCGTCGTGGCGATCGGTCTTGAGCTAAGCAGAGTTGCTGAACAAATCAATAACAGTCGCGGCAGCATCATCTGGTCCATCTTATTTGGCGTACTCGTGGGGCTACTCGGTACATGGATATTCGTCAAAGTTCTCAAACGCATTTTGTTTGGCCTCGAGCCCTACGAAATATCCAACCTATTCGAACAGCGCCAGGCGATGCTGCACTCTATAAAGGAAGGCGTTATTGCCGTTGACGACAGTGGCGAAGTGACGCTGATAAACCAGGCGGCACAGGAACTGCTTGATTACCACAAATCACAAGACGATGCACAACTCTCCACGCTCAGTCATGCGTGGTCACGGGTGGTCGATTTGTCTGAGGTATTACGTGATGGAACACCACGGCGCGATGAAGAGATCACCGTAAAAGACAGGCTACTATTGATCAATACCGTGCCGGTACTCAGCAACGGTAAAATCATCGGTGCTATTTCTACGTTCAGAGACAAAACTGAAGTCCGTAAACTGATGCAACGATTGGATGGCATGGTCAACTATGCTGATGCACTTCGTGAACGATCCCACGAATTCATGAATAAGTTACACGTGATTCTGGGATTATTGCACCTGAAAAGTTATAAGCAGCTGGAAACTTATATAATTAAAACAGCCAACAACTATCAGGAAGAAATCGGCTCATTACTGGGAAAAATAAAATCCCCGGTTATCGCGGGATTTTTACTCAGTAAGATTAATCGCACATCCGATTTAGGTCATACCCTTGTCATTAGCAATGAAAGTCAATTGCCGGAAAACAGTAATGAAGATCAAGTGACTGTACTGATTACCGTTCTGGGGAATTTAATTGAAAACGCACTGGAAGCGTTAGGTCAAGAAGTCGGTGGTGAAATCAGCGTATCCTTACATTATCGACACGGCTGGTTGCATTGCGAAGTTAATGACGATGGTCCGGGGATTGCTCCCGATCGCATTGACCACATCTTTGAGAAAGGCGTCTCGTCAAAAGGAAGCGAACGGGGCGTTGGTTTAGCGCTTGTTAAACAGCAGGTTGAAAGCGTTGGCGGCAATATTTCCGTCGAATCTGAACCTGGGATCTTCACCCAATTTTTTGTACAGTTACCGTGGAATGGTGAGAGGGCCAGCAGATGATCAATGTCTTAATTGTCGATGACGACGCAATGGTAGCGGAGCTAAATCGCCGATATGTAGCGCAACTCTCCGGTTTTCATTGCTGTGGGACAGCCTCTACGCTAGAAAAGGCCAAAGAGATACTCTTTCATGGCGAGCATCATATCGACCTGATTTTGCTGGATATTTATATGCAGAAAGAAAACGGTCTGGATCTTCTGCCCGTTTTGCACAGCGAAGGCTGTAAGTGTGATGTCATTGTCATCTCTTCCGCCGCCGACGCCACCACCATCAAAGACTCACTCCACTACGGGGTGGTTGACTACCTGATAAAACCGTTCCAGGCTTCCCGTTTTGAAGAAGCGCTCACCGGCTGGCTGCACAAAAAGACGGAAATGGAAAAGCATCAGTATTATGAACAGTCGGAGCTTGATCAACTGATTCACGGCAGTTCCTCCAGCGAGCAGGAAACGCGGCGCTTACCTAAGGGATTGACGCCTCAAACATTACGTACCCTGTGCCAATGGATTGATGAGCACCAGGATCAGGAGTTCTCGACTGATGAATTGGCAAACGAAGTCAATATCTCGCGCGTCTCTTGCCGCAAGTACCTCATCTGGCTAGTCAATTGTCACATCTTATTTACCAGTATCCATTACGGTGTTACTGGCAGACCGGTTTATCGCTACCGTGTTCAGGCTGAACATTATTCGCTGCTAAAACAATACTGCCAATAATCAGCATTACGGGGATTATTCGTTATATAAAAGTAACAATTATTAAAATAATGAAAAATCCCTTCATTGCTGTCTGACACTGCAAAATACTAAATTTGTGTTAGATCAAATATAATTGTATCCAACATGTTAATGTCCTATTTTATTATTGACAAGCATCACACTGTTTTTAATTTCAAAATCACTAACAAAAGTTAATTAAGTATTATCTAACTCGCAGAATGTGTATTTTTACCCCTAAAGGATTAGTCTGAAATTAACCAGACATAAAAAATCTATATCGGTAGCAATGGAGAACATGCTACGTACTATGGACACCGTACATTTTTGTGAGCAAATAAAAGTATCCGTTCGCCGACCTCATAGCATCATGAATTGGCGTGAGCGTGATCACATAAATAATGCACTCACCCATTCTGACGGTGGTTCACGTAATAGTAGGAAACGTAAAGCTAACGATAAGTTTCCGGAAAGCCGGGACAACGAGCCTACATTACAACGTCAGCCAACGCTCTTCATAACAAGCTCTGCTTCCCATCGCCTGAGGATTCCCTCCTCTGAACAAAGCCACAGAAAAAAGCTAAATATTTCCAATAACGTTTAATTTTTTTAGCCAGACATTTGAATATTAATCGCAAATACGGACATACCGAATATTGACCGCTTTCTGATGCTTATTCCAGCATAAAAGAATGTGGCACAGATCCATTTATCAAAAATTGACTGGTTTTTTCGCGAGGGTAAATAAAATGTTATTTAGTATACAACTTCTTATAATATTAATATGTTTGTTTTATGGTGCCAGAAAGGGCGGTATCGCACTGGGTTTGTTAGGCGGTATCGGTCTGGTCATTCTGGTTTTCGTTTTCCATCTCCAGCCGGGTAAGCCGCCTGTAGACGTTATGCTGGTCATTATTGCCGTGGTGGCGGCCTCCGCAACCTTACAGGCCTCCGGCGGTCTTGACGTTATGCTGCAAATTGCTGAAAAGCTGCTGCGCCGTAACCCAAAATATGTTTCTATTGTTGCGCCATTTGTAACCTGCGTTCTGACCATTCTTTGTGGTACAGGACATGTGGTGTACACCATTCTGCCTATCATCTATGACGTAGCGATTAAGAACAATATCCGCCCGGAACGTCCGATGGCGGCGAGTTCTATCGGTGCGCAGATGGGTATCATTGCCAGCCCAGTTTCCGTGGCCGTGGTATCACTGGTCGCGATGCTGGGTAACGTGACGTTTGAAGGCAAGCACCTCGAATTCCTCGATCTGCTCGCTATCACCATCCCCTCTACCCTGCTGGGTATTCTGGCGATCGGTATCTTCAGTTGGTTCCGTGGTAAAGATCTGGATAAAGACGAAGATTTTCAGAAGTTTATTTCCGTTCCTGAAAACCACCACTATGTCTATGGCGACACCGCCACGCTGTTAGACAAGAAGCTGCCTAAGAGCAACTGGCTGGCAATGTGGATCTTCCTGGCCGCTATCGCTGTCGTTGCCGTGCTCGGCGCAGTATCTGAACTGCGTCCTTCTTTCGGCGGCAAACCGCTGTCAATGGTCCTGGTTATCCAGATGTTCATGCTGCTGACCGGCGCACTGATTATCATCCTGACCAAAACCAACCCCGCATCTATCTCTAAAAATGAAGTCTTCCGTTCAGGTATGATCGCGATTGTAGCGGTGTACGGTATTGCCTGGATGGCGGAAACCATGTTCGGCGCGCATATGTCTGAAATTCAGGGCGTACTGGGCGAGATGGTGAAAGAATATCCGTGGGCCTATGCGGTTATCCTGCTGTTGGTCTCCAAGTTTGTAAACTCCCAGGCTGCGGCGCTGGCGGCTATCGTGCCGGTCGCGCTGGCTATCGGCGTTGATCCAGCGTACATCGTTGCCTCTGCTCCGGCATGCTACGGTTACTACATTCTGCCGACCTACCCGAGCGACCTGGCGGCCATTCAGTTTGACCGTTCCGGCACCACCCGCATTGGCCGCTTCGTCATTAACCACAGCTTCATTCTGCCTGGTTTGATCGGCGTAAGCGTATCCTGCGTATTTGGCTGGGTATTCGCTGCAATGTACGGTTTCCTGTAATCACACTTCGCGTGCCGTTCACTTTTGAACGGCACGCCACTCAAAAGATGCAGAACAATTTACGGTTCTGATAAAAAAGAAAAGGCTGGAAGCAAATGTCAAAAGTTGAATTCACTTACCAGGCGCCTTTCCCGCTAGGGGAAGACAAGACTGAGTACTATCTGCTGACATCCGATCACGTCAGCGTCGGCGAGTTTGAAGGCGAGACGATCCTGAAGGTAGCACCAGAAGCACTGACGCTTCTGGCCCAGCAAGCCTTCCATGATGCCTCCTTCATGCTCCGCCCGGAACACCAGCAGCAAGTCGCCTCCATTCTCCACGATCCTGAAGCCAGCGAAAACGATAAGTACGTAGCGCTGCAATTCCTGAGAAACTCAGAGATCGCCGCCAAAGGCGTACTGCCGACCTGCCAGGATACTGGCACAGCCATTATCATGGGTAAAAAAGGCCAGCGCGTCTGGACCGGCGGTGGTGACGAAGCTGCGCTCTCCAAAGGTGTGTTTAATACCTACATTGAAGACAACCTGCGCTACTCGCAAAACGCCGCACTGGATATGTACAAAGAGGTGAATACCGGTACTAACCTACCCGCGCAAATCGACCTGTACAGCGTTGATGGCGATGAATACAAATTCCTGTGCGTGGCCAAAGGCGGCGGTTCTGCCAACAAAACTTACCTGTATCAGGAAACCAAAGCACTGCTGACTCCCGGCAAGCTGAAAAATTACCTGGTTGATAAAATGCGTACGCTGGGTACAGCGGCTTGCCCGCCTTACCACATCGCGTTTGTCATTGGCGGCACCTCAGCAGAAAGTACCCTCAAAACGGTGAAACTGGCCAGCACGCACTACTACGACGCGCTGCCGACGGAAGGTAATGCCCATGGTCAGGCGTTCCGCGACATCCAGCTGGAACAGGAACTGCTTGAAGAAGCACAGAAACTCGGCCTCGGTGCCCAGTTTGGCGGCAAATACTTCGCGCACGATATTCGCGTGATCCGTCTGCCTCGCCATGGCGCGTCCTGCCCGGTAGGCATGGGCGTCTCCTGCTCTGCTGACCGTAACATCAAGGCCAAGATTAACCGTGACGGCGTCTGGATTGAAAAACTGGAGCATAACCCAGCCCAGTACATTCCAGAATCTCTGCGTCAGGCGGGTGAAGGTGAAGTCGTTAAGGTTGATCTCAACCGTCCAATGAAAGAGATCCTCGCCCAGCTTTCTCAATATCCGGTGTCTACCCGCCTGTCGCTGAGCGGCACCATCATTGTCGGTCGCGACATCGCTCACGCGAAGCTGAAAGAGCGTATTGAGTCCGGTGAAGGCCTGCCACAGTACGTAAAAGATCACCCGATCTACTACGCGGGCCCGGCCAAAACGCCAGCGGGTTATCCGTCCGGCTCTTTAGGGCCAACCACCGCGGGTCGTATGGACTCCTATGTTGATCTGCTGCAATCCCACGGCGGCAGCATGATCATGCTGGCGAAAGGAAACCGCAGCCAGCAGGTGACCGACGCCTGCCACAAACACGGTGGCTTCTACTTAGGCAGCATCGGCGGTCCGGCAGCGGTACTGGCGCAGCAGAGCATTAAGCATCTGGAATGCGTGGAGTACCCGGAGTTGGGTATGGAAGCCATCTGGAAAATCGAAGTTGAAGATTTCCCGGCTTTCATCCTGGTCGATGACAAAGGCAACGATTTCTTCCAGCAAATTATCAGCAAGCAATGCGCTAACTGCGCGAAGTAACGTATCTGGCCCGGCACCGGACTGTTCCCAATAGTTGGACACCCAACCTTTGAGGATAGCCCGGTGATCCCCCCGGGCCACTCTTTCCCCCTCAATAACGGGTATTGAATTTTTAGCACGCCCGGTAAATAGTAGCCTTTTCGACTACTCACAAAATCACCATGATCCGCACACTGAATACTTCGATGCTGAACGCTGGCGCACTGGTGCTGGCGCTAATCCTTGCTTATACCGGCTTTTGCGCCACAGAAAAAATCACCTGGCTGATGGAAGTCACGCCGGTCATCATTGTCGTGCCGCTGCTCCTTACCACGGCCAGTCGCTATCCTCTGACGCCGCTGCTCTACACGCTGATTTTCTTACATGCCATCATTTTGATGGTAGGCGGTATGTATACCTACGCTAAGGTGCCGATTGGCTTTGACGTTCAGGAATGGCTGAATCTAAGCCGCAATCCCTATGACAAACTGGGCCACTTCTTTCAGGGCCTGGTGCCAGCCCTGACGGCCAGAGAGATTTTAGTGCGCGGTAATATTGTCCGTGGACGTAAGATGTTGGCATTTTTAGTCTGCTGCGTCGCACTGGCGATCAGCGCCACCTACGAACTGATTGAGTGGTGGGCGGCGCTGGCGATGGGACAGGGAGCTGATGACTTCCTTGGCACGCAGGGCGATCCGTGGGATACCCAGTCAGATATGTTCTGCGCCCTGCTTGGCGCGTTAACCACGGTAATCTTGCTGGCACGAGTACATTGCCAACAGCTGCAACGCTATAAGTTAATGAACGCTAACTGATTGCCGGATGTCGATGACGCTAAGCCGGCCTGAGCATCTCCATTTTATCGATGTAACCAGGCTGGCAGCCAGTCGCCGTGAGACGCGATCAGGTCGTCCACCAGCGCATAAATCTCCTCAATCCCCAATACCGCAGCAGTATGCGGATCCATCATCGCCGCGTGATAAACACGATCGCGATTTTCCGTCAGAATGGCTTCCGTTAGCAGGGTCTGAACATTGATATTGGTTTGCATCATGGCCGCCAAATGTGACGGGAGAGTCCCCACCTTCGTTGGCTGAATACCATTCGCATCAACCAGACAAGCTACTTCCACGCAACAGCCTTGCGGCAGGTTATCGATCAGATGGTCATTGCGAACGTTGCCATACACCACGCTCGGTTCACCGGTCCAGATAGCGTTCATGATAGTGCTGGCATATTCGCGCGACGGTTTAATATCGATCCGCGCAGCCGTTTTGTACTCTTCCAGCTCTTTGTTCCAGTTTGCCAGCTGTTCCACACAGCGTTTTGGGTATTCATCCAATGGAACCTTATAACGCTCAATCAGATCCTCACGCCCTGGTTTGATAAACCACGGCGTATACTCCGCGAAATGCTCGGACGACTCAGTGACGAAATAGCCCAGTTTTTTGAACATTTCATAGCGCACAATATTCTGACAACGGGTATTACCGTGAATATTCGGTTTCGGTGCCTGACCGGAATCGTAGGCCGCCAACAGTTCCGGGTAGAGATCCACATAGGTCCCATCAGCCGTTTTACGCTCTAGCTCCAGATAAAACGCCATATGGTTGATCCCGGCGCTGCGATAGCGCAAAGTGGCAGGATCAATATCCAGATCCCGCGCCAGCTCTTCCGCCGTGCCCTGTACTGAATGGCACAACCCAACCTGCTTAATATGCGGATAGCGCGCATACATTGCCCAGGTGTTCATCGCCATCGGGTTGACGTAGTTAAGCATGGTGGCCTGCGGGCAGACTTCGGTCATGTCCTCACAAATCTGCCATAAATGCGGGATGGTACGCAGCGCGCGCATGATGCCACCCGGCCCCAAAGTGTCGGCAATCGTCTGCTCCAGACCATGACGTTTACACACCGCAAAATCGGTGACAGTACAGGGTTCATAACCACCGATCTGGAAAGCGACAACCACAAAATCGGCATCCTGTAATGCCGCTTTTTGATCGGTATAGCAGGTGATACGCCCGGATGCGCCCGTAGAATCCATCAACTTACGCACAACAATGTGCGACTCTTCCAGACGCGTAGGATCGATATCCATCAAGGCGATATGCGCCGACTTTAGCGCTTCACGGTGAAAGATATCCCCGAGGATATTTTTGACGAAAATCGTCGAACCAGCGCCTATAAAGGTAATTTTGGGTGCAGACATCATGACTCTCCAGAAGAACGTTATTGAACACCGTCAGGATGACACGCGGTGTCGATGAAAACCTCCGGCTTCTGTAATGAGCATTCCCAAAAACTCAGATCGCCTTTCCGCCCACGTAGGATCTGAGTTAATGGGATAAAATTAGCCAAAAAGCAGAGTATGCGGCCCAAAATATTGGCTGTGCTGGAGTGCACCTGCCCGATTTGCGTCCCAATTCTCAGTCTTATCTGTGTGCTAATGGCATGATGATGAGCATTCAGGAAATGGAGTGACCATGACGACGCTGCCAACACCGCTTCTCCCTCCCGACCCGCATATGTGCAGTAGCGACGAACAGCAGACCCGCAGCCCGCTGACGCTGTACTCTGAATATCAACGCATGGATATCGAACTGCGCCCACCGCATGCCATGGACGCCAGCCACTGGCATGGTCAGGTTGAGGTCAACGTCCCGTTTGATGGCGACGTTGAGTATGTGATCAATAACGAAGTCGTACAGATGAAACAGGGGCATATCACATTATTCTGGGCCTGCACGCCGCATCAACTCACTTGCCCAGGCACCTGCCAGCAGATGGCGATATTCAATTTACCGATGCACCTGTTTCTCTCCTGGCCGCTAGACCGCGAACTGATCAACCACGTCACGCATGGCATGGTCATTAAATCACTGGCTACGCAGCAGCTCAGCACCTTTGAAGTTCAGCGCTGGCAGCAGGAACTGAGCAACCCGAACGAACAAATTCGTCAACTGGCAATCGACGAAATTGGCCTGATGCTTAAACGCTTTAGCCTGTCGGGCTGGCAACCGATTCTGGTCAATAAAACCTCTCGCACACACAAAAACAGCGTCTCCCGGCATGCACAGTTTTACGTCAGTCAGATGCTGAGTTTTATTGCCGACAACTACGATCAAGCGCTCACCATCAACCACGTCGCGGAGCATGTGAAACTCAATGCCAACTATGCGATGGGGATTTTCCAACGCGTGATGCAACTCACCATGAAGCAATACATTACCGCGATGCGTATTAACCACGTCCGCGCACTGCTGAGCGATACCGATAAAACGATTCTGGATGTCGCGCTGACCGCCGGGTTCCGCTCCAGCAGCCGCTTTTACGACACCTTCAACAAGTTTGTTGGTATGTCGCCACAGCAATACCGCAAGCTGAGCCAACAACGGCGGCAATCCTCAACGGCCTGAGCACCTGGCAATATCACTATCAGCCAAAAAAATAATTCCCCTGTCGATAAACAGGGGACGGAAACGGCTTAATCCATTAACTAACAAATTGTTTATAAAGAATAAAAACCAAAAACAGTCTATTTATTGACCGCTTTACTCACTTATTTATCAGGTAAATACTTGCCCTCGTCACACATCCTCCACTACGGGAAAAGACGATGAAAGTATTAATTGTTGAAAGTGAGTTTCTGCATCAGGACACCTGGGTCGGTAGCGCTGTCGAGCGTCTGGCTGACGCATTAAGCCGCCAAAATGTTACCGTCATTAAGTCCACCTCATTCGACGATGGTTACGCAATACTCGCCGCGAATGAAGCCATTGATTGCCTGATGTTCAGCTATCAAATGGAACAACAAGACGAACACCTGAATGTCAGGCAATTGATCGGTAAGCTCCACGAACGCCAGCAAAATGTCCCTGTTTTCCTGCTGGGCGATCGGGAAAAGGCCACCGCGTCTCTGGATCGCGACCTGCTGGAGCTTGTCGATGAATTCGCCTGGATTCTGGAAGATAGCGCTGACTTTATCGCTGGGCGCGCCATTGCGGCGATGACCCGCTACCGTCAACAGTTGTTACCGCCGCTGTTCAACGCTCTGATGAAATACAGCAATGTCCATGAGTATTCCTGGGCAGCACCTGGCCACCAGGGCGGTGTCGGTTTCACCAAGACCCCTGCTGGTCGCCTGTACCATGACTACTACGGAGAGAACCTGTTCCGTACCGACATGGGGATTGAACGTACCAATCTCGGTTCTTTACTCGACCATACCGGCGCATTTGGCGAAAGCGAAAAAAATGCCGCCCGCGTGTTTGGTGCCGACCGTTCCTGGTCCGTTGTGGTCGGGACTTCCGGCTCTAACCGCACCATCATGCAAGCCTGCATGACCGACAACGACGTCGTAGTGCTGGATCGTAACTGCCATAAATCCATAGAACAGGGGCTGATCCTCACTGGGGCAAAACCAGTTTACATGGTGCCAAGCCGCAACCGTTACGGCATTATCGGGCCTATCTACCCGCAGGAAATGCAGCCTGAAACATTGCAGAAAAAAATCAGCGAAAGCCCGCTGACGAAAGGCAAAGCCGGGCAGAAACCGTCATACAGCGTCGTAACCAACTGTACCTACGACGGTGTTTGCTACAACGCCAAAGAGGCGCAGGACCTGCTGGCACAAACCAGCGATCGCATCCACTTCGATGAAGCCTGGTACGGTTATGCCCGCTTCAACCCAATTTATGCCGATCACTACGCCATGCGTGGTGCGCCGGGCGATCATAACGGTCCTACCGTTTTTGCCACACATTCCACCCACAAACTGCTGAATGCGCTCTCTCAGGCCTCTTACATTCATGTCCGTGAAGGTCGTGGAGCAGTAAACTTCTCCCGCTTTAACCAAGCGTACATGATGCACGCTACCACCTCGCCGCTGTATGCTATCTGCGCATCAAACGACGTGGCAGTCTCCATGATGGACGGCAACAGCGGTCTGTCTCTTACCCAGGAAGTGATCGACGAAGCAGTTGATTTCCGTCAGGCGATGGCTCGGTTGTATAAAGAATTCACCGCCGAAGGCGACTGGTTCTTCAAACCGTGGAACAAAGAGGTGGTCACCGATCCGCAGACCGGTAAAACCTATGACTTTGCCGACGCTCCCGCCACATTGTTGGCAACCGATCAGAACTGCTGGGTGATGCGTCCGGGTGAATCCTGGCACGGCTTTAAAGACCTGCCGGATAACTGGAGCATGCTGGATCCCATTAAAGTCAGCATTCTGGCACCGGGAATGGGCGACGATGGTGAACTGGAAGAGAGCGGCGTACCGGCAGCACTGGTTACCGCATGGCTTGGCCGTCACGGTATCGTACCGACCCGTACCACCGACTTCCAGATTATGTTCCTGTTCTCAATGGGGATCACCCGTGGGAAATGGGGCACGCTTATCAACACACTGTGCTCATTCAAACACCATTACGATGCCAATACCCCGTTGTCGCAGGTGATGCCAGAACTGGTAGAGGAACATCCTGACACTTACTCAAATATGGGTATTCACGATCTAGGCGACACAATGTTTGCCTGGCTGAAAGAAAACAACCCTGGCAGCAAACTCAATGCGGCCTACTCCGGTCTGCCAGATGCGGATATTACCCCACGAGACGCCTATAACGCGATTGTGAGTGACAACGTTGAGATGGTAGCCATTGAAAATCTGGCGGGACGCATTGCGGCAAACTCTGTGATCCCTTACCCACCGGGAATTCCGATGCTGCTATCCGGCGAAAACTTTGGCGATGCCAACAGCCCACAAATTGGGTACCTGCGTTCGTTGCAGTCCTGGGACCACCACTTCCCTGGATTTGAACATGAAACCGAAGGAACGGAAATTATCGACGGCGTGTATCACGTCATGTGCGTGAAAGCATAATGTCTCTTTTTAGATAGTCTGCTTTTGAAGGTTGATATGTGCTGATTGAGTGATTCCTGAGTATTGCTGCAAAACAATAACACTGTCATACCTTTTGCGCGGGCCCACCCCGCGCTTTTTTTATACGCAAAATAGTGCATTTACACTTTCGTAAAATATTGTGTACACTGCGAAAATTCCTAGAAATATTGTAATTACTTTAAATCACGCTATTTTAACGCAGGTCTAGATTCATCATACAATTTTATTTGACCGATATGGCTCGCCTGATGGTGAGTTACGGTATTTTATGTTCATATTCCTGGAGTTTGGGTATGAGGGTTTGCAGCAGAGCAGCTTGTGTTGTTGTATTAACGGAGAAGGATGTTTGGTTAAGGATTAACGGAAAAGAAGCTATCAGTTTAAAAGCTAATCACATGGCGCTGGTGGCGTGCGATAATAATATTATCGATTTCTCATCACTTAATAACGCACTGGTCGTACATATCAGTCGTGAAATTATTAAAGACTATCTTCGATTTTTAAACAAAGATCTGTCACAGATCCCTCCCTGGCAACGTAGTGCCAACCCGGTGATGACCGCCGTCTGTCTGACGCCGGATGTTTTTCGGGTGGCCGCCCAACACAGCGTGATGGAAACCCTGAGCGAAGGTGAATGCGAGCGTACTCGTTCGCTCCTGTTCACCGTGTTATCACGCTTTCTCGACAGTAAAAAGTTCATCTCCCTGCTGATGCATATGTTACGCAACCGTATCAGCGACTGCGTGTACCACATTATCGAGAGCGATATCCATAAAGACTGGAATTTAAGTATGGTCGCCAGCTGTTTATGCCTGAGTCCCAGTTTGTTAAAGAAAAAGCTCAAAAATGAAAATACCAGTTACAGTCAAATAATAACCACGTGTCGTATGCGTTATGCCGTCAATCAACTAATGATGGACGAAAAAAACATTTCACAGGTCTCCCAACTGTGCGGATATAACAGTACGTCATACTTTATTTCCGTATTCAAAGAGTTCTATGGAATGACGCCGCTGCATTATGTTAGTCAGCATCGGGAGCAATCCGCTGCTTGATTTTTAATCATTTAGCGATGAGCCATAATAATATCAGCATTGGCGATACCCCCCTTTGCCATAATTCAATTATCTTCTGAAGAGGTATGATACGTCGTCATTTATCCTTATTAGGAGTTAAGAAATATGTCGACGGATGCTGATGCTCACAAAGTGGGCTTAATCCCCGTCACCTTAATGGTGTCGGGGAATATTATGGGTTCCGGTGTATTCCTGCTACCCGCCAACCTGGCGTCAACTGGCGGGATTGCAATCTACGGATGGTTGGTCACGATTATCGGCGCGCTGGCACTGTCGATGGTGTACGCCAAAATGTCGTCCTTAGACTCCAGTCCCGGTGGTTCTTACGCTTATGCCCGCCGCTGCTTCGGCCCCTTCTTAGGTTACCAAACCAACGTCCTGTACTGGCTGGCCTGCTGGATCGGTAACATCGCGATGGTGGTTATTGGCGTGGGTTACCTGAGCTACTTCTTCCCCATCTTAAAAGATCCGCTAGTCCTGACGCTGACCTGCGTCGCCGTACTGTGGCTCTTCGTGTTGTTGAACATTGTCGGCCCGAAAATGATCACCCGCGTGCAAGCCGTCGCGACGGTACTGGCGCTGGTACCGATTGTCGGGATTGCCGTCTTCGGCTGGTTCTGGTTCCGCGGTGAAACCTATATGGCGGCCTGGAACGTCAGTGGCATGAACACCTTCGGCGCGATTCAGAGCACCTTAAACGTCACTCTGTGGTCATTCATTGGGGTAGAAAGCGCCTCTGTGGCGGCCGGTGTGGTCAAGAACCCTAAACGTAACGTTCCTATCGCCACCATTGGTGGGGTGCTAATTGCCGCCGTCTGCTACGTGCTTTCCACCACGGCGATTATGGGCATGATCCCTAACGCGGCGCTGCGCGTTTCGGCCTCACCATTTGGCGATGCGGCGCGAATGGCGCTCGGCGACACAGCCGGGGCGATTGTCTCCTTCTGTGCCGCTGCCGGGTGTCTCGGTTCACTGGGCGGTTGGACGCTGCTTGCCGGACAAACTGCAAAAGCAGCGGCCGATGACGGTCTGTTCCCGCCAATTTTCGCCCGCGTCAACAAAGCCGGTACGCCGGTTGCGGGGTTAATTATCGTCGGGATCCTGATGACCATCTTCCAGTTCAGTAGCATGTCGCCGAACGCCGCCAAAGAGTTTGGCCTGGTCTCTTCTGTCTCGGTCATCTTTACGCTGGTGCCTTACCTGTATACCTGTGCCGCCTTGCTGCTGCTGGGTCATGGTCACTTTGGTAAAGCGCGACCAATGTATTTACTGGTGACTTTCGTGGCATTTGTTTACTGCATATGGGCGGTTGTCGGCTCTGGCGCCAAAGAAGTGATGTGGTCATTCGTGATGATGATGGTCATCACCGCTCTGTATGCCCTCAATTACAACCGTGTCCATAAAAACCCGTATCCATTGGATGCCCCGGTTAACAATAACTAATGTAAGCGGCAGTGGTGAATATAGGCCGGATCAGGCATGGCCATCATCCGGCCTAAAGCCAATATTAAGTTCTTAAGGTTGGCTTAACTTTACTTTGCGAGGATCTGCCCCACTTAGTCGATGGAATTTCCTCTTAATGTTAAAGCTCCTGTTTAAAAGACCGACTCTCGGACAAATCAGCTGGCTTCTGCTGATCTCTTTTTATCTTGCCACTTTCCTGAACATTGCGTTCTATAAGCAGGTGCTGCAGGACCTTCCGCTAGATTCTCTGCGCAACGTGCTGGTGTTTTTATCCATGCCGGTGGTGGCCTTCAGCGTCATGAACATTGTGCTGACGCTGGCTTCGTTCCTGTGGCTTAACCGCCCGCTGGCCTGCATTTTCATTCTGGTGGGCGCATCTGCCCAGTATTTCATCATGACCTACGGCATCATCATCGACCGTTCGATGATTGCCAATATGATGGATACCACGCCCGCAGAAACCTTCGCCCTGATGACACCGCAAATGATCTTAACTCTCGGGCTGAGCGGCATCCTGGCGGCAGCGATTGCCTGCTGGATCAAAATCAAACCGGCGACTCCGGTATTACGTAGCGTGCTGTATCGGGGGGCAAATATCCTGGTCTCGGTACTGCTGATCGTACTGGTCGCCGCCCTCTTCTACAAAAATTACGCCTCACTGTTTCGCAACAACAAAGAGCTGGTTAAATCTCTCAGCCCATCCAATAGCATCGTGGCCACCTCATCCTGGTATTCGCACCAGCGTCTGGCAGATTTGCCGCTGGTACGTATCGGCGAAGATGCCCATCGCAATCCATTAATGCTGAAAGAAAAGCGTAAAAACCTCACCATTGTGGTGCTCGGCGAAACCTCGCGCGGCGATAACTTCTCGCTGTCGGGGTATTCACGCCAGACCAACCCGTTGCTGGAAAAAGATAACGTGGTCTATTTCCCGCGCACCACTTCCTGCGGGACGGCGACGGCGGTATCCGTGCCCTGCATGTTCTCTGACATGCCGCGCGCGCATTATGATGAAGAGCTGGCACACCATCAGGAAGGCGTACTCGACATCATTCAGCGAGCGGGAATAAACGTGCTGTGGAATGATAACGACGGCGGATGTAAAGGCGCATGCGACCGCGTACCGCACCAGAATATGACCAAGCTGAATCTGCCGGGGCAGTGCATCGACGGCGAATGCTACGACGAGGTCCTGTTCCACGGGTTGGAAACGTACATTAACAACCTTCAGGGCGACAGCGTGATCGTGCTGCATACCATTGGCAGCCACGGCCCGACCTATTACAACCGCTATCCGCCACAGTTCAAGAAATTTACCCCAACCTGCGACACCAACGAGATCCAGGCCTGCTCGCAGCAGCAACTCGTGAATACTTACGACAACACCATTCTGTACGTTGACTATATTGTTGATAAAGCAATCAATATACTGAAAGCGCATCAGGATAATTTCACCACCAGCCTGGTCTATCTTTCCGATCACGGTGAATCCTTGGGGGAAAATGGCGTCTATTTGCACGGTCTGCCGTATTCGATTGCGCCAGAGACCCAAAAGCATGTACCGATGCTGCTGTGGCTGTCAGAGGATTACCAACAGCGCTACCAGGTCTCGCAAACATGTTTGCAAAAACGGGCAAGCGCAGAAGATTTCTCACAGGATAATTTATTCTCAACCCTGCTGGGATTAACGGGCGTACAGACCAAGTATTACCAGGGCGTAGATGATATTCTGCAGCCATGCAGGGGAGGCTAACTGAATGAAAATTCTGATTGTTGAAGACGACACGCTGTTATTGCAGGGACTGATCCTTGCCGCGCAAACGGAAGGCTATGCCTGCGACGGCGTGTCAACCGCCCGTGCCGCAGAGCAGTGCCTGGAGACCGGGCACTATAGTTTGGTGGTGCTGGATCTCGGCTTACCTGACGAAGACGGTCTGCATTTTCTCAACCGCATCAGGCAGAAAAAATACACCCTGCCGGTGCTGATCCTCACCGCCCGTGACACGCTCAAAGACCGTATCGCCGGGCTGGACGTCGGCGCCGATGACTATCTGGTCAAACCGTTCGCGCTGGAAGAACTGCATGCCCGTATTCGGGCGCTGCTGCGTCGCCATAACAATCAGGGTGAAAGCGAGTTGATTGTCGGTAACCTGACGCTGAATATTGGCCGCCGCCAGGTATGGATGGACGGACAAGAGGTTATCTTAACGCCAAAAGAGCACGCGCTGCTGTCACGACTGATGCTCAAAGCGGGCAGCCCGGTACACCGGGAAATCCTGTATAACGATATCTACAGCTGGGATAACGAACCGTCAACCAATACGCTGGAAGTCCACATTCATAACCTGCGCGATAAAGTCGGTAAAGCGCGCATTCGCACGGTCAGGGGATTTGGCTACATGCTGGTTGCCACCGAGGAAAACTAAGTGAAGCTGATACGTTTTTTTAAACAGCCTTTGCCCCTGCGCCATCGTTTAATGCTGACGATCGGCCTGGTTCTGGTGGTCTTTCAGCTGATTAGCACCTTCTGGCTGTGGCATGAAAGCACCGAGCAAATCCAGCTGTTCGAACAGGCGTTACGCGAAAATCGTAACAACGATCGCCACATCATGCATGAGATCCGCGAGGCCATCGCCAGCCTGATCGTCCCCGGCATTTTTATGGTCAGCCTGACGCTACTGATTTGCTATCAGGCGGTGCGGCGAATCACCCGCCCCCTTGCCAACCTGCAAAAAGAGCTCGAGGCGCGCACGGCCGATAACCTGGCCCCCATCGAGATTCGCAGTTCCACCGTTGAGATACAGGCGGTCGTCTCGGCACTCAACGAGCTGGTAACGCGCCTGACCACCACTATCGACAACGAGCGTCTGTTTACCGCCGACGTTGCCCACGAGCTACGCACGCCGTTATCTGGCGTTCGCTTGCATCTGGAATTGCTGTCAAAAACCCACAACGTTGACGTTTCACCGTTAATCGCTCGCCTGGACCAAATGATGGACAGCGTGTCACAGCTGCTGCAGCTTGCTCGCGTGGGCCAGTCGTTTTCAGCGGGGAATTACCAGCATGTCAAACTGCTGGAAGACGTCATACTGCCTTCGTACGATGAACTCAGCACTATGCTGGATCAGCGGCAACAAACGCTTCTATTACCCGAGAGCGCTGCCGATGTCGTGGTGCGCGGCGACGTCACTCTGTTGCGGATGCTGCTGCGAAACCTGGTTGAAAACGCGCATCGTTACAGCCCGGAAGGTACCAATATTACGATAATTCTTCACACGGAACATGATGCAATTATGGCGGTCGAGGACGAAGGGCCGGGCATTGATGAAAGTAAATGCGGAGAGTTAAGCAAAGCGTTTGTGCGCATGGACAGCCGTTTCGGCGGTATTGGGCTGGGACTGAGTATTGTCAGCCGCATCACCCAGCTCCATCGCGGGCAATTCTTTTTACAAAATCGTCCAGGAACCACCGGTACCCGTGCCAGTGTAATACTGGAGAAAGATCAGTAAGAGCTCACCCACACATACAAAAAACTGCTGACTATCAGCACGCTGCACACGGTGGTCAAACTTTCATAGATACGGGTTTTCATGACACTCTCCTCCGATGATAGGGAGGAGAGTTTATCTGACAGAGATTAAGCCAACCTTAAGGCATGACTTGCAGAAAAAGATTACTCATCAATACGCGGATGCTGCTGGACCAGGCGCGTACGCTTAACCTGTAAATCCGCAATTTCCTGATCGATATCTTCAATCTTCTGCTCGATATTATCGTAGTGCTCTCCGAGGATCTCTTTCGCCTCCTGAATATCCGAAGCAGCAGGCGTCGCACCTTTCAGCGGCTGATTGGCCGTCTCTTTCATGGTCACGCCGGTAATTAAACCAACCACCGCAACCACCATCAGATAGTAGGCCGGCATCATCAGATTCTGCGAACTCTCCACCAGCCAGGCGGCCAGCGTCGGTGTCAGACCGGCAATCAATACCGAAATATTAAACGCCGCGGCCAGCGCACTGTAGCGAATGTGCGTCGGGAACATCGCCGGTAACGTTGACGCCATCACCCCGGTAAAGCAGTTGAGGATCACCGCCAGCATCAGCAAACCAGCAAAAATCAGGCCGATGACGTTACTGTTAATCAGGATGAAGGCCGGGATCGCCAGCACAAACAGCGCAATACTACCCATGATCACAAACGGACGACGCCCGAAACGGTCACTGAGCAGCCCCATTACCGGTTGCACAAACAGCATACCAATCATGATGGCAATAATAATCAGCACACCGTGATCTTCAGAGTAATGCAGGTTATGCGACAGATAACTCGGCATGTACGTGAGCAACATGTAGTAGGTCACGTTGGTGGCAATCACCAGACCAGTACACGCCAGCAGGCTACGCCAGTGTTTGGTGGCAATTTCTTTAAACGAAACCTTCGGCCCTTCCTGCAAACCCTGACGGTCGCCCTGCTCCAGTTTATCGACGTGTTGCTGAAATGCCGGAGTTTCTTCCAGCGCGTGACGCAGATACAGACCAATCAACCCTAACGGCAGCGCGATGAAGAACGGAATACGCCAGCCCCACTCAAGGAAGTTTTCCTCACCAACGACGGTCGAGATCAGCACTACCACGCCCGCCCCCAGCACAAACCCGGCGATCGATCCGAAGTCCAGCCAGCTGCCCATAAATCCGCGCTTACGGTCCGGAGAGTATTCCGCGACGAATATCGAGGCACCGGTGTATTCCCCGCCCACCGAAAACCCCTGCGCCATCTTACACAGCAGCAGCAGAATCGGTGCCCAGATACCAATCGAGGCATACGACGGGATAAGCCCGATACAGAAGGTACTTATCGACATAATCACAATGGTAATCGCAAGGATCTTCTGGCGACCATATTTATCGCCGAGCATACCGAAGAACAATCCGCCAAGCGGTCGAATCAGGAAGGGAACGGAGAAGGTGGCGAGTGCAGCAACCATCTGCACGCTGGGGTCAGCCCCCGGGAAAAACACTTTACCTAATGCGTAGGCAACAAATCCATAAACACCAAAATCGAACCATTCCATTGCATTACCCAACGATGCTGCGGTAATGGCTTTTCGCAGTTTACCGTCATCAATAATGGTAACGTCGCGAAGCGTAATGGGTTTTATTTTTTTCCTTTTTAGCATACCAGTCCTCATAGACTTAGCCCTGTCGCGCACGGAGACTCTCCCAACGCAGCATGCGCTAAGGTCATCGCCGAGCGGGGAATGCACAGGCGCAATCCCTGTAACAAGCGTAGCAGGTTTACTTACACTGACTTGTAATGAGCAGTACAACCGAACCTGTTGACGCCTGATTGGGCGGTTAATGACCTCTTTACCCTAACAGTGTTTAAATTTGTGATCAACTTCACACATAGTTTTTCATTTCGTCAACCTGCGTAAATAAGGTCATTCTCGGTCAACTTTCTTACATGTATTGCTTGAGATTTATTGGCAATTAAATACAAGAAGAAATCGCTTTATTGCACCAACAATCACAGTGGTCACTATTATTCTGCTAGCAAAAAAATCACCTAATCCTTTCACAAAAAGATCACAGCTTTTTTAATAATCAGAGCGCTTAATAATTTTTGCTCGGAATATGTGATGAAGATAACTAAAACATCGTTTTATTTTGATTGAATCGTCGTTCCTATGAATGCACACTAATTCCAGACGCAATATCCCTGGGAGCAGCAACACGCTCAACGTATGCCGCGTTAGATTTTATAAAACAAAGAGATAGCAGTTTTCTTTGTGACAGAACACAAGTAACAATTTGAATTTATTAACTTTTTCCTTCTTTCGCGTGTAATGCCTGCGACAAGATATGAGGACGCTTATGAAAATCAAGGCCACGATTGAACGCATCCCCGGCGGAATGATGTTGATTCCTCTGTTATTAGGTGCGGTATTAAATACGTTAGCTCCTGATACCGGTGCATATTTCGGTTCATTTACCAAAGGAATGATTAGCGGCACTGTTCCCATTCTGGCAGTATGGTTCTTTTGTATCGGTGCTTCTATTGATTTACGGGCAACCGGAACGGTATTACGCAAGTCCGGTACGCTGGTATTAACCAAAATAGCCGTGGCCTGGGCAGTGGCAATGATTGCCGCATCATTTATTCCTGATACCGGTATTCAAACCGGGTTCTTTGCGGGTCTTTCCGTACTGGCGATTGTCTCTGCGATGGACATGACCAACGGGGGGCTGTACGCCAGCCTGATGAATCAATACGGTACCAAAGAAGAGTCCGGCGCGTTCGTTCTGATGTCTCTGGAATCCGGCCCGCTGATGACCATGGTCATTCTGGGTTCTGCAGGTCTCGCCTCCTTTGAGCCACACCATTTTGTCGGTGCCGTATTACCGTTCCTGATTGGCTTTACGCTGGGTAATCTGGATCACGACCTGCGTTCTTTCTTCAGCAAAGCGACGCCAGTGTTGATTCCGTTCTTCGGTTTCGCTCTGGGGAATACCATTAACCTGAGCGTCATCGTTGACACCGGTCTGCTGGGTATCCTGCTGGGCGTCGCGGTCATCGTGATTACTGGTATCCCGCTGATTATTGCTGACCGTGTGATCGGTGGCGGAAACGGTACGGCGGGCGTTGCAGCCTCTTCTGCAGCCGGTGCTGCGGTAGCAAACCCGGTGATTATCGCCCAGATTAACCCGGCATTTGAACCGGTTGCCGCCTCCGCTACCGCGTTGGTTGCCGCCAGCGTCATTGTCACGGCGATTCTGGTACCCATTATCACCGCCCTGTACGCCAAACGGTTTAACAAAGCGCCGGTCGCCGCAGAAACGGCAACCACACCGGCAGACTCACTGCACCACTAAGTTTGTTACTGCCGACTCACCGTCCCCTCTCAGCACCTGAGAGGGGACGGTGCAAAAATCTCTTCCACCATCGCATCCACCAGCCGCTTCGCCGAACACAGCCTCGGCATCCCCAGCGCCACATTTTGCCACCGCTGCGTCACCGACCAGCTCACCGGGTGCCGCTGTGCATCACACCAGTCGCCAAGCCAGCTCAGCATATCGCTGTGCTCGCTCGAACCGCCAACGGCAGGCGAATTAAGCCAATGATGATAATAATGACGCGTAGTGGGCGCGGCGTTCACACTGTGCGCCAGCGCCAGGCTCGCCATCGTGCGGAGATTATCTTTGAGCATCGCCACCACGTCAGCATTGCCCAGCCGGCAAGCATCGCCAAACGCCCCCCAGCGCAGTTCCTCCAGCGCAACAAAGCAGCGTCCCGGCAACGACCAGCCGTCATAGGCGCCAGCCCGCCAGCGGGTAAAAATTTGTTCGCTGTGCGCGCCTGCCTGAACGGTCAACCCGCGCTGCGTCAGCGCCTTTTCTTTATGAGCACTGCGTTGGCTAAACCAGCCGGAGAGTATATTGATCTGCTGCATCATGCCGGGCGTGGATTGCCCGCGCGGACGTTCCGACTCTTGCAGAAACATCAGTCGTTCGGCAATACGCACCAGCGCCAGATGCCCCGGATCAATCATGCCCGCCAGTTTCTCCACCAGCTTCAGGCGCATCATCAGGTTTTCGCTGGAGACGCCCGCCATCACCCATGCACGCAGTTGCGTCTGGGATAACACTTCCTGCGTCAGGCGCGCGCGCAGCCGCCGCTGTTGTTGCAGAAAACCGCCGGAACGTTTGGTTTCATCTCCCTGAACCAGATCGACCATAAACTTCGGGTAAACGCACTCCAGCGTCCGCCCGGGGCCTTCCAGTAACACGTTCGTCATGTATGCTCAGCTGCAAAAAGGGTGTGAATATCGTCACGTAGCAAGCGCGAATCTTCATAAATCCATGACGCGATCGCAATACGGTGCTGCAATTGTTCACTCAATGCGGTCACGGCAGATTCGTTTTGCTGACGCAGAACCAGGCTCTCACGCAGGCTCGCCTGCAATTGCGCCAGGCACAGTGAGAAATCCGCAAAAAAAGTCGCCATGCCTGCCGTAACGGAAATATCGACCTGCGCCGCTAAAGCTTTACGAATTTGTTGGCAAAACAGGGTGACATACTGCACAAGGCTGTTGTGCAGAACATTGATATCAATGAGGTAACGCGTTTTCGTGGCAGCATAATCGTTCCATCCCCAGTTCGGCTGGTTCAACCAACGCGAGAACGTATCCCGCACTCCGCCCGCAGGTGATGTCGCTTCATCCAACGGCGTATCCTGCTCAATCGCTTCGTTGAACAACTGACGGGTATTGAAGTTAAACATCGCCGAATGAAACGCCGGAAAGCGGATCCGTGCGCGGAACCCGGTATGGCTCAACTCCTCTTTCACCCGCTGCTCAATGGGCCGCATGGCGTCATTCAATGCCCGCGACAACGTCGACTCGAGCTGCTCAAAACGCAGCGCTAAATCACGGCTGATACTCTCCTGCGCCGCCAGCAGGACGACTTCACAGGACGAGCGAATTTTATCTAAGACAATTTTCGCTTGTCCTTCATCATGCAACACCAGCATTTCTCCGGCCATTTCCGCCGCCGTAATGGCAGCTCCCATGCTGTGTTGTGACATCCTCAGCACGCTTTCTTTTTCAAAGAGCGTATCGATACTGCGCAGGATCTCTGCCTGTTGCTGATTGATAAACGCGGTGGTCGCCTCCAGAGCCAGATCAACTTCGTGTTTAACCTCATCGCTCACCTGCTCCTGACCGACCTGGATCTGCTGCATATCGTCTTCAATATGGCTGATGTTCAGCCGCAGCTTGTCATAGGCAACTGTTAACCCCTGATAGCGAAACTCAAGGTATTCGTGCGCGCTTTGGGCATAGTTCAACAACTTATGTGACGCAGAGCGTAGTGCATAGAGCGAGGCATTGGCGTAGGCGGCATGAATCACGTTCTGAATCGGCTGTTCAAACAATGAGTCTTCCCAGAGTAGATCGGCGGCATGCCGAAGATGCGCGGTATCATCCAGATCGGCGGTGCGCCAGCGCCGACCCAGCGCGGCTTCGGCAAAATCCTGTACCCAACGTTGTTCCTGGTGATCCGGCAACCGCCCGTGCGTCATCAGTTCATGACGCGCGCGGTTCGCCAGATATCCCCACATAGACGAAACCGGATAAATACGCTCAGGCGTAATGCTGCCCTTCATCAACGTGCCGGAAATCAATGCCCGCACCTGCTCTTCGTCATCGCTGTTGCGGTCTTTCTGATCGAATTTATTCACCAGGGCATACAGCGGCACCGATTTGCCAACTGCGGTAATCGCCTGGCGCACTTCCTCATCCGAAATCGACTTCAACTGGGTGTAGTCCATCACCGCCAGTACCGCAGAAGACCGCGCCAGCTGTTCATTCAACATCTTTTGTAAATGCGGCTGTCCGGCTTCATTTGGCCCCGGCGTATCCAGCAGGGTCAATTGCCCCGGATAGCTTGCCTGTCCGGCCAGATGCACAAACTCCACCTCAATAACCGGAATATTTTCTATCGCGGCGTACGCTGAAAAAGGAAAATCAACCTCCAGCGCTTTTGACAGACGTACCAGATCGTTCAGGCTCTTAAGACACTGGAAAATAGGTTCTGCGCCTAAATAATACCGTTCAAACGCCACGCCGTTTTCAATACGCTGCAGCAGCGTATTCATATCCTTATCAATTTCCAGCTCATGGGTCAGAGACTGGCGATCGCACTCCCGCACGCGCTGCTGCAAGATTTTCATTAAGGCATCGATCGGCGCGACATGGGAAAAATGCAGCACTGGCTCTTTCTGGCCTGGCGTATGGCGAATCAGCGTCGGCAGGGCCGTCATCGGCCGATTACGATTGGGTAAAACTTCCGTCCCCACAATCGCATTAATCGTCGTCGATTTTCCCGCCTTCATGGTGCCGACGATAGCCAGCACCATTTCCAGGCGAGTGATCTTACGTAGCTCATTATTGAGCGTTGCTTGCTGGACATCCATGCCACGCGCGCTGAAATGCAGGGACTGTACGTGTCCACTATGCTCGCCTTTTTTCAGCTCGACATTGTCCAACGACGTCGTTGGCAATTTTTGCAACTGCCTGAGATGGTCAAGAGAGAGCATCAGCAAGCGTTCAGCTTCCTGACTTAATTCATATATTGTCTGTGTGTACATGGAAAATCTTTCCTTAACGCAAATAACCTAACTTTTATTTAGCCAAATCGTTTTATTTATGGATTTTTGGCTTTTATAATTACGTGTGGAAATAATTAAAATTAAAACAACCAATTGATATTATTAAATTAATATTTGTTGTATAACCGCTGGCCTGATGCCTCTCCCTTACTGTAATAAGTAAGGAAGATAAACAGCGTAGTTCAGTTTTAAAAAATGCCAGCTTAATTCCCCTACCTAAATTAAGGGGTAATGAGTTATCCACTCACAATAATTAAGCCATACTGAGAGCCATGTTGCCTATGAATATCAGGTGGTTCGCCTCACCTTAACTTAAATAACAAAGCGTAGCAATTTACCTTAAAAAATAATCAGTCAGGCTTTCAAGGTCAGGAAAGTACAGGTATTGCTACCGGTATCTGCGCCATATCCGTGTGTTGAATCGGACAGTAGTCCCGACAACCGCAGGGATTTTATGTATAATTGCGGCCTTTTTCGGCAATCTGCCATTTTTTGGGCGCTTTTGCCCCTGCTGACTTTTGAGGAAATCCACATGTCATTACCACACTGCCCACAATGCAACTCCGAATACACCTACGAAGATAACGGCATGTTCATCTGCCCGGAATGCGCTCACGAATGGAACGATGCTGAACCCGCTCATGACAGCGACGAACTGATTGTGAAAGACGCCAACGGCAACCTGCTGGCCGACGGCGACAGCGTAACCGTCGTAAAAGATCTGAAGGTTAAAGGTAGTTCTTCAATGCTGAAGATCGGGACCAAAGTAAAAAACATCCGTCTGGTTGAAGGCGACCACAACATCGATTGCAAGATTGATGGATTCGGCCCGATGAAACTGAAATCCGAGTTTGTGAAAAAGAACTGATTCAAATTGCCCGGTGGCGTTACGCTTACCGGGCATACTGTACAAATTTCGAACTACACTTAACTGGCTTCTCTTACCTGAGGTAAAGATCATGCCGTTAAGTCCCTACATCTCCTTCGCAGGCAACTGCGCTGACGCCATTGCGTACTACCAACAAACGCTGGGCGCTGAACTGCTCTACAAAATCAACTTCGGTGAAATGCCCAAATCGGCGCAGGACAGCGAAGAGGGTTGCCCTTCCGCAATGAAATTCCCCGATACCGCCATCGCCCACGCCAATCTGCGCGTTGCGGGTAGCGACATCATGATGAGCGACGGCGTCGCGACGGGAAAAGCCCACTACTCTGGCTTCACACTGGTACTCGATACGCAGGACGTCAGCGAAGGGAAGCGCTGGTTTGATAACCTGGCCGCAAAAGGCCAAATCGAAATGGACTGGCAGGAAACCTTCTGGGCGCACGGTTTCGGTAAAGTCACCGACCAGTACGGCGTGCCGTGGATGATCAACGTCGTCAAACAGCAGCAGCCCCCCACTGAGTAATTGCACGGGAGGCTTGTCCTCCCGTACTGTCATCAAATATCGCTCAACTCTTCATCTTCGAGTAACCATCCCTTAACGAAAACGTCACATTGTTCCGTCACGATGGGGCCACTTTTTTAGGGAGGCCGCATCATGCAAACGGTTATTCGCGTCGAGAAACTCGCCAAATCCTTCAATCAGCATCAGGCGCTGAATGCGGTTGATCTGAACATCTGCTCCGGTGAGATGGTGGCTCTGCTTGGGCCGTCAGGCTCCGGCAAATCCACCCTTTTACGTCATTTAAGCGGCTTGATTACCGGTGATAAATCACCGGGTAGCCACGTCGAGCTATTAGGCCGCACGGTGCAGCGCGAAGGCAGACTGGCGCGCGACATCCGCAAAAGCCGCGCCCACACTGGCTACATCTTCCAGCAGTTCAATCTGGTGAACCGCCTGACCGTACTGGAGAACGTGCTGATTGGCGCGCTCGGTAGCACACCGTTCTGGCGCACCTGCTTTAGCTGGTTTAGCCAGGAACAGAAGCAGCGCGCATTACAGGCGCTGACCCGCGTTGGCATGGCGCACTTTGCGTATCAGCGCGTTTCCACGCTCTCCGGCGGACAGCAGCAGCGCGTCGCCATCGCCCGCGCGCTAATGCAGCAGGCCAAAGTGATCCTCGCCGACGAGCCAATTGCCTCGCTGGACCCGGAATCCGCGCGCATCGTGATGGACACCCTGCGCGACATCAACCAGACCGACGGCATCACCGTAGTGGTCACGCTGCATCAGGTGGATTACGCCCTGCGCTATTGCGAACGCATTGTCGCGCTGCGCCAGGGGAACGTCTTCTTTGATGGCAGCAGCCAGCACTTCGATAACGATCGATTTGATCATCTCTACCGCAGCATGAACCGCGTCGAACAGAACGCGCAGGCTGCTTAATTGAACTGAAAGGACCAGGCAGACAAGTGAAATAGCCTGGAACAATGACTCGTTGAGGAAAAAACATGAGCTATAAGGCCGTTGCCGCGCTGGCGTTCACCAGCATGTTCAGCATCAGTACCTTGTTAAGCCCGGCGCATGCCGAAGAGCAGGAAAAAGCGCTGAACTTTGGCATTATTTCGACCGAATCACAGCAAAACCTGAAGCCGCAGTGGGAACCGTTCCTGAAGGACATGGAAAAGTCGTTGGGGGTAAAAGTGAATGCCTTCTTCGCCCCGGATTACGCCGGGATCATCCAGGGAATGCGCTTTAACAAAGTTGATATCGCCTGGTACGGCAACCTCTCGGCGATGGAAGCGGTGGATCGCGCCAACGGGCAGGTCTTTGCCCAGACCGTCGCCGCCGACGGCTCCCCAGGTTACTGGAGCGTGTTGATCGTTAACAAAGACAGTCCGATCAACAACCTGAACGATCTGATCGCCAAACGCAAGGATCTCACTTTCGGCAACGGCGATCCCAACTCCACCTCTGGCTACCTCGTCCCCGGTTACTACGTCTTTGCCAAAAACAATATTTCTGCCAGCGACTTCAAGCGCACCGTTAATGCCGGGCACGAAACCAACGCCCTGGCCGTCGCGAACAAGCAGGTGGACGTAGCGACTAACAACACCGAAAACCTCGACAAACTGAAAACCTCCGCACCGGACAAACTGAACGCCCTGAAGGTGATCTGGAAGTCGCCGCTGATCCCGGGCGATCCGATCGTCTGGCGCAAAAATCTCTCTGAAACCACCAAGGATAAGGTGTACGACTTCTTCATGAACTACGGCAAAACGCCGGAAGAGAAAGCCACGCTAGAACGCCTGGGTTGGGCACCGTTCCGCGCGTCCAGCGACCTGCAACTGGTGCCGATTCGTCAACTGGCGCTGTTTAAAGAGATGCAGGGCGTGAAAGACAACAAGGGACTGAACGAAGAAGAGAAAACCAGCAAAACCTCCGCGCTGAAAGCGCAGCTTGATGATCTCGACCGCCTGACCGCCGCACTGGGTGCCATGACCAGCGTGACTAAAGCCGTGCAGTGATCTTTTCCCCCTCTCTCCTGCGGGGAAAGGGGGCCAAACCAACGGAGCCAAACATGCAAACCATCACCGTCGCCCCACCCAAGCGTAGCTGGTTCTCGCTGCTGAGCTGGGCCATCCTTCTCGCCGTGCTGGTCGTGTCGTGGAAAGGTGCCGAAATGGCCCCGCTCACGCTGATCGAGGACTCCGGCAATATGGCGACCTTCGCCGCCGACTTCTTCCCGCCAGACTTCAGCCAGTGGCAGGATTATCTCAGCGAAATGGCCGTCACGTTGCAAATCGCCGTCTGGGGGACCGCCCTCGCCGTAGTGCTGTCGATTCCTTTCGGCCTGATGTGCGCCGATAACCTCGTTCCGTGGTGGATTTACCAGCCAATGCGTCGCCTGATGGACGCCTGCCGCGCCATCAATGAAATGGTCTTCGCCATGCTGTTTGTCGTTGCCGTTGGCCTCGGCCCGTTCGCTGGGGTGATGGCGCTGTTTATCCACACCACCGGGGTGCTCTCCAAGCTGCTGTCCGAAGCGGTAGAAGCCATTGAGCCGGGTCCGGTCGAAGGCATTCGCGCCACCGGTGCCAACAAGATTGAAGAGATCCTCTACGGCGTTCTGCCGCAGGTCATGCCGCTACTTATCTCCTACTCGCTGTACCGCTTTGAGTCCAACGTCCGCTCCGCCACGGTGGTTGGGATGGTCGGCGCAGGCGGCATTGGCGTGACCTTGTGGGAGGCGATTCGCGGATTCCAGTTCCAGCAAACCTGCGCCCTGATGGTGTTAATCATCGTCACCGTCAGCCTGCTGGATTTCCTCTCCCAGCGTTTGCGTAAGCACTTTATCTGATGAGCGAGGCATTGATTGCTATGCACTTGTCTACACATCCGACCAGTTATCCGACGCGTTATCAGGAGATTGCCGCGAGACTTGAGCAGGAGCTTCGTCAACATTATCGCTGCGGCGACTATCTGCCCGCCGAGCATCAGTTGGCCGCGCGCTATGAGGTCAACCGCCACACCCTGCGCCGCGCCATCGACCAGTTGGTTGAGCGCGGTTGGGTACAGCGTCGCCAGGGCGTCGGCGTACTGGTGCTAATGCGCCCGTTCGATTACCCGCTCAACGCCCAGGCGCGTTTCAGTCAGAACCTGCTGGACCAGGGTAGCCATCCCACCAGCGAAAAGCTGCTTGCGGTGCTGCGCCCGGCCTCCCGCCACATTGCCGACGCGCTCAGTATTAACGAGGGCGATAACGTGATTCACCTGCGCACCCTGCGCCGGGTAAACGGCATCGCGCTGTGTCTTATCGACCACTACTTTTCCGACCTCACCCTCTGGCCGCTGCTGCAGGGCTTTAACAGCGGTTCACTGCACGACTATCTGCGCGAGCAGTCGGGTCTGATGCTCAAGCGCACGCAGACGCGTATCAGCGCCCGTCGCGCCCAGGCCAAAGAGAGCAAGGTGCTGGAAATCCCCAATATGGCGCCGCTGTTGTGCGTGCGCACCCTGAACCACCGTGAAGGCGAAGCGCACGCGGCGGAATACTCCGTCAGCCTGACCCGCGCCGACATGATCGAATTCACTATGGAGCACTGAATGCATTTCGATACCGCCACCCGCCAGCGCTGGATGCGCGCGCTGGCTTACAGCAACGCCGAAGACCTGAATACGCGAATCAACGTGCTCAAATTGACGCCGGACTATGAACTTATCCGCGCACCCGAAAGCGGGCTGATGCAGATCCAGGCCCGTATGGGCGGCACCGGCAACCGCTTCTTTGCCGGCGACACCACGCTTACCCGTGCAGTAGTGCGCCTGAAGAGCGGCACGCTGGGTTACAGCTACCTGCTGGGACGCAACAAACAGCATGCCGAGCAGTGCGCGGTGATTGACGCGCTGCTGCAGGAACAAACGCATTTCCAGAGCCTAATGGAAACCTTAATTGCCCCGCTGGAAGCGGAACGCGATGCGCTGATTAGCGCACGCCGTGCCGAAGTCAACGCCAGCCGGGTCGACTTCTTCACGCTGGTACGCGGAGATAACGCATGACCTTACAAACCGCTTTTAATTTACCCGTTCAGGATGCTCAGCAGAGCTTTCGTCGCCTGCTGAAGGCCATGAGTGAGCCGGGCGTAATCGTCGCTCTGCATCAACTGAAACACGGCTGGCAGCCGCTGGGCCTGGCGACCACCAGCGTGCTGCTGACTCTGGTCGACGGCGACACGCCGGTCTGGCTGGCGCCGTCGATGGATAACGATATCGCCCGGCAGAACCTGCGTTTTCACACCAACGCGCCGTTGGTGGATCAGCCGCAGCTGGCAGCCTTTGCCGTCGCCGATGAACGCATCAGCAGCGATCAGCTTAACGCCCTCTCTGCCGGTTCCGCCGTAGCACCAGAAACCAGCGCCACGCTGATTGTGCAAGTCTCTGGCTTAAGCGGTGGACGCATGTTGCGTCTGACAGGCGCTGGTATCGCCGAAGAGCGCATGATCGCACCACAGCTACCGGAATGTCTGATTCATGAACTCACCGAACGCCCGCACCCGTTCCCGCTGGGGGTCGATCTGATCCTCACCTGCGGCGAACGCCTGCTGGCTATTCCGCGAACCACCCATGTGGAGGTGTGCTGATGTACGTTGCCGTCAAAGGGGGCGAAAAGGCGATAGCCAACGCCCACGCCCTGCAGGAAAACCGACGCCGGGGCGATGAAACCATTGCCGAACTGAGCGTGGCGCAAATCGAACAGCAGATGAACCTGGCAGTCGATCGCGTGATGACCGAAGGCGGTATTGCTGACCGTGAACTGGCAGCGCTGGCGCTCAAGCAGGCCAGCGGCGATAACGTCGAAGCCATCTTTTTGCTCCGCGCCTACCGCACTACGCTGGCAAAGGTGGCGGTCAGTGAACCGGTTAACAGCGCAGAAATGCGCCTTGAGCGCCGAATCTCGGCGGTCTACAAGGATATTCCCGGCGGGCAGCTGTTGGGTCCAACCTATGACTACACCCATCGCCTGCTGGATTTTACCCTGCTGGCCAATGGCGAAACGCCGCCCCTATGCAACGAAGACGGCGCGCAGGACGCCTCCCCGCATGTCTTTTCCCTGCTGGCCAACCAGGGACTGGCAAAGCGTGAAGAGGATGATGGTGCCACGCCAGACGACATCACCCGCACGCCACCGGTTTACCCCTGTTCACGTGCTTCACGCCTGCAACAGCTGATGCGCGGCGACGAAGGGTATCTGCTGGCACTGGCCTACTCCACCCAGCGTGGTTACGGGCGCAATCACCCGTTTGCCGCAGAGATCCGCAGCGGCTATGTGGCACTAGAAACGGTACCGGAAGAGCTGGGATTTGCGGTGAACGTCGGCGAACTGCTGATGACCGAATGTGAAATGGTCAACGGTTTTGTCGCACCGGAGAACGAAGCGCCTCATTTTACCCGCGGCTACGGGCTGGTGTTCGGCATGAGCGAACGTAAAGCGATGGCGATGGCGCTGGTAGACCGCGCCCTACAGGCACCTGACTACGATGAAACGGTCACCGGACCGGCGCAGGACGAAGAATTCGTGCTGGCGCATGCGGATAACGTCGAGGCGGCGGGTTTTGTTTCGCACCTCAAACTTCCCCATTACGTCGATTTCCAGGCCGAACTGGAACTGCTTAAACGACTGCAACAGGAGGCCACCCGTGACCGCTAATCTCTCCGGCTACAACTTCGCGTATCTTGATGAGCAGACCAAGCGCATGATCCGCCGTGCAATTCTGAAAGCAGTGGCGATCCCCGGCTATCAGGTACCATTTGGCGGACGTGAAATGCCAATGCCTTACGGCTGGGGCACCGGCGGTATTCAGCTTACCGCCAGCGTAATTGGTGAGCCGGACGTGCTGAAGGTGATCGACCAGGGCGCGGATGACACCACCAACGCCGTGTCGATCCGCAATTTTTTCAGGCACGTAACCGGGGTGAACACCACCGAACGCACGGAAGATGCCACGCTGATCCAGACCCGACATCGCATCCCGGAAACGCCGCTAACAGAAGATCAGATAATCATCTTTCAGGTGCCGATCCCCGAGCCGCTGCGCTTTATCGAACCGCGTGAAACGGAAACCCGCACCATGCACGCGCTGGAAGAGTACGGCATCATGCAGGTGAAACTGTATGAAGATATCGCCCGCTTCGGCCATATCGCCACCACTTACGCCTATCCGGTGAAGGTCAATGGCCGCTACGTCATGGACCCGTCGCCTATCCCAAAATTCGACAACCCAAAGATGGACAGGATGCCGGCCCTGCAACTGTTTGGCGCAGGTCGTGAAAAGCGTATCTATGCCGTCCCCCCCTATACCCGAGTCGAAAGCCTCGATTTCGACGATCACCCGTTTAGCGTGCAGAGCTGGGATGAGCCCTGCGCCATCTGCGGCTCAACCCACAGTTATCTCGACGAAGTGGTGCTCGATGACAGCGGCAAACGAATGTTTGTCTGCTCCGACACCGACTACTGCCGCCAACAGAGCGAGGCCCTCAGCAAATGATGCAACCGCTGCTTTCTGTCAATAACCTGACCCATCTCTACGCGCCGGGCAAAGGCTTCAGCGATGTCTCTTTTGACCTGTGGCCTGGCGAAGTGCTGGGTATCGTCGGCGAGTCCGGCTCCGGCAAAACCACGCTACTGAAGTCGATCTCCTCACGGCTGACGCCGCAGTCTGGCGACATTTTGTATCAGAACCGTTCGCTGTACGGCATGAGCGAAGCCGACCGTCGCCGCCTGCTACGCACCGAATGGGGTGTGGTACATCAGCACCCGATGGACGGCCTGCGCCGTCAGGTTTCGGCGGGCGGTAATATCGGTGAACGCCTGATGGCCACCGGCGCGCGCCACTATGGCGATATCCGCGCCACCGCCCAGCGTTGGCTGGAGGAAGTAGAAATTCCCTCCTCGCGCATCGACGACCTGCCGACCACCTTTTCCGGCGGTATGCAGCAACGTTTACAGATTGCCCGCAACCTCGTCACCCATCCCAAACTGGTGTTTATGGACGAGCCCACCGGCGGGCTGGACGTCTCCGTACAGGCCAAATTGCTGGACCTGCTGCGCGGGCTGGTGGTGGAACTGGATCTGGCGGTAGTGATTGTCACCCATGATTTGGGCGTGGCGCGTCTGCTGGCGGACCGTTTGCTGGTAATGAAACAAGGTCAGGTGGTGGAAAGTGGGTTGACCGACCGCGTGCTCGACGATCCTCATCATCCGTACACCCAATTGCTGGTGTCGTCCGTACTGCAGAACTAAGAGGCTCAAATGATTCGCGTAGAAAACGTCAGTAAAACCTTTGTGCTGCATCAGCAAAACGGCGTGCGTCTGCCGGTGCTCCACAACGCCACCCTGGAAGTGAAGAACGGGGAATGCGTGGTGCTGCACGGCCACTCCGGTAGCGGAAAATCAACGCTGCTGCGTTCGCTGTACGCCAACTATCTGCCGGATGAAGGGCACATCCACATTCGCCACAGCGATGAATGGGTGGACCTGGTGCAAGCCCCGGCACGCAAAGTGCTGGAAGTGCGCCGCTCGACCATTGGCTGGGTCAGCCAGTTTCTGCGCGTGATCCCCAGGGTCTCGGCGCTGGACGTGGTGATGCAGCCGCTGCTGGACCTGGGCGTTTCCCGCGAAGCGTGCGCGACCAAAGCAGCCCGCCTGTTGGAACGCCTGAACGTACCAGAACAGCTGTGGCATCTCGCGCCTTCGACCTTTTCCGGCGGTGAGCAGCAGCGCGTCAACATTGCCCGTGGCTTTATTGTCGATTATCCGATTTTACTGCTCGATGAACCCACCGCGTCGCTGGACAGCAAAAATAGCGATGCCGTGGTGGCGCTGATTGAAGAAGCGAAAGCACGCGGCGCGGCGATTGTCGGTATTTTTCACGATGAGACCGTGCGCGAGCGCGTGGCGGACCGTTTGCATCTGATGGGAGCAACAGCATGATTATCAACAATGTAAAGCTGGTGCTGGAAGACGATGTGGTGCAGGGATCGCTAGAAATACAGGACGGGATAATCCGCGCCTTTGCAGAAAGTCAGAGCCGTCTGCCAGAAGCGCTGGACGGCGAAGGCGGCTGGCTGCTGCCGGGGCTTATCGAACTGCATACTGATAATCTCGACAAATTCTTCACCCCGCGCCCGAAGGTCGACTGGCCTGCCCACTCAGCGATGAGCAGCCATGACGCGCTTATGGTCGCCAGCGGCATTACCACCGTGCTGGATGCGGTAGCGATTGGCGATGTGCGTGACGGCGGCGACCGCCTGGAAAATCTGGAAAAGATGATCAACGCCGTGGAAGAAACTCAGAAGCGTGGGGTCAACCGCGCCGAGCACCGCCTGCATCTGCGCTGTGAGTTGCCGCATCACACCACCCTGCCGCTGTTTGAAAAGCTGGTTGGTCGTGAGCCAGTGACACTGGTTTCACTGATGGACCACTCACCGGGCCAGCGCCAGTTCGCTAACCGCGAAAAATACCGTGAGTATTATCAGGGCAAGTATTCGCTCACCGATGAACAAATGGCCCGTTACGAAGAGGAACAGTTAGCCTTGGCGGCACGCTGGTCACAGCCTAACCGCACGGCGATTGCACAGATGTGCCGCGAACGCCGAATTGCACTGGCAAGCCACGACGACGCCACCCATGACCATGTGCTCGAATCACATCAACTTGGCAGCGTGATCGCCGAATTTCCCACCACTTTCGAAGCTGCAGAAGCCTCACGCCAACACGGGATGAACGTGCTGATGGGCGCACCAAACATCGTGCGCGGCGGCTCCCACTCCGGCAATGTGGCGGCGCATAAGCTGGCGGAACTGGGGCTGCTGGATATCCTCTCTTCCGATTACTACCCGGCCAGCCTGCTCGACGCGGCGTTTCGCGTAGCGGACGACAGCGCCAACCGCTTCACGCTGCCACAGGCAATTCGCCTGGTCACCGGCAACCCGGCACGGGCGCTGAATCTCGACGATCGTGGCGTCATCGCCGAAGGGAAACGCGCGGATCTGGTGCTGGCGCACCGCAAAGGCGATCACATTCATATCGATCACGTCTGGCGTCAGGGAAAAAGGGTGTTCTGACTATGGGAAAACTGATCTGGCTGATGGGGCCATCCGGCTCCGGTAAGGACAGCCTGCTGGCAGAGCTTCGCCAACAGGAACAGGCGCAACTACTGGTGGCACATCGCTACATCACCCGAGCGGCCAACGCCGGGAATGAAAACCACATCGCCCTCAGTGAACAGGAATTTTTTACCCGTGCCGGGCAAAACCTGCTGGCACTGAGCTGGCATGCCAATGGCTTGTACTACGGCGTCGGCGTAGAGATTGACCTCTGGCTGCACGCCGGGTTTGACGTGGTGGTGAACGGCTCCCGCGCCCATCTGCCTCAGGCGCAATCACGCTATGGCGCCTCCCTGCTCCCCATCTGCCTCCAGGTGTCTCCAGACATTTTACGCCAGCGCCTGCAGGTGCGCGGACGCGAGAGCGAAACGGAAATCGCCGCCCGCCTCGAACGCGCCGCCCGCTACGCGCCGTTTGACTGTCACACGCTTAATAATGATGGAAGTTTGCTACAGTCAGTCGATACATTACTCACACTGATGGGACGCAAGGAGAAGAAACATGTCTGTCTGTGAATTACGCCGCGCAACGCTTTACGATGTCGATGCGGTTTACGCGCTGGTCTGTGAACTGAAGCAGGGAAAATTTGACCTCCAGGCCTTTAGCGCTGGGTATGCGGCCAATCTGCAGGATCACAACATGAGCTACCAGCTGGCGCTGCTCGACGGGCTGGTCGTCGGAATGATTGGACTGCATCTGCAGTTTCACCTGCACCACGCTAACTGGATCGGCGAGATCCAGGAACTGGTGGTGATGCCACAGGCACGCGGGCTAAAAGTGGGCAGCCAGTTACTGACCTGGGCCGAAGAGACGGCACGTGAAGCGGGCGCAGAAATGACCGAGCTTTCCACCAGTATTCAACGCCACGACGCGCACCGTTTTTATCTGCGCGAAGGCTATTCACAGAGCCATTTTCGCTTCACCAAGCTGTTGTAAGGGGATGTTATGAGTCTGACCATCACGCTGACGGGCACCGGCGGTGCGCAACTGGTGCCGGTTTTTGGCTGTGACTGCCCCGCCTGCCAACGGGCGCGTTTACAGCCGCAATACCGTCGCCGCCCCTGTAGCGGTGTGGTCAAATTCAACAATACGGTGACGCTGCTCGACGCGGGGATCCCGCATCTGATGGACGACTGGCCCGCTGGCAGCTTCCGTCAGTTTCTGCTCACCCATTACCATATGGATCATGTGCAAGGACTGTTTCCTCTACGCTGGGGCGTGGGGAAAACCATCCCGGTATACGGGCCGCCGGATGCACAAGGCTGTGACGATCTGTTTAAGCATCCCGGCATTCTCGATTTTAGTCATACCGTCGAACCGTTTGTGGTCTTTGATCTCCAGGGCTTACAGGTTACTCCATTGCCGCTCAACCACTCAAAGCTGACATTTGGTTATCTGCTGGAGACCGCACACAGCCGCGTAGCGTGGTTGTCGGATACCGCCGGGCTGCCCGATAAGACGCTGAAATTTCTCCACAATAATCAGCCACAGGTAATTATTATCGACTGCAGCCATGCTCCACGCGCACAACCGCCACGCAATCACTGCGATTTAAATACCGTCATCGCGTTGAACGAGGTGATCCGCTGTCCACGGGTGATCCTGACGCACATCAGCCATCAGTTCGACGCGTGGATGATGGACAATCCTCTACCAGCAGGCATTGAAGCCGGATATGACGGGATGGAGATTGTGCTGGATTAGCCCACTTCACGCGCGCTTCACACTCCAGGCCTATGCTCCCTGCACATTGTTCAATTTGAAGGGAATCGCATGACCCGAACACGACGTATCATCCACCACGCCAGTTGGTTCACGCTGCTGGGGCCGTTTATCGGCATGCTGTTAACCATTATCGGTCTGATGTGCATAACGTCTGATTCAGCCATGCGCCTGCTGGCCGACATTCTGCACATGTTTTCGCTGTTTATTACGCTGACATGGATAATCGGTGCGATTCCCGCGCTACTGACGGGCATCATCGTCGCCAATCTGCCCGTCGGGATCTACCTTTGCCGCTGGCTACGTGCTCTTGCCGGTAGCACGATTGGCGGCACTATCGCGCTACTGTATGAATTTATGCCACATGGCTTAACGGTGCGCAGTCTCTTCAACCACAATTTTATGTGGCTGGTGGTTGTCGCAGGCCTGTTTGCCGGCGGTATATTGAGCTGGCTGGCCCCTGCTCTTCCCGGAAAGGGGAAACAGAAATGATCGTCGCGAAAAAAGGTGAATAGGGCGTTAACGATCGTAATCGTATTCCATTCTGCGCTCATCATCTTCAAGCTGACGCCGTTCCTGATCGAGCTGGCGCTGGCGATCGTCTAACTGACGACGACGGTCTTCAAACTGGCGGCGGCGATCATTATATTGCCTGCGGCGATCATCACTCATCTGTCGCTGCCAGCTTTCATCACGCGAGTCATCGTAATCCCGATTATTATCAGGCTTATAGGCATCGCTGACGGCACGTTGAATATTGCCGATGGCGTCATCAATAATATCCGCATGCGCCGAAACGGTGGGCAGCATCAGCAAACTAAACAAAAAGAGCATCGGGGAGCGTTTCATCAAGCCAGCCTCAAAAAGAAACTCGCTCCACGGTAATCAAAGCGCTTGCTCGCGAGTAGCGGAGGAATCTCAATTACGCGAGTGGCGCAGCGCCTGCGCCAGTTCCCCCCGGGTAAAGGGCTTACGCAATAACGCCACGTCCGGCAGCGCAGGGTTATGCGCCGGACGCAAATCCTGGCCGCTGATCAGCAAGATGGTCAGCTGCGGGTATTGCTTCAACGCATGGTTAACCACATCCACGCCGCTTAACCCGCCAGGTAGCATGAGGTCGCTGACAAGAATATCAATCTCTGAGGAAGCCGCCAGCATATGCATGGCCTGCTCGCCGTTGGCGGCCTCCAGCGTCAGATACCCCAGCAGATGCAACTGCTCACACAGCGTCTGGCGTACGTCGGCCTCATCTTCGAGCACCAACACCAGTTTTTCGCCACTGTTCGCCGCATGTTCCGCTGTCGGTTCTGCCTGAATCTGTACCGGTACAATAGCGCGGGGAAGCTGTAACCGGACCGTGGTTCCCTGCCCCGGCGCGCTCTCAATTTCCACCCGACCACCGGACTGGCGCACAAAGCCGTACACCATCGACAGCCCTAATCCGCTGCCGCTACCGGTCTGTTTGGTGGTGAAAAACGGTTCGAAGACCTGGGCTTTAATCTCCTGCGACATCCCGCAGCCCTGGTCAGCTACCTCCAACATCACCATGTCCTGCTTACGCCCGTCGCTGCGCGTGACCCGCTGATTCCAGCTACGAATTTTAATCGTGCCCGTCTGCCCGTCCATTGCATCACGGGCGTTCATCACCAGATTGATAATGGCGTTTTCCAATTGGCTTACGTCGATCCACGCGGGCCAGGCGGGCGACTGGGCTTCAATTTCCAGCGTCAGCGTGTTAGGTAGCGAATGACGCATCAGTTCGCCCAGGTTTTCCAGTAATGTTTTCAGCTCCACCGCATGCGGATGCAAAGACTGTTTGCGCGAAAAGGCCAACAGTCGCTGGGTCAGCATCGCCCCGCGCTCGGCCGCTTTTAGCGCCCGGTTGATACGCGGCGCATCGGGAGAATCCGGATTGACCAAATCCAGACTGCCGATAATCACCGCCAGCAGGTTATTGAAATCATGCGCTAATCCACCCGTCAACTGCCCCACCGCCTTCAGCTTTTGGCTGTGCAGCAGCGCTTCTTCCAGCTCCTGACGTTCGGTACGGTCGATTTCCATCTGCGTGGTTTTTTCTTTCAGCAGCCGGGTGGTGTGCTCGAGTGACGCCGTATTGCGGGCAAACACGCTAAAGGCGCGGGCCAGTTCGCCCAGTTCATCACGGCGTTGCAGGGCCGGGACGCTGACATCTGATTCCCCATGCGCCAGGCGGGTCATCGCCCGCGAGATAGCCGTCAGGTTGGAACCAAGATTGCGGTAGATATACCAGCCGGCAAAACCGGTGATCACCATCGCCAGCAGCGCAAAAGTCATGATAAACAGCGCGCCGGACTGTAACTCCTGATGACTTTGCGCCACCCGCTGTTCGGATATAATCGCCACCTGCGAGGCATACTGGTTGATGTCGCTGTTGAGGATTGCCACCAGCGCTTTGATATGAAACATATACCAACTGATCGCCAGATCGCTCTGCTCCAGCGCGGACGAAAGCGGCTCCAGCTTATGCAGTTCCTGGTTGAAATCGCTCAGAATGCGGCTCACCAGTACATTCGTGTTTTGCAGGCCAAAAGCAGGCATCACGTCGCCCAACTGTTTGATCACCGAGCGCGGCGCGGGCGTGCCAATGGCGGCGACGATCAGGCGATCCATCTGCGTAAGCAACGCGTCATCTTGCGCGCCGGTGAGTTTTTGCAGATGTCGCAAGTAACTTTGATTCTGGTACAGCGAACTGAGCAGCGCATTACGTTCCTGATGCCGCAACTGTCCGCGCTGTAGCATGCCTTCTACGCTACTTTGCAGCTCATTACTGCGTTGGATAATACGCTCGACCAGCCCCGGCTCCTGCTGCGCCAGCGGCGCGTTGGCCAGTTGTTCCAGCGAATGCTTCAGCGCGCGTTGGGTCTCCTGTAGCCGTTCCGCTTCACCTTTGTATTCCAGTGCGCCCACCACCTGCGACAGCCGCACCGCCGCCGTCGCCACGTTCGCCGTGTCGCGCGCCAGATTCATGCTGCCGGTCATGTCGTCAACCGTTTGCTGTTGCACCTGCTCCTGGATCTGACTGGCATGCTGAAAACCCAGCACCGCAACGCCGCTCACCATCAGCGTGACCGCGACCACCAGCAGGTTAAAGAACAGCAGTCGCCCGCGCGCACTGGCGAAAAAGTGACGTCCGGGTTGCGGCATATCACGCTCCATGAAGAAAAATCGCAATATGACAAATATGAACGGCTTCTGACATTTTGCATTTACATTCCTGTGATGGACTGCTGATATCGGCCACCCCGCAGGAGATCCGTTATGAGCAAGACACCGGTTCTGGAAATGCGCAATATTGCCAAAGCATTTGGCAAATTTTATGCGCTGAAAGGGGTCGATTTGACGGTCTGGCCCGGTGAGATCCACGCGCTGATGGGCGAAAACGGTGCGGGAAAAAGCACCCTGATGAAGATCCTTGCTGGCGCCTATACCGCCACCAGTGGTGAGATCCTGATTGACGGCCAGCCTTTTCATATTCGTGGGCCAAAGGATGCGCTTAGTGCAGGCATTACGCTGATTTATCAGGAGATGCAGCTCGCACCAAATCTTACAGTAGCGGAAAATATCTTCCTCGGCAGCGAACTGTCGCGTGGTGGCCTGGTCCAGCGTAAAGAGATGGTGATGCAGGCGCAAAAGGTCATCGACCGGCTTGGCGCGCAGTTTAAGGCCAGCGATCGCGTGATGACGTTGACCATCGCCGAACAGCAGCAGGTGGAAATCGCCCGCGCCCTGCACCGTAACAGCCGCATCCTGGTAATGGATGAACCCACCGCCGCCCTCTCCTCACGTGAAACTCACCGCCTGTTTGAGCTAATCATGCGCCTGCGCGATGAAGGGATGGCGATTATCTACATCAGCCACCGCATGGCAGAAGTATATGAACTCTCGGATCGTGTCAGCGTATTACGCGATGGGCAGTACGTCGGCAGCTTAACCCGTGACAAGCTTAACGCCTCTGAACTGGTGCGCATGATGGTCGGTCGCCCGTTAAGCGATCTGTTCAACAAAGAGCGCGATATCCCCTTAGGCAAAGCGCGCCTGAACGTGCATCACCTGACCGACGGCAACAAAGTTCAGCCGTGCAGTTTACTGGTGCGTTCCGGGGAAATTGTCGGTCTGGCCGGGCTGGTCGGCGCCGGGCGCTCCGAACTGGCGCAGCTGATTTTTGGTGTGCGCAAAGCTATCGGCGGCATGATTGAAGTCGACGGCGAGCCGGTGGTTGTCCACTCCCCGCGTGAAGCAATCGACCACGGCATTGGCTTTCTGACCGAGAACCGCAAAGAACAGGGGCTGTTTTTGGAACTGGCGGCAGCAGAGAACATCACCATGGCGACGCTGGAGCGTGACGCCAACTGGGGCATGCTCGATCGCAAAAAAGCGCAGGCCATTTCCGATGACGCCATCCAGTTGCTCAATATTCGCGTGCCGCATGCGCAGGTCCGCGCGGGCGGCTTGTCCGGCGGCAACCAGCAAAAATTACTGATCTCGCGCTGGGTGGCAATTGGCCCACGGATTTTGATCCTTGATGAACCCACGCGCGGCGTGGACGTCGGTGCCAAAAGCGAGATCTACCGGATCATGAACGATATGGCGCGCAAAGGCGTAGCGATCCTGATGATCTCCAGTGAGTTGCCGGAAGTCGTCGGCATGAGCGATCGGGTGTATGTGATGCGCGAAGGCAGCATTGCCGGAGAACTGAACGGACAGAGCATTACCCAGGAAAACATTATGACGCTGGCAACCGGCGTGAACGACTCCCACCATCAGGCGGTACCCCATGAATAATTCAACCACTCCCCGGCAGGTGGCGAAATCCGCCTCCGCAAAAAAAATGCTGATGGGCGATTTGATGCAAACAGTCGGTATCTTGCCCATTTTGATCCTGATTGTGGCGGTATTTGGTTTTATCGCACCAAACTTTTTTACCGAAAGTAACTTGCTGAACATCACGCGTCAGGCGTCGATCAACATCGTGCTGGCGGCGGGCATGACTTTCATCATTCTCACCGGCGGGATCGATCTTTCCGTGGGCTCGATTCTCGGCACCACCGCAGTGGCGGCGATGGTCGTTTCTCTTATTCCGGAGCTGGCGATGCTGTCGATTCCGGCGGCGCTGATGCTCGGCCTGGTGCTGGGGCTGTTTAATGGCGCGCTGGTCGCCTTTGCCGGACTGCCGCCGTTTATTGTCACGCTCGGGACGTATACGGCGCTGCGTGGCGCGGCCTATCTGTTGGCGGACGGCACCACGGTGATTAACTCCAATATCAGTTTCGAGTGGATTGGTAACAACTATTTGGGGCCAATCCCATGGCTGGTGGTGATTGCGCTGGCGGTCATTGCGGTGTGCTGGTTCATTCTGCGCCGCACGACGCTCGGCGTTCATATCTACGCAGTAGGCGGCAATATGCAGGCCGCACGCTTAACCGGCATCAAAGTGTGGTTGGTGCTGTTATTCGTCTACGGCATGAGTGGACTGCTTTCCGGTCTTGGCGGGGTGATGAGCGCCTCGCGGCTGTACAGCGCCAACGGCAACTTAGGCATGGGCTATGAGCTGGACGCCATCGCGGCGGTGATCCTCGGCGGCACCAGTTTTGTCGGCGGGATTGGCACCATCACCGGCACGCTGGTGGGGGCACTGATTATCGCCACGCTCAATAACGGCATGACGCTGATGGGCGTGTCTTATTTCTGGCAACTGGTGATCAAAGGGGCGGTGATCATCATAGCGGTGCTGATCGACAAATACCGTACCCGACACCATCAAAGTGCATAACAACAACATCTTACCCTGAGGAATTCCCTATGCGTTTGAAGCCATTAGTGACTGCGATCTGTGCTGGCGCACTGCTTGCCGCTACGCCTTATGTGCAGGCAAAAGAACTGAAATCAATCGGCGTAACGGTGGGCGATCTTGCCAACCCGTTCTTCGTGCAGATAACCAAAGGCGCGGAGCTGGAAGCGCGCAAACTGGCGGGGGATAACGTCAAAGTGACGCTGGTTTCCAGCGGCTACGATCTGGGGCAGCAGGTGTCGCAAATCGACAACTTTATTGCCGCCAAAGTCGACATGATCATCCTTAACGCCGCCGACTCTAAAGGCATCGGCCCGGCGGTAAAACGCGCGAAAGACGCAGGGATTGTGGTGGTCGCCGTTGACGTGGCGGCGGAAGGCGCAGACGCCACCATCACCTCCGATAACACCCAGGCGGGTGAAATGGCCTGTAAATACATTACCGACCGCCTAAAAGGCAAAGGCAACGTGGTCATCATCAACGGGCCTCCGGTTTCCGCCGTGCAGAACCGCGTGGAAGGCTGCCAGACCGAGTTCAAACGCCACCCGGACATCAAGGTGCTGTCGCATAATCAGAACGCCAAGGGCAGTCGTGAAGGCGGTCTGGAGATCATGACCGCCCTGCTGGCGGCCAATCCGAAGATCGACGGCGTGTTTGCGATTAACGATCCCACCGCGATCGGTGCCGATCTGGCGGCAAAACAGGCACAACGTAGCGAGTTCTTTATCGTCGGCGTTGACGGATCGCCAGACGGTGAAGAAGCGCTGAAGCGCGAAAATTCATTATTTGTGGCGACTCCGGCACAAGATCCACAGGTGATGGCTGCCAAAGCGGTCGAAATCGGCTATGACATATTGCAGGGGAAACCCGCACCGAAAGAGCCCGTGCTGATCCCGGTGACGATGATCGATAAAAACAATGTCGGCAGCTATAAGGGTTGGACGGTGAAATAATCCGCCAATGCAACGCCGGATGGCGGCATCAATGCCCTGTCCGGCATGATATAAGGAGAATTCTGCCCATGAAACGCTCCGCAATAAACGAAATCCTTGGCCACACGCGCCAGTTTTTTTCTCTGCACGATGTGCACCTGCCACCTTTCGCCAGTTTCCCGCCAACCCAATGGCGCAAGCTCGACGCCAGTGCCTGGAGCGAAGTTTTCGACCTCAAGCTCGGTTGGGATGTCACCGCGTTCGGCGGCAACAATTTCGCCGCACAAGGGTTAACGCTGTTCACCCTGCGCAATGGTTCGCCGAAAGGCATGCCTTTTGAGAAATGCTACGCCGAGAAAATCATGCATGTTCGCGATGCACAGGTGACACCGATGCATTTTCACTGGCGCAAACGCGAAGACATTATCAATCGCGGCGGCGGTAATTTAATTGTGGAACTGTGGAATGCGGGGATCCGGGAGCAAAAGGAGGACAGCGACGTTAGCGTGGTGATTGACGGCTGTCGACAAACCCATGCGGCGGGCAGCCAGTTGCGCCTGACGCCCGGTGAAAGTATCTGCCTGCCGCCGGGACTGTATCACAGCTTCTGGGCGGAAGAAGGGTTTGGCGATGTGCTGGTTGGCGAAGTTTCCTCGGTCAATGATGACGACCACGATAACCATTTCCTGCAACCTATCGCCCGCTACAACGACATTGAAGAAGATGAACCGGCGCTGCTGGTGCTGTGTAACGAGTATCGCCTGTTCCGCTAACCAAGGAGCGCATTATGCCGTTGATATCTCTCGCTGATGGCCTTGCCCATGCCCGCGAGCACCGCTATGCCTTAGGGGCGTTTAACGTTCTGGATTCACATTTCCTGCGCGCGCTGTTTGCCGCTGCAAAGCAGGAACGTTCACCGTTTATCATCAACATCGCCGAAGTACATTTTAAATATATCTCGCTGGATTCCCTTGTCGAAGCGGTCAAGTTCGAAGCCGCCAGGCATGACATTCCGGTGGTGCTGAATCTTGATCACGGTCTGCACTTTGAGTCAGTGGTGCGAGCGCTACGCTTAGGATTCAGTTCAGTGATGTTCGATGGCTCCACGCTGGAGTACGAAGAAAATATCCGTCAGACCCGCGAAGTGGTGAAGATGTGCCACGCCGTCGGCGTGTCGGTGGAAGCTGAGTTGGGCGCAGTAGGTGGCGATGAAGGTGGCGCGCTGTACGGTCATGCCGACGAATCACTGTTTACCGACCCGATGCTGGCGCGGGATTTCGTCGACAGAACCGGAATTGACGCGCTGGCAGTCGCCATTGGTAATGCGCACGGCAAATACAAAGGCGAACCCAAACTCGACTTCCCGCGTCTGGACGCCATTCGCCAGCAGGCAGCAATCCCGCTGGTGCTACACGGCGGTTCCGGCATCAGCAACGACGATTTTCGTCGTGCTATTGAGCTCGGCATTCACAAAATTAACTTCTACACCGGCATGTCGCAGGCGGCGTTGTCAGCAGTCGAATCACGGATGAGCAACCGCCAGCCGCTGTACGACGAATTTGCCGAACTGCTGCTAAGTATTGAAGAAGCCATTACTGATACCGTTTCAGAACAGATGCGCATTTTTGGCAGCGCGGAGCAGATCTGATGGAACGTAAAGGCATAATTGCCGCAGGTAATATGCTGGTCGATCATGTACATCAGATTGTGCAGTGGCCGGAACGCGGCTGGCTGGCGGAGATCACCCGCAGCGAACGTGCCACGGGCGGTGCGCCGCTGAACGTGCTGCTGACGCTGGCGAAAATGCACACCGGTTTGCCGCTGCAGGCGGTGGGGTTAATCGGCCAGGACAGCGACGGCGATTACATCATGGCAATGCTGGAGCAGTATCACGTTAATCGTCAGCACGTGCAGCGCACCACTTTCGCGCCCACCTCGATGTCGCAGGTAATGACCGACCCGAGCGGTCAGCGCACCTTTTTCCACTCACCCGGCGCCAACCGGCTGCTGGATCTTCCCGCCTTTGAGCAACTGGATACTTCGATGAAAATCTTCCATCTCGGTTATCTGCTGCTGCTCGACAGTCTGGATATGCCAGATGTGGAATTTGGCACTCGTAGCGCACGGCTACTGGCGCAAATGCGCGACAACGGCTTTGAAACATCGCTGGATCTGGTCTCACGCAAGGGCGACCCGCGCTACCAGCCGCTGGTGATGCCTGCGCTGCGCCATCTCGACTATCTGGTGATTAACGAGTTGGAGGCCGGGGAGTTTAGCGGGCTGGAAATTCGTCAGCCCAACGGCGAGCTGCATATCCCGCACATCGCCACTGCCGCGCGCGAACTGCTGGATGCAGGCGTGCGCCAACGGGTGGTGATCCACTGCCCGGAAGGTGCCTGGGGTGAAGCGCCGGATCGGGAGGGCGTCTGGATCCCATCACAATACCTGGCGCAGGAGGAGATCGTTGGCAGCGTCGGGGCGGGAGATGCGTTTTGCGCCGGTTTCCTGTATGGCTGTCATGAGCGCTGCTCACTGGAAGAGAGCATCCGGCTAGCACACGCCTGCGCGCGGGCCAGTTTGCTGTGCGCCAACGCGATAGACGGCGCGAAAACGCTGGCAGAGTTAAAAACTGCAATGACTGATGCCTGATTACGCCGCCTTGTCGTGATGCTGCACATCGGCGGCGAATACATAGC